>NZ_LAPT01000033.1 GCF_003194385.1 Pokkaliibacter plantistimulans
TCAAATGCTCATTTAGTCCACTAAACTCCGCTTTTTCGCCTGTTTCTTGTGCCCTCGGGGTATTTCCTTGTCCCGGCTGCCTCGATAACGTTTTTCAACAGCCTGTTAAAGGAGCAGGTCAGGTATCGCTGGCACCTGCAGAAGCCACTTCACTGGTGTAGACCGTCAGGCTCTGCCCGGCGCGAATGCTGTGGTTTTTCAGGCCATTCCAGGTCTGCAGTGATTTGACACTGACATTGAAACGGTCGGCAATGGTCGACAGGGAATCACCATTTCTGACCTTGTAGTTGACCTTGCTGGATGCCACCTGCTGCTGGGCGCTGCTTTTTTGCAGTGCCTTGAGACTCAGCGTCTGCCCCACTTTCAATGGGGTCCGGGGGTTGAGTTTGTTCAGGGAGGCCAGCTCCTTGACGCTCATCCCGCTCTTCTGGGCAATGGTGTACAGGCTGTCACCCGAACGCACCTTGTAAGAGCGGTTCTTGGCCGGTGCTGGCGCCGAGGATCCCTTGCTGGTGTTGATCTGGGCGATGGTGCGCTGCACCTTGCTGGTCTGGGCGATCTGCTGCTGTGATATGGACTTATACGTGCCCGGGATCATCAGGCTGGTGCCTACTCGCAGGCGGTTGGAGCGCAGCGAGTTAATGTCCTTAATAGCCTGCGCTGAGGTGCCAAAGCGCTCGGCAATAACGCCCAGATTATCGCCACGGCGAACTTCATAGCGACGCCACGCTACCTGCTGCTCCGGGGTGATGTTGTTCAGACCGATACGCAGGGTTTCGGCAGCCTCTATCGGCACCAGCAGACGGCCGGGGCCATCCCCTTTGGGTGCGGTGACGCCGGAGGTATAGCCGGGGTTGAGAGCGCTCAGCTCTGATTTGCTGACACCAGCCAGGTTGGCAGCGGTATCCAGATCGATCTGGCCGTGGGTTTTGACCACGGTGAAATAAGGAGAATTGCTGATGGGCGCCAGCGCTACACCAAAGTCTTCCGGATCATCGACAATCGAGGCCAGAGCCAGCAGACGTGGCACGTAGGTCGCGGTTTCATTGCGCAGATTCAGTGACCAGTAGTCGGTGGGCAGGCCTTTGCCCTGATTACGGCTGATGGCCTGATCGATGGTGCCTTCACCGGCGTTGTAGGCTGCCAGTGCCAGCAGCCAGTCACCGTTATAACGGTCAGCCAGCACCTGCAGATAGTTCAGTGCAGCCTGAGTCGAGTCAACGATGTCACGTCGAGCGTCATACCAGTCGTTTTTGCGCATGCCCAGATGCTTGGCTGTGCCGGGCACGAACTGCCAGGGGCCAGCGGCCTTGGAAGGGGACACCGCCATAGGGTTGTAGGCACTTTCGATAAAAGGTAGCAGTGCGATCTCGGCGGGCATGTTGCGCGCCAGCACCTGGTTCAGTACGTGGTAGTAGTAGGGTGATGCCTGATTACTGACTTTTTCTAGATAGCGTTTGTAACTTTCGTACCATTCCCGTTGACTTAGCACGCGGGGGTTGTCATAAAACCCTTTGAGCTGGAAATTATCACGGGTCTGTTGCCATAGATCGTCGTCTTCCTGCTGGTTCAGACGGATCTCGGGGTCATCAGCAACCTGACGCTGTTCAATGGAACTGCTGCGGGTAGGACGGACATAGGTTGGAACCCGGATATCGTTGTCACGATAGTGGGGAGCATAACCAGTATCCGCCTGCTTCTGGGGCACCTGATTACAGGCACTCAACAGCAGGGAAACACAGGCAAGGCCCAGCCAGGACGTTACACGCGCGGGTTTCGGGGCGATTACAGAACCAACATTACTGAGCAAAACTGCCTCCAATCTGTTGTTCTGCTCTCCGTCCGGCCATTATTTGCTGCGTACCCAGGCATGAACTACCAGCGTGAATCCACGATAAAAAGGCGTTGTCTGTGCCAGAGAAACGCCTGTTTTGTATCTGAAAACGCTGTCTGCCTGAGCTCAAAAATGCTGTCGGAAAGCATCTCTAGTGAGTCGAAACCGCGAGATTCTAAAAAAGCCTGAAGGGTCCGGTCAAGGAAATTGATCAAGAAACGTTCAGAAACGATTCTTCCAATCCCTTATCACTCTAAACACTTCTGTTGCATTAGTGGTATCGATCTGTTCGAGGTTCCCCGCTGCAGCCTGCACCGCAGGCGCTTCTGTCCGCATAAAAGGATTGATCCTGCGCTCTTCTGCCAGTGTGGAGGGCAGGGTAGGCACCTGCTGCTGACGCTTGTGCTGATCGGCCTTGATGGCCTCCTGAATCGCCTGGTTGTGTGGCTCGACAGCAGCGGCAAACGCCAGATTGGATAAGGTGTACTCGTGAGTGCAGTAGACCAGTGTTTCGGCGGGCAGTTCATTAAGACGGTTGAGGGATTGCAGCATCTGCTCCGGCGTGCCTTCAAACAGACGGCCACAGCCTGCCCGAAACAAGGTGTCACCACAGAATACAAATGGCGTCTGGTCAGTAGCGCTGGCAGCGACAAAATAGCCGATGTGATCAAGGGTATGGCCAGGAATAGTCATCACCTGCACCCGTCGCCCGAACAGCAGGAAGGATTCACCCTCATGCATCGGTTCGGAAATACTGCGGATCACCGAGTTGGATGGGCCGTATACCGGAATGCTGGACTGCGGTGACGCCTCCTGCAGCAGGCGCTCAATGCCGCCGGTGTGATCATGATGATGATGGGTGACCAGAATGGTATCGAGCTGCAGCTGGTGTTGTTTGAGGAAGCTGAGGACGGGGTCCGCATCTCCCGGGTCCACAACGGCAGCCCTGTGGCTATCCTCATCAATCCAGCACCAGATGTAGTTGTCGTTGAAGGCCGGGATGGGCGTTATGCGGGGCATTGTACGTCTCCATACGAGGGTTTCTGCTATGATAGCGCTTTTCTTCCGGGGGTAAGCAAGGCGGTTTACGATCAGTGTTGATACTGATCTCTCGTTGCTGCGTCAGGTTGCCGATACCCTGTGACCGATACGCGGCAGGTGGTACACAGGTTCCAGATGATGCACACGCTCCGCCAGCATGGGCTGAGTATGCCCTCAGAATATGAATAAAGTGGTATCGACGATGTCGATGCGTTACTTGCAGTCAACAGGAGGTTGTTTCTTTGAGCGTTGCTTCCGTGAAATTGGCCTCTGTGATTGATGAATCAGCTTACAAGCCGTCGCTGAAAAAGTGGCGTAACTGGCTAGACAGCCCGGCAGGGCAACAACTGCTGGCCGCTGAGCAGCAGGCGCTGGATCGCATCATGCCCGGTCTGTTTGGCTATCATCTGCTGTCGCAAAGTGTGGCTGGCAGCCGGCAACTGGCTCAGCAAAGTACCATCCGCCATATTATGCACAGTCTGCCCAGTGCTCGCGGCGAACTGCCTTTCGGTGGTCTGGTGATGCGTCCGGATGAGCTGCCCTTTGCCGAGAACTCCCTCGATGTCATCGTCCTTCATCATGTACTGGACTTTGCTCGTCAGCCTCATCAGGTGCTGCGTGAGGCCATTCGTGCATTGATTCCTTCTGGCCATTTGGTGGTCGTTGGGTACAATCCTGCCGGCCTTACCCGCCTGCGGCGCTGGCCTGCGCTGAGCAAGAGCCGTCTCAATGACTGGCTGACACTGCTGTCTTGCCGGGTGGAGCATCGTCAGGGTCATTTTGTGCATCGTTTCAATGGCCCGGTGCTTAATTATTGTCAACATGGGTTGGCGGACTGGTTTGGCGTATTCAGCGTCACCGTCGCCTGCAAGGAGGTCAGCAGCATGATCCCGATTCGCCCCAGCTGGCGGGTCAGACCCCTGCTGCCAATGCCTGTGGCACGACCTTCAATGCGCAATCCCAAAGCTATGCGGAACCCCAAAGGTGACAACTGAATCTCAACGAGTAGTGATTTATACCGACGGCGCCTGTCGTGGTAACCCCGGCCCCGGTGGCTGGGGAGCCGCCATGCGTTACCGGGGCGTGGAGCGTACGCTGTGCGGCGGTGAACCACATACGACCAACAACCGTATGGAACTGATGGCCGCCATTGAAGCGCTTCGGGCACTGAAACGGCCCTGCCCTGTGGATCTGTTTACCGATTCCCGCTATGTGCAGCAGGGTATTCAGAGCTGGCTGAAAGGCTGGAAAGCCAAGGGCTGGAAGACGGCCAGCAAGGAGCCGGTGAAGAACAAGGACCTGTGGCAGGCGCTGGATGAGCAAACCCAGCGGCATGATGTGCGCTGGCACTGGGTCAAGGGCCACGCAGGCCATGAAGGCAATGAGCTGGCAGATCAGCTGGCCAATCAGGGACTGGAGCAGGCGCTGGCTGAAGAGCGTGCCAAGTGATCTGATCTATTATTTCTGATGACCTGCTGCGTTGCAGGTCATTATCTTGATGTTCATCCCACCGCAATAAATTCCGCCCAGTCTGTTGGAGGTAGTGAGGCGGTGGAAGCAGGAGCAGAGCGAACCCCATGAGACAGATAATTCTGGATACCGAAACCACCGGTATCGACCCCCTGCAAGGCCATCGTCTGGTGGAGATCGGTTGCGTCGAGCTGGTGGATCGCAAGCACACCGGTCGCCATTTTCACGTCTACATCAATCCCGAGCGTGAAGTGGACCCGGAAGCAGTGGCGGTGCACGGCATTACCGATGAGTTTCTGATTGATAAACCCAAGTTTGCAGCAGTGGTGGACGACTTTCTGGCGTTTGTGACCGGGGCTGAGCTGATCATCCATAACGCGCCGTTCGACGTTGGCTTCCTCAATCATGAATTGAAGATGTACAACCCGGCACTGCAGCGTATCGATGAGATCTGCACCATTACCGACACCCTGGCGATGGCGCGGAAGATGTACCCGGGGCAGAAGAACAACCTGGACGCGCTGTGCCGTCGTCTGGGCGTCGATAACTCCGGGCGTACCCTGCACGGCGCCTTGCTTGACTCCGAGATTCTGGCTGATGTGTATCTGCTGATGACCGGTGGCCAGACCAGCCTGATGCTGGCAGGTGAAGGGGAAGGTGAGGATGATGCCGGTATTATCCGTCGGGTAGTGCGAAAGGCAGCCATCCCGGTGCTGCAACCTACCGAGGCAGAAATGGCCAGCCATCGGCAGTTTCTCGGCAAAATGGGTGTGGATGAAAACGCCTGGTAAGCCAGCCGCGTGTTCAGGCAGGCCGGTCAGATAAAGGAAAGCAGCATGAATGGTCAGGACGCAGTAAGCAGTGAAGAGTCAATGGCAACTGCACAGAGCCGTGAAGCGCTGTTCGCCAGAACATCCGACTGGCTGCGCAGCCATCCTCGCCTGTTTGTGATTACCGGGGCCGGTATCAGCACCGCCTCGGGAATTCCCGACTATCGTGACCACGAAGGTAACTGGAAGCGAAATCCTCCCGTTCAGCATGCGGACTTCATGAAGCAGCAAGCCTGTCGTCAGCGTTTCTGGGCGCGCAGTCTGGTGGGCTGGCCGGTGATGTCGCGGGCGCAGCCCAATGCCGCACACAGAGCGCTGGCAGACTGGGAGCAGCGCGGCAAGGTGGAGTTGCTGGTAACCCAGAATGTCGATGGCCTGCATCAGAAAGCAGGCAGCCAGCAGGTGGTCGATCTGCACGGGCGTTCCGCCGATATTCGTTGCATGTCCTGTGGCCTGCTGATGCCGCGGGATGAACATCACCAGCACATGGCGCTGCTCAACCCGGATTATGCGGCCATGCGCGCGGACACCGCGCCGGATGGTGATGCGGATCTGGATGGCATCGATTTCAGTCACTTTCGGGTGGTCGATTGCCCTGCCTGTAACGGCATTCTTAAGCCCGATGTGGTGTTCTACGGTGATCATGTGCCTCGTGAGCGGGTTGATCGCTCTTTTGCTGCACTGGAGGCGGCAGATGGTGTTCTGGTGATCGGTACGTCGCTGATGGTGTTTTCCAGCTTCCGGTTTTGCCGGCGTGCCCATGAGCTGGGCAAGCCGATGATTGCCATCAATATGGGCAAGACCCGAGCTGATGATCTGCTGCATTTCAAACTGCCGCTGGCGGCTGATCTGGCCTTGCCCCAACTGTCTTCAGGTCTGTAACGCGGTTCGTTGAGCCAGTGCTCTGTGGTATGGCGAACGTTGCGTGGCGAACATTGCGTGACCAATGTTGTGTAAAGAGAGTCGCGTGCTGTAGTGCCTGCAGCACAGGGACCGCCGAACAGTTACCTTGTTTCCCTACTTTTCTATCGATACCAAGGAGCGAATGAGCCCATGTCGAGTATTGTCTTTCTTGATGAAGCGAGTCTGGATTTTGGTGATCTCGATATGCGTGGATTGCATCTGCCGGGTCTGAGCTACGTGAAGTATCCCGGCACCCGGCCGGAACAGGTGCTGGAACGACTGCAGGGGGCCACGGTCGCTATCGTCAACAAGGTGGTACTGACGGCCGACACCATCCAGGCGTTGCCTGACCTCAAGCTGATTCTCGTCTCAGCCACCGGCACCAATAACGTGGATTTGCAGGCGGCACAGGCGCGCGGCATCCCGGTCTGCAACTGTCAGGGTTACGGTACGCCCGCAGTGGCTCAGCATACGCTGATGCTGATGCTGGTGCTGGCAACCCGGTTTACCTGGTATCAGGCCGACATCGCTGAAGGGCGCTGGCAGAAAAGCAGCACCTTCTGTCTGGCGGACTACCCGATGGGTGAACTGGCGGGCAAGACGCTGGGGATCATTGGCTATGGTGAACTGGGGCAGGCGGTTGCCCATCTGGCAAAGGCGTTTGGTATGAAGGTGCTGGTCGCTGCCCGCCCCGGCACCGAAGCGACGGATGGACGCATCGAGCTGGATGCGCTGCTGCCTCAGGTAGACTTCCTGACCCTGCATTGCCCGTTGACAGACGCCACCCGCAATCTGATTGATGCCCGTCGTCTGGGGTTGATGAAAACCCGTGCCATGCTGGTCAATACGGCCCGCGGTGGCATCGTCAACGAACAGGATCTGCATCAGGCGGTGAAGCACGGCATCATTGCCGCTGCGGCAACCGATGTGCTGAGTGTGGAGCCTCCTCGAGAAGGCAACATCCTGCTGGATGAACCGCTTGATAACCTGATTGTTACTCCTCACAACGCTTGGGCCACGGTGGAATCGCGGCAGCGCATGGTGACGCAGTTGAAGGAGAATCTGCGCGGCTGGCATCAGGGGCAGCTGGTGCGGCGAGTCGTATGACCTGCACCTGACAGTGTGGCGATCATCGCTGTACTTTCAGGCTTTGCGTCAAAAGAAAAAATCCGGCGGTTTTCCCGCCGGATTTTTTATTTACGGTTGTTCAGATGAACGTCAGGCACCTTGTTTGCTGGTGACGCCCTGCAGGGTGATGTCTTCGCGTTTACGCCCCAGCGCCAGCAATACCAGCGTCAGGATGACGGGAACGACCGGGTCAAACGCGGTACCGCCAGAGCCGAACAGCAGATTGAGCAGCACCACCATGGTGGCACCTGTGCCCCCGGCGATAGTGGCGGTCACGCTCCAGATACGCAGCTGTGAGCGGGTGTCACTGATACCCAGAGTACGGGTGACAACGTGGAAGTAGGAGTCGTTGAAGTGGCTGAAGCCCACTGTACCGACCGCACAGGCCAGTGCAACAAACAGCGGGTCCAGTTGCAGCCCTGCAATGAGTGGCGCAGTGATGGATGCGGTAGTGATCATACTGACGGTGGCTGAACCCTGAACGGCACGCAACAGCGCAGAAATGAACAGGGGGATCATGATGCCAGGCAGGCCGGAAGCGACCACGGATGAGGCGATGGCATCGCCCGCACCGGATGCTTTCAGGATGGCACCCATGGCGCCGCCTGCACCGGTAACCAGCAGGATGATGCCCGTCTCAGACACGCCACGATCCATGGCGGTGAAGATTTCTTCACGCGACAGCTTGCCGGTCAGACCGTACACGGCGATCAACACGCCGATACCGACAGCGATCACAGGATGCCCCACCAGTTGAATCACATCACCTGCCAGCCCGGGTACGTTGGGGAAGAGGGTGCGGATCAGGATCAGGATGATGGGCAGCACGATGGGGCTGAAGGCCAGCAGGTTGCCGGGCAGATCCTTGTCATCCATATCGCTGATCTGTTCAGCGCTGTCGATGCCTGCTCGTGACAGAATCCAGCTGCCATCTGCGGCAGGCATGCGGAAGAACTGTTCGCCGACGCGACGGGTATACAGCAGGGTGACCAGCAGCATGGGGATGGAGATCACAATACCCCACAGCATGAAGCTACCGATGTCCACATTGAGAATGCCGGCCACACCGACCGGGCCCGGAGTGGGAGGCACCATGGCATGGGTTATGAGCAGGCCGATGGCCAGCGCAGCGCCCAGCCCGACCGCCGATTTGCCGGTGTTGCGCGATATGGCCCGTACCAGTGACTGCAGCAGGATATAGGCCGAGTCACAGAACACCGGTATGGAGACCACCAGCCCGGTCACACCCAGCGCGATGTCCTCGCGGCCTTTGCCAAAGATCTTGATGAAGGTTTTGGCCATGCGTTTGGCGGCACCGGAAATCTCGAAGCAGGCGCCCATCATGACGCCAAAACCGATAATCAGTCCAATGGATGACAGCGTGTTGCCAAAGCCGGTGGTCAGCGTCTTGGTCAGATCAGCTGGCGCCATGCCAGCAAACAGGCCCATGATCAGCGTAGCGATGACCATGGCCGGGAAAACGTGAATGCGGGTGCGCAGCACCATGAACAGCAGGGCGATCATGCCCAGCAGTACACCAATCAGAGTGGTATTCATCGTTAGAACCTCGTAAGCAGGCATGAGCTGACCCGGACAGGTCAGGTTTCAGACTGCTGTCATTGTTGTTGTTATGACGTTTGCTCTTTACTTCGGGTGTTACCGATGGCGGTTCAG
Organism: Pokkaliibacter plantistimulans; assembly: GCF_003194385.1. GTDB lineage: Bacteria > Pseudomonadota > Gammaproteobacteria > Pseudomonadales > Balneatricaceae > Pokkaliibacter > Pokkaliibacter plantistimulans. Next base: position 8,881 of record NZ_LAPT01000033.1, read on the forward strand.
CTCAGGTAAGGTTGAGCCCATCCCAGTCCATCCAGAGTGGTGGAGGCAGGTTTGTATTCACAACCTATCCATCCCTGATATCCCAGCTGCTCCAGATGCTGGAACAAGTGGGGATAATTCAGTTCGCCCTGATCCGGTTCATTCCGCTGCGGGACAGAAGCGATCTGGATATGGGCGATATAAGGCAGCAGCGACTCGATCAGGCGGCTCAGGTCGCCGTCCATGATCTGCGCGTGGTAGCAGTCAAACTGCAGACCGACATTGGCGCGGTCGATCTGGTCTATCAGTGCCGCCGCCTGACGCTGATGGCTGATAAAGTAGCCCGGCATGTCACGCTGATTGAGGGGTTCAGTCAGTACTCTGATGCTGTGAGGCGCAAAAAAGTCAGCGGCATGGCGCAGGTTGGCGATGAAGGTCGCCTCATAATCTGCTCGTTGTGCTCCGGCAGGCACTATCCCTGCCATGGCATGGACCTGTTTGCACTGCAATGCCTGCGCGTATTTCAGTACGGTCGGCAGATGGCTGCGAAACTCTTCCTCACGCCCAGGTATCGCTGCCATACCGCGCTCGCCTGCCGCCCAGTCGCCCGGTGGCATGTTGAACAAGGCCTGGGTCAAACCATGTCGGTGCAGTTCGTGCGCCAGCAGGTCGGCATCAAACTCGTACGGAAAGAGAAACTCGACGGCCTTGAAGCCCTGTTCAGCGGCCAGTGCGAAGCGCTGCATAAACGCGACTTCGTTGAACAGCATGGTAAGGTTGGCTGCCAGACGCATCAGACTTTCCTCCGGCTTAATTCAAGGACTTCCTGTTCGCTCAGATAACGGACCTGCTGCTGGGAAAGCAGCAGTGCCAGCCGCGCGGTTTCTTCAAGCTCTTCCATATTGTCCACGGCGTGGTACAGGTCACGGCCGGTGACGACCGGGCCGTGATTGGCCAGCAGAAAGGCATTGTAATTGCGCGCCTGTTCGCCCAGATCACGGGCGATGCGCTCATCTCCCGGGTGGTAATAGGGGATCAGCGGCAGCTGACCGACACGCATGACGTAATAAGGCGTAAACGGGCGAATAACATTGCTGCTGTCCAGACCCTCAAGGCAGGACAGGGCGGTCAGATAGGTGCAGTGCAGATGCACCACGGCGCGCTTGCCGGGGTCATTCTGGTACAGCGACAGGTGGAAGCTCAGCTCCTTGGTGGGTTTGTCGCCCTGCAGGTGGCGACCTTCCTCGTCCACCAGTGACAGGCGTTCCGCCTGCAGACGGCCGAGACAGGAATTGGTAGGCGTGGCGATAATGCGGCCATCATCCAGTCGGGCCGACAGGTTGCCGGAGCCACCGGTGGCATAGCCGCGATTGAACAGGGACAGGCCCAGCTCGACCATGGCCTGACGGGTATCATGCTCGTTCATTGCAGGAACTCCTGAGCGCGGCTGAAGAAACTTTCACTGCCGAAATTGCCGGACTTGAGCGCCATCGACAGCAGGCGGTCGGTGGCGCGTACCCAGGGCACGCCCGGCGCTATCTGCGGGCCAATATGGAAGGCGTTGACGGCCAGTGCCTGAGTGACGCTGCTGGAGGTTTCCCCTCCGGCGATGATGAAGTTACGCACACCCTGCTGGTAAACACCGGCTGCCAGCTGGCCAAACAGCGCTTCAATAGCCTGACTGGCGCGTTCTGCACCATAGGCCTGTTGCGTCGCACTGACCTGATCAGGTGTGGCCGTGGCGTACAGCAGCGGCGCAGGCTGCCCCTGCTGATAGGCTTGCAGGGCCTGTTCGCTGCTCCATTGCTGCAACTCCAGCAAATAGGCGGGGCCGTCTTCCAGACAGCGTTGGATATCGATCATGCGATGTGCCGCCAGAGGCAGATAATGATTTACCTGGCGGTTGGTCATCTCAGAGCAGGAGCCGGACAGAATGAGGCTCGGGCCCGGCGCCGGGCGGCCTTCCGCTTCAGCAGCATGGTTCTGAGCCGTGTCTTCCGTGGCCATCAGTCTGGCCAGCCCGATAGCGAGCCCGGAGCCACCGGTAACTAGTGGCTGGTCGATAACGGCTGCGGCGATATCGAGCAGATGCTGTTCCTGCAGCGTGTCCATGACTGCGTAACGTTTACCCTGTTCCGTCAGCTCCTGCAGGCGTTCGGCAATCACAGCGCTGCCGTGCCTGATAACGTCATAGCTGACCAGTCCGGCCTGACCGCGCGCCTGTGCTTCCATGACTCGGCCCAGATGGCTGTCGGTCATGGGGGTCACCGGGTGATGGCGCATCCCTGACTCACTGAGGAGCTGATCAAACACAAACAGATGACCCTGATAGACCGTCCGTCCATTGACCGGGAGCGACGGGCAAATAATCGCCAGTGGCTGCTGACAGGCATCCAGCAGGGCATCGGTGACAGGGCCAATGTTCCCGGCAGCGGTGCTGTCAAAGGTCGAGCAATACTTGAAGTAGAAACGGTTGCAGCCCGCCTTGCGCAACCATTCGTGGGCCTGCAGTGCTGTATCGACGGCCTGAGCGGCAGGGCAGGAGCGAATCTTGAGGCTGATGACAATGGCCTGAGCGTCAACGGTAACAGGGGCGTCAGGAATGCCGCTCAGCTGCACGGTACTGACGCCATTCTGCACCAGAAAGCCTGCAATATCGGTGGCGCCGGTGAAGTCGTCGGCGATGACGCCGAGTCTGATGGGGACGTATTGAGAGGTGATCATGCCGCTCACTCCTTGCTGACGCCAGGCAGCGCAATGCCAGCGAAGATCTTGATCACGGCGCTGTCATCCTCCTTGCCATAGCCTGCATTGCTGGCGCTGGTAAACATGTTGAGTGCCGTGGAGGCAAGAGGGGTCGGAAACTTCAGGGCCTTGGCTGTATCCGCCACCAGATTCAGATCCTTGACGAAAATATCGACCGCAGACAGCGGTGTGTAGTCGCCATCGACGACATGCTTCATGCGGTTCTCAAACATCCAGGAGTTGCCTGCCGCGTTGGTGACCACGTCATACATCAGCTCCAGCGGAATCCCTGCACGTGCGGCCATGGCCATGGCTTCAGCACCGGCGGCGATATGCACACCTGCCAGCAGCTGGTGAATCACCTTGACGGTCGCCCCCAGACCAATCTGATCACCAATGCGGTAGACCTTTCCAGCAACCGCATCCAGCACGGGTTGTAATCTGGCGAAGGCTTCGTCACTGCCGGAGGCCATTACGGTCATTACGCCTGCGGCAGCTTTGGCGGCACCGCCCGATACCGGTGCATCCAGCATCAGCAGTTGATATTGATTTAGTTGTTGCTCAATGGCGATGGCATCGGCGGCCGACATGGTGGAGGAGATCATCACTGCAGTGCCGGGACGCAGATGAGGGGCAACGCCCTGTTCACCAAAAAGAATGGCATTGACCTGAGCGGCATTGACCACCAGCAGGACCAGACAGTCCAGCTGCGATGCCAGTTCAATGGCAGAAACGGCTACTGCCTTGGCACCGGCATGATGCAAAGCCTCCAGTGCGCCCGGATTGATGTCAAACCCGTAGGTAGGCAGACCGGCGCGAATGCAGGATTGCGCGGCACCCATACCCATGGAACCGAGACCGATGACGCCGACGGAAGAAGCTGAAGTGGTCATTAGGCTACCTTGTTATCGTTGTAGGTGATCTGTTTGATCCTGTTCCCGCATTGTCCGGATGGGCAGGGTGGTGCGGGTTGGATCAGTAAAGCCTTATGCAAGCTCAAGGGAGAAATGTGTTTGTTGTGAGATTTTGTTAAGTGGGCTGAGCTTGTCCTGATAACGCAGGATAATACTGCGTGATTTTAACTAAATACAACTAATTAATGTGATTAAAAGTTAAATTGTCACGTTGAATGAGTACGGCAACATGCTACCTCTGCTCTGGATGGCGGAATAAATGGGAAAATAACAATATTTCACAGCCAGAGCGCTCGCCTTGCTGCCGGGGTTCGGTGGTATATTGCCCTCTCGTTGATGTGAAGGTTTGAGAACAGGCATGATTCCAGCAGAACGTCAGCGCAAGATCATTGCGCTGCTGACTCAGAAAGAAGTGATCAGTATTGCCGAGCTGACTGAAACGCTGGCTGTGTCACATATGACCGTGCGCCGGGATATACAAAGCCTGGAGTCACAGGGGCGGGTGGTATCGGTGTCGGGCGGTGTTCAGCTCAGCAGGCTGATTACCAGCGAACCGTCTCACAAGACCAAGGAGGGTCTGGAGCATCACAAAAAAGTCAGCATTGGTAAAGCGGCGGCGGCACTGATTGGTCCTGCTGCACGAGTCTATCTTGACGCGGGTACCACAACACTGGAGATTGCGCGCCATCTTTGCCAGCGCCCAGATGTGATGGTAGTGACCAATGATTTTGCCATCGCAGCGTTGCTGACGGAGTTTGCCGAGTGTGAGCTGTATCACACTGGTGGACTGGTGACGCGGGATAATCAGTCCTGTGTTGGCACCCTGACAGCACGTACGCTGGAGCAGTTCAATCTGGATATATGCTTTCTCTCAACTGCATCGTGGGACAGTCGCGGCGTGTCCACTCCCAGTGAAAGTAAAGTGCCCGTCAAACAGGCGGCGATGCGGGCTGCACAGAAAAGTATTCTGGTCAGTGACTCTTCCAAATATGGTCAGGTAGGTACGTTCAAGGTATGTGCGCTGTCAGAGCTGGATGCCATTGTGTCGGACAGTGATCTGTCGCTGTCGGCGAGGCTGGTAGTGCAGCAGCAGGGAACAAAGCTGCATGTTGTGGCCACAGAAACATCGGCCTGACCGTCTGGCCATCCGAGGCTGGCAGTGGAAATAGAAAAGGCCGGAAATGCCGGCCTTATGGTACTCAGAGGTGGAACTGCTCAACCATACTGGTGCGCGTTCTCAAGCACGGTCAGTGTATCGATCAGCTCTTCCTTGCCATCTTCACTGTCGAGAATGTCGATCGGACGAATGCCATTAAAGGTGTCCTGACTATTCAGCATCCACTGAAAGAATTGCTCTTTGTCCCCAAAAATTTGTGCACCTCGATCAATCAGCTCATCCAGGTCGTAGCGATGCAGGCGCTGGGCTACATCTTTGGTTGTGAGGGCAGACATAGGGACTCCTCCTCAAAAGAGTTGTGACTTACTAAACGCCTTGCAGTTTATCAGCTCTCATCTCGATGTCGTTACTGCTGTCGCGCATTGATATGCATTTTTTCATAGTTCAATCGTCGTAACCAGCAAGGCCTGCCTTGCCACCAGGAGCGCCAATACGTTCCAGGGCAAGGGGGGTGACGTCTGTCGCTCTTGTTATGCGGGCGGATCACACAGCTGACAACCCAGTTGCAGCAGGCTTTGACATGCCTGATCACGCAGTGCTGAAGGGACGGCCATACAAAGGGTGACATCCACGGCAAAGTGCTCCTGTTCCACTTTCGCATCCCATTCAGGCAGGCGACGCAGTAACTGGGCATGGGTTGGGTAGTCACAACGCAGCCAGAGAGGGAAGCGCGGCGTGAACTGTTGAAGGAGAAGCTCCTTCAATCCGTCCTGAGTGCTCTGGCTGTAAGCTCTGACCAGTCCACCGACACCCAGTTTGATCCCTCCGAAGTAGCGGATGACCACCACGGTGATCTCTCCGATACCTGAATGGCTGAGTACGTTGAGCATCGGTCGTCCGGCACTGCCAGCAGGTTCGCCATCATCACTGCTGCCATGGCTGGTGTCATCGTAGGGAGCGCCAGCAATAAATGCGTAGCAGTGATGATTGGCTTTCGGATGGGCATCACGACAGGACTGAATGAAGGCGGCGACTGCTTCACGCCCCGGGGTATGGGCAATGCAGGTAATAAACTCGCTGCGCTTGATCTCGCCGCTGACTGTGGCCGGTGCAGCGGGTATCGAATAGGCTGCCGACATCTCAGTCAGCGTCCTGCTGGTGAGCGTTGGATGCAGGCGCTGCCGGTGTGAACCACAGGCGAATATCCTCCAGCCAGACTGGCCGGTCGGCAATCAGTTCCTGTTGCAGCTCAAGGGTGGTGCTTTGCTGGTGGTGGTCGAAGTACAACTCAACACGCACCTGCCGGTTCAGGTAGTACAGTTTGAGGTGATGCAGATGTAGCTGGCGCTCCTGCAGTCTTGGCCGCAGCCATTGCATCACATCATGCCTGCTGGGGAGATGCAGCTGGCCCTGTTCATCGACACTGACATCAATGTGAAAGACAATGTCGCGAATGTCGGCACAGGCTTTGCGCGCTCGCTGAGTGGCGCGCAATCCTACGTGATGGGCCTCGGCGGCAGACAATTCATCACTGACGACCAGATGCACATCCACCAGATAATGGCTGCCCATTTTGCGACTGCGCAAATCATGGACATCCTTGATGCCCGGTTCCTGGCTCATGGCCTGCATGATCGCCTCGGTTTCCTCTTCAGGCAGGGCGCGGTCGGTCAGCTCCTGCAAACTGCTCCAGGTCAGCTCCCAGCCTATCCTGGCGACCATGAACGCCACCACCAGCGCCGCCACAGGGTCCAGCCAGCTGAGGCCAATATAATTCCCAATCAGTGCTACCAGCACCACGATGGAGGACAGCGAATCAGTACGATGATGCCAGGCGTTGGCTATCAGCAGATCTGAGCGGATCTGCTTTCCCGCTTTCAGGGTGTAGTGATACAGCCATTCCTTGGAAAGAATGGAAAACAGGGTAATGGCCAGAGTAAGCCAGCTGGTCTGAGCCGGAGTGCTGTGACCGAACAGGCGAACGATGCTGTCGTAGCCCAGTGCCCCGGCGACTGCACCGAGAATCATGCCAAGTAAGACGGTACCCAGGGTCTCGAAACGCTCGTGGCCATAGGGGTGATTGGTATCGGGGCCCTGATGCGCAATCTTGCCCAGTACCAGTACCAGAATGTCTGACAGCAGATCAGACAGGGAATGAATACCATCCGCTAACAGTGCATGGGAGCGGAACATCCAGCCAAGCAGAATTTTGGCAATACCCAGTGCCAGATTGATAACGGAGCCAACAATGGTCACGCGTTGCAGGGTCTGATGTTTTTCCTGCGGAGTGGGGTTCATGGATTGGCAATCTCTCTGTGAATGGGTGGTCAGTGACAGCACTAATTGACTGAGTATTTTGGCGACAGTTTAAGACGAGCCGCGCCACTGCTTGCTTGAGCTGACCTGCTAACACAGTTATCCACATTTTCTGTGGGTAACTTGTCAGCCAGAGATGCAGTCTTCATGACAGTGCGCGGCTGTGGATAGCGGGAGGTGATTATTCTTTGCCGCCGAACCAGTCGATCATTACAGGAATCAGGCGATTCAGTTCCAGTGCACTGAGGGTGAAGAGCGCATCCAGCTCCTGATCCATTGAGTCGGTCTGGGTGTTGTCCAGCTCGTCCTGCAAGCGTTCACTGGCTTGCAGGCGTTTGAGACTCAGGTCATCGCAGAGTGTAAAGCTCAAACTGTCCTGCCAGTGCAGGCTGAGGCGCGTGGTTTGTTTGCCGGCATCAAGGTGGGTCTGTATTTCTTCACTGTCCAGCGCCTGACGACGTACGCGGATGATGCCTCCGTCTTCCTGCGGGTCGCGCAGTTCACACTCATCACCGACAGTAACATCGCCGGGCAACGTGCTGAAATCGTTCAGCCAGGTGGTCATGACTGCCTGTGGTGCCTGTTTGACGCGTGGTGGAATCACTGGCAGTGAGCCCAGCCCTTCACGTAAAAGATTAAGCAGAGGTTCTGCTTTGGCGTAACTGGCGGTGTCGACGGCCAGCCATCCCTGTGAAGGGGCAATGCACACAAAGAAATGCTGATGGCGGCTGAAAGCACGAGGTAGCAATTCAAGAATGACCTGATCTTTCAGGTCCTGCCGCTCTTTCCGCGTAGGGCGGCGGCCTTGTTCGTCTTCGATCTTTTCCAGCTTCTCCTGCAGGTTTTCGTTGACGACCTGGCTTGGCAGCAGCTTTTCCTGACGTTTGGCTTTCAGCAGGTAGAAGCCCTGGCTTTGCAGATTGAACACCTGAGGATCATTCTGCATCGGGCTGACCCAGCCCAGTCGTTCCTGTTCCTGGCTGGAGCAAGGCTGAAACCGATGGGCTTCCAGGGCCTGATGCAACTGCTCATCGTCGAGCTCAAAAGGCTGGCTGAAGGTATAAATGATCAAATTGCGAAATAGCATCAGTCACCCGCTTGGTGGTCATGCCGGTATCTATCAGGCACCGGTGCAGTGAATGGCAATCAGCGATAAGGAATGAGTCTCATCGGCATTTAACTGGATATTTGCACAGTTGTGCGGGCCCTATTGTACTCATGACGCGAGCAGTTGCCAGTCATCTTCCGGCTCTGTTCAGCAGGAAGATGACGGCTGCTCTGTTATTGAACGGTATGCAGAGAGGTGAAGGGGATTCCGAGGTGCAGCGAGATCAGATAGGGCAGGTCACCCCGGTGCCACCCAGTCCACAGTAACCCTGCGGATTCTTGTCCAGATATTGCTGGTGATAGTCTTCTGCGTAGAAAAATTCAGGCGCCTGCATAATTTCGGTGGTGATGGCACCGAAGCCTGCGTCCTGCAGTTTGCTGGCAAAGGCTTCACGGCTATCCAGTGCCTGTTGCAGCTGCTCGTCCGAAAAGGTGTAGATACCGGAGCGGTATTGAGTACCGATGTCACCGCCCTGGCGCATGCCTTGCGTCGGGTTGTGTACTTCCCAGAACACTTTCAGCAGGTTCTGATAGGAAGTCTGCTGTGGATCGAACACCACCAGTACGACCTCATTGTGGCCCGTCAGACCGGTACAGACTTCGTCATAGGTGGGGTTGGGTGTCAGGCCGCCCGCGTAACCAACCGCAGTGCTATATACCCCGGATTGCTGCCAGAATTTACGCTCAGCCCCCCAGAAGCATCCCAGGCCAAATAACGCGCACTCCATGCCTGCGGGAAAAGGAGCCTTCAGCGGGGTACCCAGAACGGTGTGCTTGTCAGCGACAGGCATCGACTGCACGCGGCCGGGCAGGGCTTCCTCGGCAGTGGGCATTTCCAGTTTCTTCTGACGCATACAAACCTCTACATACTGCGTTTGAATAGGGGGATCAAACCTGTGCCAGCGGCGCACGTGCATTTCGCGATACTGGAAGGAACGATCGTGGGCAGGTTAGTCTGCCGAGAGCCTTATTGTGGGTACGATTCAGTAACTATCAAGGGGTAGAGGGGGGATTGAGAATGTCCGGTGGAGGGTTCTGATGCTGATCTCTGTCTGTAGTGGTCAATGGTCTGAGCAGCCAGAGTAATATGTCCATCTTCTGTTGCGAAACCGTTCACCGAACAGAGAAGCGAGTGCGGAACCTGATCCCGTCGCGAGATCAGGCGTAATCGAAAGTCAGATATAGATTTCGAAGTCGAGGGTGGGGAATTTTTCACCCGGTATAAAGGGGCCGCGCAGGACATCCTGGGGTGGTGCACCGAGACGCGATTCCAGCCAGGTATCTTCCGGGGGTAAATGTTCATTGCGTCCAGTATGAAAGACGGTGCGCACCACCGCGGGTTGGCGGGTTTTAGCCGCCAGCTTCATCACAAAGCCAATTTTTCCGCTTTGTAGTTCAACCAGAGAACCTACCGGGAACACGCCCATGCAGGTTATGAAACGGGTTACTACCTCAGGATCGAAACGCGTGTTTTTGAGCTGCAGAATGGTTTTTAGTACCGCTGCCGGAGGGCGGGCTCCCTTGTGAAAGCGATCCACAGTCATTGCATCATAGGTATTGACCACTGCCGCCATACGACCGTAAAGGCTGATTTTTTTACCTTTCAATCCGTAGGGATAGCCGCTGCCGTCGAAATTCTCGTAATTCTGAGTAGCGACCGTCATGGTTAAGGGAGAAACATCGGGTAAATCGCGCAGAAGCGATTCGCAATAGAGTGGGCTCTGGCGAATAACTTTAAATTCATCAGGGGTCAGCTTGTCCGTTTTATCGCGAATACGCTGAGGGATCAGCATCATGCCAATATCATGGAGCAACCCCCCGGTGATCAGTTCACTGATCATGGAGGATTTCATTCCCAGAAACAGGCCGAAATTACCCAGCAGAATGGCGACGTTAACGGAGTGCTCATAAAGGTAGTTCTCGGGGCTGCGCAGGCGACCGACGCAGATCAGCGCATCGGCATTGCGATCCAGAGAGCGCTGAATGAGTTGGGAGCAGTTGGCTACTGCGCTGTAGTCAACAGGCGCTTGATTTTGCACATTGAGGCTAACGCCGCGTAGCAGATTGACGGCTTTTTGGTGAATGGCACGGGCACTGATTAGCTCGACTTCAAAGTCGCGCGGCTTGCCCTTACCGGGTGGGACGCCATCAGTGGTGGGCTCTGCAACATTGCTCAACGTCGTATCTCCTTGAGCATTACGGTGTTACCGAGTTGAATGTCAGGCCGCTATATGTATCACTTTTCGTAACAGTTAGCACCTAGTCTAAGATCTATTAGCGGTCAGCGGCAGCAAAAGTGTAGCGAAACGTTTGCCTGTTTTTGGTGCGGCCTGTCTTGGGGGTGAGCAAAAATGTATCCAAACGGTCAAGTTAACGATTCTCCTGCTCTGTACTGCTTTTGGTCTACCACAAGAACGATTGCAAGAGCGTAGGCGGTAAGCATTGTTCAGGAAGAATTTTTATATTTCCTGACCACTTGGCCAAGTTGTTGCATCTGTCCCGGCTGATTTGTCAGAGAGCAGCTCTTGATAAGAGCTGGCTGCCAATCGGACACAGGCATTTTCAGTGCGAGGCACGTTAAATGGCTGATTGACGAGATGATGGTGCATTGTTTTTTAACCAATCTGACGGTTTTTTTTTACTTAAAAACGGGCGGACATTACTATTGACGCCCTTTCGGCAGCTGAAAGCCATTCAGCTGCTGTTTCGACATTTCGATGCTACTTTTGTTAATAACTATTCAAGCTTGAAGGTGAGCTATGAAACGAACTCTGATGGCTGCTGCTGTTGCAATGACCGTTTCTCTCGGGGCGCAGGCAGCTGACGTTAGCCCTGCTGTCGTGTATGACATGGGCGGTAAGTTTGACAAGTCGTTCAACGAGGCGGTTTCCAAGGGTGTCAAACGTTACGCCGACGAAACGGGGGCTGAGGTCAAGGAGTTCGAGCCTGCCAACGACTCTCAGATTGAACAGGGCCTGCGTCGCATGGCCAAGCGCGGTAGTAATCCGGTTATCGCAGTAGGCTTCAATCAGGCCCATGCTCTCGAAAAGGTAGCTACCGAGTTCCCCGATACTCACTTCGCCATTATCGACATGGTAGTAGATAAACCTAACGTTGAGTCCATCGTATTCAAGGAGCACGAAGGTTCCTTCCTGGTGGGTGCGTTGGCAGCCATGGCCAGCAAAACTGGCAAAGTCGGCTTTGTGGGTGGCATGGATATCGGCCTGATTCGTAAGTTTGAATGTGGTTACGAGCAGGGTGCCAAGTTTGTTAACCCCGGCATCGAAGTCTTCCAGAACATGACTGGCTCGACGCCTGCAGCCTGGAATAACCCTGGTAAAGGTGGTGAGCTGGCCAAGAGTCAGTTTGATCGTGGCGCAGATGTGGTATTTGCTGCCGCAGGCGGTACCGGCATCGGTGTCTATCAGGCTGCTAAAGATGAAGGCAAGTATGCCATCGGCGTTGACTCTAACCAGAACTATCTGCATCCCGGCACCATGCTGACTTCGATGGTCAAGAGTGTCGACGTAGCTGCCTATAACACCATCAAGGAAGTGGCTGACGGTAGCTGGAAGCCCGGTGTGAAAGTACTGGGTCTGGCGGAAAACGGCGTGTCCTGGGCGTATGATGAGTACAACAAGGACCTGGTCACTGCCGACATGAAAGCCAAGATGGATTCCATCCAGCAGGACATCATCTCCGGCAAGATCAAAGTTCACGATTACATGTCCAACAACGCCTGCGAGTAATCAGCTAATCTCATGACTGTGCATACCTCACAGCCGGCCGGGTCGAAAGACCCGGCTTCAGCGGCATCATCCCCGCCTGCACTGGAGCTGATCAATATCAGCAAGCGCTTTGGTGCCGTGCAGGCCAACAAGAATATCTCCCTCAGCGTACCAGCCGGCACCATTCAAGGTATTGTCGGTGAGAACGGTGCAGGCAAGTCGACCCTGATGAGCATCATCTACGGTTTTTACGAAGCCGATGAAGGGCAAGTCAAGGTAGACGGCAAAGTCTGTACCATTCGCTCCTCGCAGGATGCTATCCGTGCGGGTATCGGGATGGTGCATCAGCATTTCATGCTGGTGGATAACTTCAGCGTTATCGAGAACGTCATGCTGGGGGCTGAGGGCGGAGCACTGCTGCGCCAGGGCCGCGAGCACGTGCGCAATGAGCTATTGCGTCTGGGTCGTGAGTACAATCTCGAAGTGGATCCGGATGCCATTGTTGGCGAGTTGTCTGTGGGGTTGCAGCAGCGGGTAGAAATACTCAAGGCGTTGTATCGCGGTGCGCGCATTCTGATACTGGATGAGCCTACCGGGGTATTGACGCCGCAGGAGACTGACGAGCTGTTCCGCATTCTGTTCTCGCTGCGTGAACAGGGCGTCACGGTCATCCTGATTACCCATAAGCTGCGTGAGATTATCGATGCCACCACCCAGGTTGCCGTCATGCGCGCAGGTGAAGTGGTGGCTCATCGTCTGACGGCGCAAACCAGTAAGGAAGAGCTGGCCGAGTTGATGGTCGGACGCAAGGTGCTGCTGCAGGTAAACAAGGCAGATGCTCAGGCCGGTCAGGTACTGATGGAGGTGTCGCACCTGTGCGTCAATGATGCGCAGGGTGTTCGTCGGGTCAAGGATGTCAGCTTCCAGTTGCGCGCTGGTGAGGTGGTAGGGATTGCCGGGGTGTCTGGTAACGGCCAGAGCGAACTGCTTGAGGCCATGTCGGGCATTCTTCCGGTCGGAAGCGGTACCATTACCCTGGGTGGCGCCAGCATCTCGGCCGAGTCGCCCAAGGATCCTGCTCAACTGCGGGAACTGGGGTTGGCCCATGTGCCTGAAGATCGTCATCGAATGGGCGTGGTAACGGCCTTCTCTGCCAAGGAGTCGGCAATACTCGGTCACCATCATTACCCTGAATTCAATGGCAAAGTGCTGATGAATCAGGAGGCAATTCTCAGCTCATACAAGGAAAAGGCGGAGACTTACGATATTCGTCCGCGTGATCCTCATCTCAAGTCCGCCAACTTCTCTGGTGGTAATCAGCAAAAAATCGTCCTGGCGCGAGAAATGGAGCACGATCCGGCAGTGTTGCTGATCGGTCAGCCGACGCGTGGTGTGGATATTGGAGCCATCGAGTTCATTCACCAGCGCATCATAGCGATGCGTGACGCTGGCAAGGCCATTCTGCTGGTGTCGGTGGAGCTGGAAGAGATCATGTCGGTCAGCGATCGCATTCTAGTGATGTGCGATGGCCAAATTACTGGTGAAGTTAACGCTTCTGAGGCCAATGAGCGGACTCTGGGTCTGTTGATGGCTAACGCTCAGCAAGAAGAGGTGAGCGCATGAGTCAACCCGCTGGTGCATTGCCTGGTTGGGCGAACAAGGCGTTATTGCCTGCACTGAATATTATTTCTGCGTTTCTGGTAACGGGCATTGTATTCCTGATGATCGGCGAAAGCCCGATTGAAGCGGCCAAAATCATGCTTTATGGCGCATTTGGCTATCAGGAAGGGTTCGGTTACACCCTGTATTACACCACTAACTTTATATTCACTGGCCTTGCGGTAGCTGTCGCCTTTCATGCCGGTCTGTTCAATATCGGTGGGGAAGGTCAGGCCTATATAGGTGGATTAGGGGCTGGATTAGCCTGTCTGGCATTGGATGCTTATCTGCCTGCCTGGATTCTGATTCCGCTGGCAGTGGTTGCCAGTGCGCTGTTCGGGGCGGCCTGGGCCTTTTTGCCCGGCTATCTGCAGGCCAGGCGTGGGAGTCATGTGGTTATCACCACGATCATGTTTAACTTTCTGGCTTCGTCGCTGATGGTGTATCTGCTGTCCCATGTGCTGAAAGACCCGGGTCAGATGTCATCTTCCAGCCGGGAGTTTGCAGAAGTGGCCTGGCTGCCCTTTATCCACAATATGCTTGCGGGAATGGGTATCAGCTTCGATGAGTCACCATTGAACGTCTCGTTTTTTCTGGCGCTGGTTTGCTGCGTGCTGGTCTGGTTGCTGATCTGGCGTACGCGCTGGGGTTACGAGCTGCGCACGGTGGGCAGCAATAGCACAGCGGCGGTATATGCCGGTATCAAGCCGGCCAAGGTGATTATCTGGGTAATGTGCTTGTCAGGTGCTCTGGCCGGGCTGGTTGGGGTCAACGAGATTCTGGGCGTGCAGCACCGTCTGTTACTGGACTTCAGTGCCGGTTATGGATTCGTCGGTATCGCCGTGGCGTTGATGGGGCGCAATCATCCTGTCGGTATCGTTCTGGCCAGCTTGCTGTTTGGCGCGCTCTATCAGGGCGGCGCCGAGCTTGCGTTTGATATGCCCAATATCACCCGTGACATGGTGGTGATGATTCAGGGTCTGATCATTCTGTTCTGCGGTGCGCTGGAGTTTATGTATCGGCCTTTGCTGGTGCGTTTGTTGTCCAGTAAGGCTGCATAAGGAGAAGCACTCATGGATTTTTATGTGATTGCGGTGCTGACCCTTGATGCGACCGTCAGGGTCTCGGCGCCATTGATTTTGGCTGCGCTGGCCGGGTTGTTCTCAGAACGCTCCGGTGTGGTGGATATCAGTCTGGAAGGCAAGATGCTGGCAGGCGCTTTTACTGCAGCCTGTGTTGCTTACCTGGCTAACTCTGCGTGGATGGGGTTGGCGGCAGCCATAGTGGTGTCCTGGTCGCTGGCCATGTTGCATGGCTTTGCCTGTATCACCCACAGGGGTAATCAGGTAGTGAGTGGGGTGGCTATCAATATTCTGGTTGCTGGCCTGTCCATTGTGCTGGGGCTGGTGTGGTTCCATCAGGGCGGGCAGACTCCCAATCTACCAAATACAGCACGATTCACCGAAATCGTGTTGCCCGGAGCTGAAGCTGTCAAAAATGTGCCTGTGCTGGGTGAGTTGTACTACGAGCTGATCGGTGGGCACAACATTCTGGTATACATCGCGTTCGCAGCCGTGCCTGTAGTCTGGTGGATTGTCTATCGTAGTCGTTTCGGCTTGCGTCTGCGGGCTGTGGGTGAAAACCCCAAGGCTGTCGATACTGCGGGTATTTCCGTTGCCTGGCTGCGTTACCGGGCTCTGATGCTCAATGGCGTGCTGTGTGGAATGGCTGGCGCCTATATATCCACGGCTCAGAATGCGCAATTTGTCCGTGATATGACAGCTGGTCAGGGCTATATGGCATTGGCAGCACTGATTTTCGGTAAATGGCGCCCTGTGCCCGTGATGTTTGCTTGCCTGTTGTTTGGCTTCCTTGATGCGGTGGCGGTTCGCCTGCAAGGGGTCGAAGTGCCTGGCATTGGCGTGGTGCCAGTACAGCTGATCGAATCACTGCCTTATATACTGACGGTGGTACTGCTAGCTGGCTTTATCGGCAAGGCCATCGCTCCTAAGGCAATTGGCGAGCCTTATACCAAAGAGCGTTAAAGCTATGTGTGGGTGATGTCAGTCATTGGCATCACCTGCACATTTTCAATGATGAAAAACGGCGCAACCTTCAGAAGGGGCGCCGTTTTTGTTTGTACGAGAACAGGTAGCAGGGCGATTACGCCGGTGTGTGCTGCCCACCTGAGTAACGTGGGGGTAGCAGCTGTTGCCAGAGATGGCTGAAGGCTGCATGCCATCCTTGCCAGGTGCGTCTCTCAGGCAGTTGATATGAAGCGCGCAGCAAGTGAGCAATGGCCTGACCCGGGCATTTCAATGCCAGATAAAAGTGACTGTAGGCTTGTGCCAGTCTTGCTTTGGCGCGACGTTTCATCAGCATGGGCAGTCTGGCTAATTGCACGGCATAACGCTCATGAATCGCTTCACAGGCGCGAATATAAGGTAGCGTGCTGTCCGTACCTGACTGCTGCCAGCTCACCCAGGGGTAGGGGGTGGCGCTGACTATCCCTTGCAGGCTGAGTCTCAGACAGGCATCCCAAAGCTGTGCTTCGGTGGGCAGGTTTTCGCTGATGCCACCACTACGCTTCAGCATTTCAACAGCGTACAGAACGGCTGACCCACAGCATACGGGTTCTCCGAGCAGGCTCTGGAAAGCGCTGCCTTTCAGCGAAATCGGACGCCAGGGCGAATGGTTAAAGAAGCGACGGAAGCCGGGCCAGTGTTCAAACAGTGTGGGTTGGGGAGTGTGGCCAGCACCTTTAAGCTCAACGTTGCTGAATACCATGACGGGAGAGTCTCTGTGACTGTCGGTCGTCATGGCCTCCAGAGTATGGGGCTGCCACATGAAATTTTCTTGCCAGAAAATGATCCACTGGCAATGGGTTTCTTCTATGGCTTTGTTGCGTGCCTGGGCTAATCGATTGTCTTCTACTTCAACGATGGTGATTGGCCAGGGCCATTTTTTACTGCGCAGCAGATTGCGAACGCGCTCAGTGCCCTGTTGGCTAGTTTGAATCCAGCACTCTCCGGCTAGGGTGGATTGATCAGCAAGCATCTTTAGACGGGTTTCCAGGTGCTCACCGCCGCCGCTGGAGTCTTCCAGCACTACGCATATTGAAGATTGGTGGGTGGCCATAGAGCGTTATCCTGTGTTGCGTTGCCTGCAGTAACCGCTGTTCAGCTAGTGTCACTGGCCTTGAATTATTGTTGTACACGTCTTACATCGAGTTGAGTGGAAGGTCGGTTAGCTTTTGGTTCGTTGCCTGTGAAACTACCTCTTTGCCAATACCCACACAGATGCTGTGCTGACATCAGCTAGATGTCAGGTGGTTATGTATAGAGTTAAAAGTAGGCGTAGCGTAAGAAAAAGCCAATCTGTTAACCAGTAACAGTGGGTAACCTTTTGCCAGCTCTGGTGTCTTTTTATTTTTCGGCAATCTGTTCCATCTGAAGTGTGTGTTTCAAGATTAGTGGCAATCCATTAGGAAAACAGTTCCGCTTTAGTGGATAGTCATGCAATCGTGAAATTATGGCGCAAGTGTTGAGTGATGGATGTGCTGTGCTGGTTTGGGGCGAGTATACTTTGCGCGGCTAGTGGCTTTCACATTAATAAGGTTAATCATAGTGACTGAGATCAAGGTGTTTGATCCAACGCCCTTGTTGGAGTTAGCGGAAGATACGTCAAACGCGACGATGAAGGCGTTCGTACAGGGATATTTGAACGACCTGCCTGGAAAGGTAGAGAGGCTGATGCAGGCTGTGAGTGCGGGTGATGCTGCGCAGACGACGCTTGTAGCACATGATCTGAAAGGTAGTTCTGCAGGTATCGGAGCGCAGCAGCTGGCCAGGATGGCCATGCAGATGGAAACCAGTGCACGAAGTGGTCAGTTGATGGCTGTTAATGTGGTCATGAAGCGGCTGCCGCCGGTGCTGGAGTTGACTACCTCTGCTGTGAGCGAATGGCTGGCGGGCGTCTAGTAATGGCATCATGGGCAAACAAGGGTGTTTCTCAGATGATGGTACACCCTTTTTGCTGACCGCATGCGATGATACTTTGTTATCACGAAGCGCCGTTATGCATCTCCTCTATCAGCTGCTGTAAGGCTTGCACGGCAACAGCATGATCTTCAGTGTCAGGTAAGCCGCTTACACACACCGCACCAATAAGGCCTCCTTCTTTGAGTCGCAGAGGCACGCCGCCGCCATGACCACTGTATTCTGTAACATCAATGTGCGCCTGTTCCTCGAAAATTCTTCCTTTCGATTCATGAAAACGTCGCAGATACAGTGTGCTGTGGCCAAAGCGCAGTACGCTTTGACGTTTCCTGCGAATCCACTCCAGGTTATCTAGCTGGCTACCCTGTAGAGCACTGAAGAACAGTTGTTGACCAAATGCGTGTATGTCTATGGCAACGGCTGCATTGATATGACTGGCGTGATCGCGAATCAGGGTGCCCAAGCGCCAGGCGGACTCGTTGTTGAAGTAAGGGAGCAGTAATTGTTGTTCCTGTTCTAGCAATTCATCTGCGGTCTTCATGCTAATTCCAGTGTGCTCTGTTGTGTTTGGCTGAGTTCAGCCAGCTCTATGAGGCGTATAACTTGCGCGGCATCGGTTGCAGAAACCGGATTGGGGCCATGGCCGTGTATGCATTTGGCCAGCTTGCTGTAGTAAGTGCCATAGTCGCCAGGTTGTGTCGAAATATGTTCGACTTTGCCATTGCCATCAAACAACACCCCCCAGTGATATTCGTCTTCCTTGTTCCAGTCTGGTTCGGCAGGCTGTATGCCTGCAGTCAGGCGTTCTTCCTGGGGGTCCAATCCATATTTGATATAGCTGCCAGCGTCTCCCTGAATAAGAAAGCGTAAGGCTGGTTTCGCGGCCATATAGGGGCTGGCATTGAGAATGACTTCTCGTTGGGGGTAGTGGAGTTGCAGATGGACATAGTCACACGTAGTTGCGCCGGGCCGCAGTGGTAGAGTGCGTGCTGTCAGGCTGTGGGGCATACCAAATATGGTGAGTGCCTGGTCGATCAGATGTGGTGCAAGATCCCACAAGTAGCCGGTGCCTTCCCCTGGTTGTTCACGCCAGCGCTGGCGTACTTCAGGGCGAAAACGATCAAAACGACTTTCGAAGACGTGTACGTTACCGAGACGGCCTGACTCCATGAGGTGGCGAGCTGTCAGGAAGTCGCCATCCCACCGACGATTGTGAAAGGCGCTGATACAGCAACGCTGTTGAACAGCATATTCTGCCAGCTCGAGTGCCTGCTCTGAATATGTCGTAAAAGGCTTTTCCACTACGACATGCTTGTAATGTTTCAACGCCATGCGTGCCAGATTGAAATGGCTGTTATTGGGGCTGGTGATCACGATGAGATCGATATCATCATCGGCACAGAGGTCAGACGGAGCTTCAACGATTTTGATGCCGGGGAGTGCCTCGCTGATCTCAGCTGTTCGGCTGCTGCAGATAGCCTGCAGGCGGTACTCAGGCAGAGTGCGGAGAAAGGGAATATGAAATACTTTGGCTGACAAGCCGTAGCCAATGATACCAACACGAATAGGCCCGGTGCCTATGCGGGATGGTTGAGAGGTTGATACGCTCATGGTGAACCTTGGTGGGAGAACCACGTTAAGGCTACGCCAGTCGGCATCTTAGTCAAGTCGAGGATGTATTTCAGAATAACGAAAGGTGGTCGGAGTGGAGGGATTCGAACCCCCGACATTCTGCTCCCAAAGCAGACGCGCTACCAGGCTGCGCTACACTCCGAATGGCTCCTCGAGCTGGACTCGAACCAGCGACCAACGGATTAACAGTCCGCTGCTCTACCGACTGAGCTATCGAGGAACGACTTGCTCAACTGCGGGGCGCATATTAATCAGATGGTTAAGTCAGGTCAAGCAGGGGTGATATTTTTTTTGCGTTATCAATGGCTTGTATTGAGTGGGGAAATGTTATAGGCATTCTTGACCTGTCAGTAGCAAGTCAGTAACATATGTGCTCCTTCAAAATTGCGTACTGCAAAGCTGATTGTCCGTTTTCGTCCCATTCGTCTAGTGGCCCAGGACACCGCCCTTTCACGGCGGTAACAGGGGTTCGAACCCCCTATGGGACGCCATTATCAGGTTTGTGCTAGGGATTAGGCATTGTGAAAGCAGCTTACACGTCTTGCTTACGCTTGATTGAAGTAGTAGTGATACACCCCTTCTTGTCGGGTGGTCTTGGCCACCCTTTCTTTTAAGCTTTCGCTACCCCTATTTTCAGAAAAACAAACGGTCATCGTTTGTTTTTAAGTATCTGTTCGTACACAAAACCTGACAGTACTACCCTGGTTTCCTCGTCCAGATAGGCAAATTCGGCGCCGTGATGGAATATAGTCTGACCTCCTTCATCCTCCTCCAACGTTCTGTTCCGGATAATCAGAGGGATGCGAACGATTTGCTCTACATTGGCCACGCTTAATCGGGCCGTCATATAGAGTGACTCACCAATATCTACCAGCGGTTCGCTCGAGCTGATTTTGGCCCCTGTTGTGCTGATGTCGGTACAGAGTGCAGGCTTGGGCCATCTCCCCGGCGTACTTTCTTCAACCATTTCATCCAGCGATACGATCAGGCGCACACTGATGCGGCTGGCCTTACGGTATTCCAGTACTTCAATATCCTTGGGGTAGCTCAGATGCAAATAATTGAATGGCGTCATGCAGGCTTTGATGACAACGGTGCTGAAGCCGCAAACACGGTTTTCTGCCAATAGCTTTACGCGTATTGGCTTGCCTTCCTTCAACAAGATGGGGCGCCCCTGTGCAAGAGGGGCGGTAACCAGCATGCTTTTTCCCGCTACATAGCCCATTAAACGCACTACATATCGTGTAGTGGGTGAAAGCGTTTCCAGATAGAGCGGATCGCCAATGCGTAATGCTAAATCGTCAAGGGAGTGAGGGGTACTGTCTTGATCCACCGTCATCGATTATTCCGTTATCGAAAAGCCTAGAGCATGCAATAGTTTTGTCGTTTCTGCAGCATCAGGCTGTGACTGCTGAGATGACGTCTGCTTGTTATAGGTGGCAGTCGTTTGCTTGTCCACTCTAACCTGTAGTTGACGTAGTTCACGTGAGAGCGGGTAAGTCTTGCGCAGCGTATCGAAGGCAGATGCCAGATCGCCAGTCGCTGCAGTGCTCAATGTACGACGAAAACGCTGGTCCTCCCGGCTCACATCGAGTGCCAGAGGGATTAGATTAAAGCATTCCGGCAATGAAATGGAGGCTGAGCAGGAGACTGCCCGGATGGTGGGCTCAGGCACCAGCTGGTCAAAAGAGACTGTGGGTTGAATGCCAGCGAATTGGCACAGCGCCTGGTAGATCATCCAGCTGCCTCGTAATCGCCCATCAAGGCTGTATCCCGCAATATGCGGAGTGCTGATGCGAGTGTAAGGAATTAGGCCCAGCAACGGGCGTGGCTCGTTTTCCCATACATCCATTACCAGTTCCAGATCATTTTGTCGTTGCATCCGCTCTAGAAGTGCCTGATTGTTGATGACGTCGCCACGACCTGCATTCAGCAGTAATGTGCCGGGGCGTATGGCGCTGATCTGAGGCTCATCCAGAAGATGATAGGTTGGGAAGTCGCCTGATCTTACCAGTGGCGTGTGGCAGCAGATGATGTCGGCGCTGAGGGCTGTATTCAGGTCGACAAAGTGCGGATCATCAGTTGGATGTTGTTGCTGACGTGGTGGGTCGTTTACCAGAACGTGCAGACCAAGGCCCCGCAAGCGTTGGACAACCTTGCTGCCGACATTGCCGACACCGATAACGGCGGCGGTCTTGTTGGTGAACCAGTTGCTGCCGTCCTGATGAGACAGATGAGCCAGGGCGGCGATGACATAATCGGCAACGGAGTCAGCGTTACATCCGGGGGCATTAGTATGGGTGATATGGTTGTTGTCCAGCCAGGGGATGTCTAGGTGATCGGTTCCGATAGTGGCACTGCCGACAAACTTAATGGGTGTTCCTTCCAGCAGTGCCTGATTCACTCTGGTAATCGAACGTACCAGAAGGGCATCGGCCTGCAGCAAGTCTTGCCTGGTAATACTTCTGCCGGGGAGAGCGGTCAGGCTGCCGATGTCGTTGAAAAGGGTGGTAAGACCCGGCATATTTTCATCGGCAACAATACGTAGTCGCCCCGCCGTAGGTGCTGTCATATGGCTCTCTTTACTTTTGAATGTGAATGAGGCCCAATGGCGCCCCTTTTTTTCATGCGCGCTATTGTAAGGATTCCAGGCTTGCGTTTTAAGTGGTGTTCGTCAGTGGAGATGATCTGTATCGAGATCAAGCAAGATCTTGTAGGGGATTGGTATCTCTGGACGCAGGCTTATACGCTCGCTGGCAATTTATTGACGGTAAAACGTAGTCGTTTGCCGTTGAAGTTTGAGCATGCCTGGGAGCAGTTGCAATGTCGCTGCATGGCACTCAAAGCCCGGGGGTTTCGCCGTTTGGCGAGTGATGAGATGCAAATCGAGCTTCCCTTTTACACGCGTGAGTGAGTCGTACTCAGAATAGTCAGGATGAAAAAATGGGAGCCTTGCGCTCCCATTTTATCGTTCATGCGGATGTATTTATGGCTTAAGTCAGCTGTCTCAAAGCGTTGATACGATCATCAAGAGGAGGGTGGCTTGCCATCAGGGCGACCAGTCCACCTTTCATGCCGCCGCGAATGCCAAAGGCTGTCAGCTGATCAGGCATGCTGGATGGTAGTTCGTACTCTTGTTTCAGTCTCTGTAAGGCGCTGATCATGGCATCTTTATTGGTCAGTCTAGCGCCTGCTTCATCGGCGCGATATTCCCGCAATCTGGAGAACCAGGCGACAATAATTGACGCCAGTATGCCAAATATGATTTCCATCACAAATGACACTAGGTAGTAGGCGATACCGTAGCCAGAGTTTTGCTCATTATTGCTATTCAGGAAACGATCTACGGTATGGCCAATAATGCGCGCGAAGAACATGACAAAGGTGTTCACCACTCCCTGAATCAGGGTAAGCGTAACCATGTCGCCATTGGCGACGTGCCCAATTTCGTGCGCCAGTACCGCTTTGACTTCCTCTGATCGGAAGCGGCTCAATAACCCTTCGCTGACAGCAACGAGAGCATCATTGCGATTCCATCCCGTTGCGAACGCATTCGCTTCCTGTGCAGGAAAAATCCCGACCTCGGGCATTTTGATGCCTGCTTTGTTTGACAGTTCGGCCACTGTGTCCAATAGCCACTTTTCATGAGCTGTTCTGGGTGACTCAATGATCTTGGTGCCAGTCGAAAACTTAGCCATTGTCTTCGACATGAACAGGGAGATCAGAGAGCCAGCAAAGCCAAAAATGGCACAGATGATCAGCAGGTTTTGAAGGTCCAGGTCCACCCCGTTGGCCTTCAACGTTGATCCCACGCCGAGCAAGCTCATTACGATACCCGCCACGACCATGACCGCCAGGTTGGTCGCGAGAAATAGCAGGATTCGCATAGTTGAATTAAACCTCCATTTGTCAGGATGAGCTCTAAGATAGATTGGCAGGATAAGGATTCAAGCAAATTATGGTTGTTGAGTTTATCAAAGTGTTACCCTGCGCCCTGTGCGGTTATTGCTTCTAACAGCTTGGTTATCTGGCTTTTGTTAACCAGATGTTCATGCCGTGGTGGTTTGCGCTTTCGTGCTTGCATGAAGTTTGGCATGCTGCGCGACACGCGATGGGAGGTCAGGCGGAGAGATGTATATGAATAGCCAAGTCTGGCAGGCGTTGAGCGGTGCTCTAGGACCGTTAGATGAAATGCAGGCCAACTTTGTCAGCTGTGAGCTGGAAGAGGGTGGGTTGTATCTTAACTGGCTGCCTCCGGTGGTTGAGCTCTACTGTGAAGGTGTTCCATTGGGCGAAGAGGTTGTGCTGCACCTGTGGAGCCAGTTGCACGTTAAAGGTATTCAGTGCCTGAGTGTGTGCATGGATGGCAAGCCAGTGAGGTTATTGGGTGAGTCACCGAAGGTATGGGGCTGCCAGGGGAGTGCCCAGGCTTGGGCTGGGAAACGCTATTTCAGTTGGAGTGGTGAAGGTCTGATCGATGGCTGGCAGATGGATGACTCGCTGTTGCTAAGCGTCCTGATGCCTGACTTGCCCGGACGCACCTGGTTGAATCTGGAACCGCTGGATAGCCTGTTTTCTTCGGCAGCGCTCAGTGCCGGGGCGCTGCACGTGGTTAATGTCACCGGCGAGCGTTGGGTGCAGGATCACCTGAGAGATGTGCACCGTTTCCTTGGGTATCGTGCTGATCGACTTAGTCTGGTAGATCAGCCTATGGCTTCTTGCTGGAGTCGGTTACCGAAACAGCTGGATATAGATGGCGCGGTAGTGCGTTGCCATGAAATGCATGGCGATGTACAGCGGCAAGCGGCTTTGGCTTTGCGCCGGCTGGAGCCTGTGCTGGTGCCTGAAGGTATTCTGGCATTGTGGGGGGCGGATGAAAGTCTGCCTTTGCCAAATCTCAAACGTTTACTGAAGCGGGAAGGTCCCGATTTTGTTTACGTAGATCATGTTCAGCAACAGGGCGATTTTGTACTGGTGTTGCGTTATGAGCCATAACTGAGGGCGATAGTATAACTACAAGCCAGCAGCTGACTGATCAATGAGCCGCTGCTGGCAGAGGATTGATGGGTTACTGCTGTTCGTATTTGCTCAGGAAGCGTTTGATGCGGCCGATGGCTTCTTCCAGCATGTCCTTGTGGGGGAGGAATACAATGCGGAAGTGTTGGGTGTCGCTCATATTGAACCCGGTGCCCTGTACGATCAGCACTTTTTCCTGGCGCAACAGATCCAGTGCAAATTTCTCGTCGTTGCGAATGGGGTAAACGTTCGGATCCAGGCGTGGGAACAGGTAAAGAGCTCCCTTTGGCTTGACGCAGCTCACGCCAGGGATTTCATTGAGTAACTTCCAGGCCATATCACGCTGTTCAAGCAGGCGTCCACCCTCAATGATCAGATCATTGATGCTTTGGTATCCGCCCAGTGCAGTCTGAATAGCATGCTGGGCTGGTACGTTGGCACACAATCGCATTGATGCCAGCATGTCCAGACCTTCGATATAGTCCTTGGCCTTGTGTTTGGGGCCGCTCAGAATCATCCAGCCAGAGCGGAATCCTGCCGCGCGATAGGTCTTCGACAGACCGTTGAAGGTCAGGCACAGAACGTCATCAGACAATGAGGCTAAAGGCGTGTGCTCTTCGCCATCATAGAGAATGCGGTCATAGATTTCGTCTGCGAACAGCAGCAGATTGTGCTTGCGCGCCAGCTCGGTAATACCTTCCAGAGTTTCTTTTGGATAGAGTGCGCCGGTTGGGTTGTTTGGGTTGATGACCACGATGCCGCGAGTGCGGGGAGTGATCTTGCGCTCCATGTCTTCCAGATCAGGAATCCAGTCGTTGTTCTCGTCACAATGGTAGTGAACAGCTACGCCGCCAGAGAGGTTAACTGCTGCTGTCCACAGCGGGTAGTCTGGCGCTGGAATCAGCATTTCATCGTGATCGTTCAGCAGGGCTTGCATTGCCATGACGATCAGCTCGCTGACACCGTTACCAAGATAGATGTCTTCTATAGTGACACCCTGAATGCTACGTAGCTGAGCGCTATGCATAACGGCCTTACGCGCCGCAAACAGCCCCTTCGAGTCGCTGTAGCCTTGGGCATTGGGAAGGTTGTGAATGACATCAGTGATGATTTCTTGCGGCGCATCGAAGCCAAAGGGGGCGGGGTTGCCAATATTCAGCTTGATGATGCGTTGGCCTTCATCTTCCAGGCGCTTGGCTTCCTGCATGACTGGCCCGCGGATGTCGTAACAAACATTAAGTAATTTCTGCGACTTGCGGATGACGGACATGGTAACGCTGTCTCTTGGTGTCAAAGGGTGGCTCTTGAGGGACTGGGGCAACAGCCTTATAAGAAGAGGGTGTCAGACTGGTGAGGCAGGCTAGGCATGTCTCTGAGATAAGGCGACGACTCATCATACGCAGCCGCAATGTCGTTGCAAGTGAATAAGCCGACAAGAGGAAAGAGGTAGTCGATGGAAAAAAAATCGCAGCGTTCTGAAAGCGAATGGCAGGAATCGTTGACTCCTGAGCAGTTTGCCGTCTGTCGGCAATGCGGTACTGAGCCGCCTTTCAGTGGTAAGTATTACTACCACAACGCGGTGGGGTGGTATCACTGTGTGTGCTGCGATAATCCATTGTTTTCATCCGATCATAAATATGAATCGGGTTCTGGCTGGCCCAGCTTCTGGGAAGTGGCCTCAAGCGATTCAGTCAGTAGTCTGCGTGACAATTCACACGGGATGATTCGTACGGAAGTGCGTTGTAATCATTGTGATGCCCATTTGGGGCATGTCTTTGAGGACGGTCCGCCACCTACCGGACTGCGCTACTGTATCAACTCTATCGCGATGAAGTTTGTACCCTCTGACTGAATAGAGAGGGTCATTTAAATAATGACCCGATGATAAGCAGTCTGATAATCATCAAGTAATAACAAAGAGGCATGCAGCCTGGGTTGCGTGCCTCTTTTTTTGTCATGCGCTCAGCGCTGTAGGGCCTGCCGAACCTTCGGATCGCTTAGTGCGCGGTTCAGTGTGTCAGCAAAGAGCTCATTGATTATTCGGGTATTGGTCTGTTCATCAGGAATGCGGGCGAACTCATGGTGTTTTTCCGTCGCGAACTGGCCTGTATAGGTGAAGGAGCCTTGTTCAATCACAACTTTGATGCTGTTGGAAAGGTCAACTGTCTGAATGACGCCCTTGACAGAGGCCTGATAGGTAAGGCGATCCAGAATCACACGCATGTGTACGTTGGCACTGCTGTAGTCCTGAACCTGGAAGCCCATTCTGCTCAATGCCTGCCCGAGACTATTGGCGAGAGTCTGGCTGACATCATTCCGTAATGTGATATTGCTGGTGCGTGCATAGATGCCACCGCGAGTGCCTAGTACTGGGTTTGCTCGCTGATCCTGGATGCTGACGCTGATACTTTGTCCTCTGGCCTGATAGGCGCCAGGCTGGAGTTGAGGGGTTAGCGTGATGGCTTGTGGACTTAGCGCACACCCGCTCAGCAGTAGGCTTAATACTGCGACTGCTAATAAACCGCGCATGGAGTGAATCCTCGAAAGTGTTGGCTTATCTATAATAAGTGTTGCTTGCTTGTGTGGCAGAGAGATTAAGTTGACAAGGGCAACCATGTTGTAAAACAACGCTGCTATTTAAACGATGCGAGTTCCATAGCGTCAAGGTGAGCCCTTGTCGTAGCCGCAAAAGAAACAGTAATTCGCAGATTGCACTGGGCCTAGTGGCTATCGTCTGCATGGCGATGAAAAAGCGATTTAAGTGTTTGACAAGTATTGGGAAATGCGTAAAATGCGGCCCCACATCACGACGCACTGGTCGCTGATGAAAATTGTGGAGCGGTAGTTCAGTCG
>NZ_LAPT01000034.1 GCF_003194385.1 Pokkaliibacter plantistimulans
CCCCAGGGCATGGCCAACAGCCCTGCGCCACGGCCTTCGGCCAGCCGTGACGAAGGCGCGGAGAGGATCAACGTTAACAGGCTGTTGAAAAACGTTATCGAGGCAGCCGAGACAAGGAAATACCCCGAGGGCACAAGAAACAGGCGAAAAAGCGGAGTTTAGTGAACTAAATGAGCACTTGACTCGCTTTGCTCGCCCCTTCGGGGCCGTGCTAAAGCACGTTCAGCCTTTGGCTGTGAGCCTGTTTTTGACGCGGTATTCGGCAACGCAGATAGATTTTCAACGACCTGTTCAGGCGTGATCAGCAGAGCTTGTCTAGCTTGCTCTTCAGCAATCCGGTGACCTGACCTGGGTTGGCCTTGCCACCCGAGGCTTTCATTACCTGGCCCATGAAGAAGCCCAGCATCTTGCCACGCTTGTCTGGCTCGGCAGCCACATACTGCTCCACCTGAGGTGTGCACTTGGCGATGACGTCATCAATGACCTGTTCCAGTGCACCGGTATCGGTTTCCTGTTTCAAGCCTTTGGCGGCAATGATGGTGTCAGCATCGCCTTCACCATTCCACATCGCATCCCAGACCTGTTTGGCGATCTTGGAGTTGATCGTGTCATCCAGAACACGCTGAATCAGTTGTGCCAGGTTGGCCGCAGGGACGGGAATCTGGGCAATGTCCAGACTGTTCTGATTCAGATACTTGGCGACTTCGCCCAGCATCCAGTTGGCGGCCTGTTTGGCATCACCACAGACTTTGGCAACGGCTTCGAAATAGTCCGCCTGATCGCGATAGGCCGACAGGTTGGAAGCGTCGTAATCGTTCAGGCCGTACTGTTCCATAAAGCGGGCCTTACGGCTGTCGGGCAGTTCGGGAAGGGTCTGGCGCACTGCGTCGATATAGACGTCATCGATGATGATCGGCAGCAGGTCAGGGCAGGGGAAGTAACGGTAATCGTTGGCTTCCTCTTTGGAGCGCATGGAGCGGGTTTCGTTCTTGTCGGCATCGTACAGGCGGGTTTCCTGCACGACTTCACCACCGTCTTCGATCAGGTCGATCTGACGCTCAATCTCGTACTGAATGGCTTTTTCGACAAAGCGGAACGAGTTGACGTTCTTGATCTCGGCACGGGTGCCAAACTTTTCCTGACCCTTGGGACGCACGGAAACGTTGGCGTCGCAGCGGAAAGAGCCTTCCGCCATGTTACCGTCACAGATGCCGAGGTTGGTCACGATGGCATGAATCTTCTTCAGATAGGCCACGGCTTCCTTGGCTGAACGCAGGTCTGGCTCAGAAACGATCTCCAGCAGGGGAGTGCCTGCACGGTTGAGGTCGATGCCCGTCATGCCCTGGAAGTCTTCATGCAGTGACTTGCCTGCGTCTTCTTCCATGTGCGCACGGGTCACACCAATTACCTTGCGGCTGCCGTCTTCCAGCTCAATTTCCACTTCGCCCTTACCGACGATGGGGAACTCGAACTGGCTGGTCTGATAGCCTTTTGGCAGATCGGGATAGAAGTAGTTTTTGCGGGCAAAGACGGATTTCTTGCCAATCTCAGCACCGATGGCCAGGCCAAACTTGACCGCCATCCGCAGCGCTTCTTCATTCAATACCGGCAAGGTGCCAGGCAGTGCCAGATCAATGGCACAGGCCTGGGTGTTGGGTTCGGCGCCAAAAGCAGTGCTGGCACCGGAGAAAATTTTCGATTGGGTGGCGAGCTGGGTGTGAATTTCCAGACCGATTACAGCTTCCCATTGCATCTTCTATATACCTCTTCTCATCCGGGCTCAGGCTGGGGTACGCAGGTGCCAGTCGGTCACTTGCTGGAACTGGTGGGCTACATTCAGCAGACGGGCTTCGTCGAAGAAGTTACCGATCAGCTGCAGACCCACCGGCAGGTGGCCGATGAAACCAGCGGGCACAGACATACCGGGCAGACCCGCGAGGTTCAGGGACAGGGTGAAAATATCTTCCATATACATGGCGACAGGGTCATTAGTGTTTTCACCGATCCTGAAAGCAGGGGTTGGCGTCACCGGTGCCATGATGACATCCACATCATTGAGGGCTGCGATGTAATCCTGCTGGATCAGACGACGTATCTTCTGTGCCTTCAGGTAGTAAGCATCGTAATAGCCAGCGGACAGGGCGTAGGTGCCGACCATGATGCGGCGTTTGACCTCTTCACCGAAGGCCTCACCACGGCTGCGCTTGTACAGATCCATCAGATCCTTGGGGTTGTCGCAGCGATAGCCGTAACGAACACCGTCAAAGCGGGACAGGTTGGAAGAGGCTTCGGCCGGGGCAATGATGTAGTAGGCCGGAATCGACAGGCCAACGTTGGTCAGGCTGATTTCCTTCACTTCAGCGCCCAGCTTGCGGTATTCGTCAATGGCAGCCTGCAGCACGCTTGCCATCTGCCCATCCAGATCAGCGTTGAAGAACTCCTTCGGCAGACCAATCTTCAGGCCGCTCAGCGGGGCATTGAGACTGGTGCTGTAGTCGGGCACGTCGCGCTGGGCGCTGGTGGAGTCTTTCTGGTCAAAGCCTGCCATGGCCTGCAGCAGCAGTGCGCAGTCTTCTGCGGTGCGCGCCATAGGACCGCCTTGATCCAGACTGGAGGCATAGGCGACCATGCCCCAGCGCGACACGCGGCCATAGGTGGGGCGCAGACCGGTAATACCGCAGAATGCAGCGGGCTGGCGAATGGAGCCGCCGGTATCAGTGCCGGTGGTGGCGGGTACCAGACCAGCGGCAACGGCGGCGGCTGAGCCACCCGAAGATCCGCCGGGAACGCGTTCCGCATCCCAGGGGTTTTTTACCGCACCATAGAAGGAGTTCTCGTTGGAGGAACCCATGGCGAACTCATCACAGTTCGTTTTACCCAGCATGACCATGCCTTCGGCAGCACACTTCTCCACCACGGTGGCATTGTAGGGAGCGATAAAGTTATCGAGCATTTTCGAGCCGCAGGAGGTGCGCACGCCTTCGGTGCAGAAAATGTCTTTGTGAGCGATGGGCAGACCGGTCAGCAGACCGGCATTGCCTGCCGCGCGGCGCTCGTCAGCCGCTTTCGCCTGTTGCAGCGCGATCTCTTCGGTCACGCTGATAAAGGAGTTGGTGGTGTCTGCCTTGATACGGCCCAGATAATCCTGTGCCAGTTCAGTGGCAGAGCACTGGCCGTCCTGAAGTTGTTTGGCCAGCCCGGCCAGAGTGTGTTGTTGCATGGGAAAAGGCATCCTGTGCTGTCGATCAGCGGAATATGTAGAAGAAACAGACCAGAGATCGGGCTCCGGTGATTTCAGCTGTCGTTAAGGTTGAAAAAGTGCCAGGAATTACTCGATGACCTTGGGCACCAGGAACAGTCCGCGCTCCTGCGCAGGGGCATTAGCCTGCAGCTTGTCGCGCTGATTTTCCTCGGTTACGGCGTCAGGACGCAGACGTTGAACGGCGTCCAGGGGGTTGGCCAATGGCTCGACATTGTCGGTATTCACCGCCTGCATCTGATCGACCAGAGCGAGAATATTGGAAAGATTGCGCACGTATCCCTCAACACTGGACTCTTCCAGTTGCAGCCGGGCCAGGTGTGCAATTTTTTCTACGTCGGATTGCTGAAGTGCCATGTAGTGTCATCCACCTTTCAGAAGATTTTGCCAGCCCATCCATACCTCTCTCTCTGTCTGCCGCTGTGATGACCTTGCGCCTTTGTCGCAGTGCAGCGACAACGTGCCAAGGTCATTGCCTGCTTACCCGCCAATATCGACAAATTCTGACATTTACCCGGGTATTTCCGGTTGTAACCAGCAACAGTACTGTACCAATCAGCAGTTTCTTATGGTCGGCTGCTCGGCTAGAATAGCGCCTCAAATCGCGCGAGAGCGTCAGGTTCGCCAGGCATGGACGGCGAGCTGCTCAAAGGCTGGTAAGGTACCATATTTACGCCTTGCTCAAAATCCCTGCCATTGTTAGAGTTTGGCAGTTTACTGACGCCCGCTCACGCACTCATCAGCCTGCATAAGAAGCTATTAGTCTCATGTTCAAACGAATCCGTGGACTGTTCTCAAGCGATCTATCCATTGACCTGGGAACGGCCAATACCCTGATTTATGTCCGCAACAAGGACATCGTACTCAACGAGCCATCAGTGGTGGCCATTCGTCAAGTGGGCAACCAGAAGCAGGTCGCGGCGGTCGGTCTTGATGCCAAGCGTATGCTGGGCAGAACTCCCGGTAACATCACTGCTATCCGGCCAATGAAAGACGGCGTTATTGCTGACTTCCATGTCACCGAAAAAATGCTCCAGCACTTCATTCACAAAGTGCATGAAAACTCCTTCATTACGCCCAGCCCACGTGTGCTGGTCTGTGTGCCCTGCAAATCTACCCAGGTTGAGCGTCGTGCGATCAAAGAGTCGGCACTGGGGGCAGGTGCGCGTGAGGTCTATCTGATTGATGAACCCATGGCGGCGGCCATTGGTGCAGGTTTGCCAGTAGATGAAGCGACCGGTTCGATGGTGGTGGATATCGGTGGTGGTACTACCGAAATCGCTATCCTGTCGTTGAACGGTATCGTTTACGCCGAGTCTGTGCGTGTAGGTGGTGACCGTTTTGACGAATCCATTTCAACCTATGTACGTCGCAACTATGGCAGCCTGATTGGTGATGCTACGGCTGAGCGTATCAAGCAGGAAGTGGGCTGTGCCTATCCCTCTGCTGAAATCCGTGAAATCGATGTGCGTGGCCGCAATCTGTCAGAAGGTATCCCGCGCAGCTTCACGCTGAACTCCAACGAAATTCTGGAAGCGCTGCAAGATCCGCTGTCTACCATTGTGCAGGCGGTTAAAACTGCACTGGAGCAGTGCCCCCCTGAACTGGCCTCCGATATCGCCGAAAGCGGTATCGTGATCACCGGTGGTGGTGCCTTGCTGCGTGATATCGACAAACTGATCAGTGAGGAAACCGGTTTGCCGGTCATCATCGCTGATGATCCTCTGACTTGTGTGGCCCGTGGTGGTGGCCGTGCACTGGAGATGTTGGACAGCCGCGGTTTTGAGCTGTTGTCATCCGAATAAGTCAGGGATAACAGAGAACCACTGTGCGTTCGATTTTCCGTAGTTCTTCTTCCAAGTGGTGGTTCTGGGTTTTGGTGTGCCTGTCGCTGTCTCTGCTGGTGGCTGATCGCTATTGGTCGGGGATGTCGCAGGTGCGCTCCTGGCTCACCGTCTTTACCGCTCCTCTTCAGTGGGTGGTCGATGTCCCTAATCAGGTCTGGAGTGCTGCTGACCGAACGCTCGCCAACCGCGAGCAGTTGCAGCAGGACAATGATCGTCTGCGTACTCAGGTGCTGTTTCTTGAGCGCCAGGTGCAGAAAATGGCATCTACCACAGCAGAAAACATTCGCCTGCGTGAATTGCTCAACGCTTCCCAGCGTCTGGATGAGCGTGTTCTGTTGGCAGACCTAATCGGCGTCAATCCTGACCCTTTCCAGCATCAGATCGTCCTCAACAAAGGCAGTAACGATAACGTCTATGTAGGGCAGGCTGTTCTGGATGCTGGCGGCATCATGGGGCAGGTGGTAGAGGTCGGACCCTACACCAGTCGGGTGCTGCTGATCACTGACGCGGCTCATGCCATTCCGGTGCAGGTCAACCGCAACGGTCTGCGTGCCATTGCCTTTGGCGAAGGTGTGCCGGGTGTGCTGAGCCTTGAGCATGTACCTGACACTGCAGATATTGCCAAGGGTGACTTGCTGATCAGCTCCGGGCTGGGAGGGCGCTTCCCTTATGGTTATCCGGTCGGGGAGGTGACTGAAGTGATTCATGATCCGGGTGAGCCTTTTGCGCTGGTTAAAGTCAAACCCAGTGCACAGCTTGACCGCAGCCGCCATGTATTGTTGTTGTTCCCGTCGCCACAGCCGCTTGTTGATCCTGCTGCTGTACCCGCTGAAGGCGCCGATGCTCAGGCTGGCTCCGTTCCGGCTCCTGCCAGCAATGCAGCTGCCAACGCAGGTACGAGTACGCCGCAAAAGCCGGCCGCTACGGCTGCCCCTGCACCCTCACCGGATGCAAGAAAACAAGACAACAAGCCCAAGCCTGCTGCAGGGAATGCGCACACCAGTGCTGCCACCCCTGCTGCTAAAAAGGTAGCGACCCCATGAGGCAGGGCCCCAAGGGTGGCTGGCTGATTCTGCTGTCGTTGTTGTTGGCCTTCATGCTCAGTGCTATTCCACTACCAGAAATGCTGCAGTGGGGGCGGCCCGAATGGGTTGCCATGGCGCTGATCTATTGGGTCATGGCATTGCCAGAGCGTGTGGGCGTCAAGACCGCATGGATATGTGGATTACTTCTGGATCTGCTGCAGTCCAGCCCGCTCGGGGCCAACGCCATTGGGCTGACGGTGGTGGCGTATCTCACCACTTTGCTGCATCAGCGCCTGCGTAACTTCCCGCTGATTCAGCAATCTTTCGTGGTGCTCATGCTGATTGGCATTTTGCAAATGGTGCGGCACTGGCTGCAGCAGTGGCAGGGTGGTGCCGCAGAGTCATTGATCTTTATGCTGCCCAGTCTGATCAGCGCTTTGCTATGGCCCTGGTGGTTTGTCGTGCACAGGGATCTGCGCCGCATTTTTGTCAGCTGATCCGATCACATTGCTTGGTGTTGCTCTCCCGTTTTCCCTTCTTGTTTCAGGTAGCCTCTCATGAAATTGATTCTGGCCTCCCAGTCTCCACGTCGTCGTGAACTGCTAACCCAGATAGGTGCAGAGTTCACCGTGCAGGTGGCCGATATTGATGAAACTCCTCTGGTTGATGAAGACCCCGCCGCTTATGTGGAACGTCTGGCTATTGAAAAGGCACAGGCTGTAGCCCGGTTGCAGGGTGATGATGTCGCGGTGCTTGGATCTGACACCAGTGTTGTTCTGGACGGCGAGATTCTTGGCAAACCGCTGGATCAGGCCGACGCAGTCCGTACGCTGGTTAAACTGGGTGGGCGCGAGCATCAGGTGCTGACGGCAATCGCCATCGTGACAGCGGGGCAGGTATTCAGTCGTGTTATTACTACCGATGTCAGCATGATGCCAGTCTCAGCCGCACAGGCCGAGGCGTACTGGATGACGGGTGAGCCTGCCGACAAAGCCGGGAGCTATGGTATTCAGGGCAAAGGTGGCGTCCTGGTGGCGGGGGTGCGTGGTAGCTATTCAGCGGTGGTAGGACTGCCTTTGCATGAGACTGCGTTGCTGCTAGCTGAAGCCGGCGTCCCTACCTGGCTGACTCAGGCGACCTGATCTCAAACGGGATGACGTTGCGGTACAAAGGCCGGTGTGAATCCCCGGCCTTTGTGTTTTCTGCGGTAGTCGTATCAGACCTCGGCCCATTCGCGCAGCAGGTTGTGATATACGCCGGTCAGCTGAATCAGGGCAGGGTGCTCCGGGGTAGCCTGAGTGAGCTGCTGGATCGACATGTCCAGATCAAACAGCAGGCTGCGGCGGCTGTCCTGACGAATCATGCTTTGCAGCCAGAAGAACGACGCCAGACGCGCTCCCTGGGTGACGGCTGTGACGTGATGCAGGCTGGTTGAAGGGTAGAGAATCATGTGCCCGGCTGGCAGTTTTACCTGATGGGTACCGTAAGTATCCTCCACTACCAGCTCGCCGCCTTCGTACTCATCGGGATCGGAGAGAAACAGCGTACAGGACAGGTCTGTACGGATGCGCTCCGGCGTGCCGGGAATACGGCGAATGGCATTGTCGACATGGGTGCCAAAGGACTGCCCACCCTGATAGCAGTTAAACAGCGGTGGGAAGATCTTGCCTGGCAGGGCTGCTGCCATGAACAGCAAATTGGTGGCCAGAGCGGTAGTAATCATTTCCCCCATGTAGCGTGCAGCGTCACTGTTTTCGGCCAGTTGCAGATTGTGCTTGGCTTTGGCCGACTGGTGACCCGCAGTGACCTTGCCGTCAATCCAGGGAGCGTCCTGCATGATCTTGCGGCATTCGTTGACCTGATCCTGGGTCAGTACAGCGGGAATGGGAAGCAACATGGTACGTCATATCCTGAATATAAAAGGGCGGCTGAGTGAACCGCCCTGTGGTGAGGCATGGGTCAGAAAGATACATCTGCCGTCAGGGTGGCGTAACGCCCGGTGCCGGGCACAAAGTGTCCGCCACCTACGCTGTCGATGTAGTCTTCGTCTGTGATGTTATGCAGATTCAGACGCAGGGTAACATCAGGATTGACGGCATAGGAGACGGTCGCGTCATACAGGGTGTAGGACGGGGCAATACGCAGGTTGGCGGTACTGTTGTAGCGATCATCCACATACTGCGCACCTGCGCCGACCTTGATGCCGTAGCCTACGTCGTAGTCACTCCACAGGCTGAAGGAGTTACGAGGAGTATTGCTCAGCTCATGGCCGACGATGTCCTCGTCTGCGGAACTGACCACTTTGCTCTTCATGTAGGTGTAGCTGGCGATCACTTGCCACTGAGGCGTGATCTGGCCTACGGCACCCAGCTCCAGGCCCTGCACACGCTGCTTGCCATTCATGACGTACAGGGTGCTGTCATCGGGGTCGGTTTCCCGTGCGTTGGTCTTCTCAGTGCGGAAGACCGCGGCGCTCAACAGCAGTTTGCTGTCCAGCAGTTCCCACTTGGTGCCCAGCTCATAGCTGCGGTTCTTTTCTGGCTCCAGATCCTTGGTGGCATCACTTAACGCCAGACCTTCGGCTGAAGGATTGAACGAGTTGCCGTAGGACAGGTAAATGCTGCCGTTTTCCCGTGGCTTGTAATTCACGCCAGCCTGATAGCTCAGGGTGGTTTCGTTATTGCTATAGGTGCCGAGCGGTACAGTACGAGAGGCCGTTTTCACGGTGTAGTCAGTGTCCGAATGATCCAGACGCAAACCGCCATTGAGTTGCCACTGCGGATTCAGATGCAGGGTGTCGTTGACGTACAGCGATTGAGTATTGGTCACCCCGACGTTGGCTGGCGTGCGTTCCGGCACGGCGCTGTAGCTGTCGTAAGGATTGGGATTGTACAGATCCGTCAACGCGGAACTGCTGCTGACGTTACGGGTGATGGTTTCTTCTTTCTCGCGTGTCAGCTGGATACCGGTCACCAGATCGTGTTTCACCTGGCCGGTGGCAAAGTGCAGGGTCAGATCGGTCTGATTATCAAAAATTGAGTCGACCTGATCGCGGCCTTTGAGCTCTCGCTTGATATCGGTGCTGCCATCAGCGTTGAAGCGTGGTGTGCTGATGATGGAATCACGATCACTGCGGGTATAGGTGAACTGGTTGCGCAGGGTGACGTTGTCATTGAAGTCATGTTCGGCCGCAACTTTCAGGCTGTCACTGACGATGTCTTCATAGTCGCGCTCGACCAGACCATAAAAGTTGTCGAAGTTGACCGGTGGGGCCTTGTCGGCATAGTCAGCCAGTGCGGTATTGGTCGTCGGAACCCAGGGAATGCCGTAGTCCGGCATGTTGTCTTCCTGAATGTGCTGATAGCTGACGGTAACGCGGGTATCGGTTTCCAGGCCAAAGGCAACGGAGGGCGCGACGCCCCAGCGCGAGTTGTAGACTTCATTCCGGCCAGCAGTATCGGCATCGTAACCCATCACATTGAGACGGATAGCACTGTTACTGCCAATGGTCTGGTTGGTATCAATGGTGGCACGTTTGTACTCGTCTGTGCCCAGACCAACGCTGGCAGTGGTGAAGCTGTCCAGGCGCGGCGCCTTGGAAACCAGATTGATGGAGCCGCCTGTCGAGCCGCGTCCGCTCATGGATGATGACGGGCCCTTGGCCACTTCAACCTGCTCCAGATTGAAAGAGTCTCGGGTGTAGGTACCCAGATCGCGTACGCCATCCACGTAGATATCAGTGCGGGCATTGAAACCACGAATGCTCATGTTGTCGCCAGCAGGTGTTCCCCCTTCACCTGCCTGAATGCTGATGCCGGTGACGTTGCGCAGCACATCGCGCAGCGTGGTGGCGCCCTGTTCCTTGATCACTTCCTCAGGAATCACGGTAATGGTTTTGCCGGTATCCAGCAGCGGCTGGGTGTACTTGGGAGAAGCCGCCTTCTCTACTTTGTAACCTTCTTCAACCTGATTGCCTTCGATACTGACCACAGGCAGTTGCAGACTGTTGTCATCGGCATGAGCCAGCAGGGTTGATGAGGTGAGAGCCAATCCCACTGCTGTGGTCAGCAGGGTTTTGTGCTGAGTAGAAGTGATACCGCCGGATGCCATTCTGTGACTCCTGTTTCAACTACAGAATACTTGTGGGTTAAAGGAGGCTTTCACGCCAGGTGCGAGGGCTGGTGAGAAGGTGCGACGAATCTACTCTGTGAAATATAAAAATACAAATGATAATTTTTCGTATTTAAATTTATATTTGTCTTTGATGTTAACTGACAAAACTGAAAAAGCAGGCGGATTATTGACTGAGGGAGGCTGGGTAACATTTCTTAACTATTGTTACTACGTATAATCATTTTCATTCGTGTTTCTGTCGAGTTTTTTGCAGCGTTGGCTATACTGGCGCGCCATCGGTACGTTGCAGCGATGCCGGGCTATCACGACATAGCGCCTGCAACCTGCAACCTGCAGCAGAACAGCCCTACGGGCTGCAGACAAGATCAAACAGAAGCAGGCTGACCTGCTCATGATGAGAGTGATGACGTGCTCAAAGGCAAGGTGTTGCGCGCGGTGAAGTCCGTGCATTGGATCAGTTCGGCGCTGGCATTGGCCTGTCTGCTGCTGTTCAGCGTCACGGGGATCACCCTCAACCATCCTGACTGGTTTGATGCGGACCCTACACAGGCAGAGCAGCACTTGCAGTTACCAGAGGAGCTTCAACAGCAGCTGATGAAGGCAGTGGCTGCAGGGCAGTGGATCAGTGTCCAGCCTGCATTGCTGCAATGGTTGTCTGGCCAGGGGCTGGCTGGCACTCCGCAGCGTCTGGAGGCGGTGGATAACGAGCTGCATCTGGATTACCAGCGCCCGGGTGGCTATCGCCAGATCAGCATCTATCTCGATGAAGGGGTGGTGGAGGCCGAAGAGGAAAGCCGTGGGTTGGTGGCAATTCTTAATGATCTGCACAAGGGACGTCATGCGGGCGCCTGGTGGAGTGCGCTGATCGATCTCACGGCAGTGATCATTCTGGTGTTTTCCGTCAGTGGCCTGGTGCTGCTGTATCACTTTGCCAGTCAGCGCGGGTCAACATGGCCGCTGGTGACCGTGGGCTGCGCCATTCCGTTGCTGATATATCTGGTGGCTGTGCCGTAATCATCGTTTTCCCCCGGCGGCTGACATGGCCGTGCGGTGTCTATTTGCTGGAGATAAGCATGAAGTACTTCGTTGCTGCGCCTTTGCTGCTGGCTGCGGTTAGCAGTCAGGCCGCTGACCTGCGCGTTGAGTTTGTCGTACCTGCAATGAAGGTTGCGGAATATCACCGGCCCTATGTGGCGGTATGGATCGAAAATGATCAGCGTCAGGCGGTGAACACCCTGGCGGTGTGGCATGAACAGGGCAAGAAAGACAAGTGGCTGAAAGATCTCAGCCAGTGGTGGCGGCGTGTCGGGCGTGATCTTGACGGCCCCATTGATGGTGTTTCCGGTGCCACCCGCTTGCCCGGTACCTACCAGCTGCAGTGGCAGGGTATTGATCAGCAGGGTCAGGCACTGCCAGCTGGCCAATATACGCTGTCGGTGGAGGTGGTGCGTGAAGTGGGGGACCGGGAGTTACAGCGCGTCAGCTTTGACTGGCCACCCGCTGAGGCACATACCGAGCAGCTGCAGGGCAAGACGGAGCTCGGTCAGGTGACGCTGCAGCTGACACCCTGATCAGGCTGCGTGCTGTGATTCATCAACGGATT
Source organism: Pokkaliibacter plantistimulans (assembly GCF_003194385.1). Taxonomy (GTDB): domain Bacteria; phylum Pseudomonadota; class Gammaproteobacteria; order Pseudomonadales; family Balneatricaceae; genus Pokkaliibacter; species Pokkaliibacter plantistimulans. Next base: position 11,869 of record NZ_LAPT01000034.1, read on the forward strand.
TACCCATTCCTAGCTAGTACATCTTTGGGACGGATACGCATGAAAAAGACGTTTTTGGTTTCGACGCTGGCCCTGACTATGGGGCTGGTGACGATGCAGGCTCAGGCTCACAGCCGCTGGATTCTGCCATTGCAGCCTATTGTCAGTGGCCATGAAAGTGAATGGGTCTCTTTCGATGTGTCGGCGTCGAACACCCTTTTTCAGGCGGATAAGCCAGCCCGGCTGGATGGCATGGTGGCGGTGATGCCTGACGGCAGTCAGGGCGTTGCGGTGGAAGGCTACACCGATAAGCGACGCAGCGTATTCAGCTACGAGCTGACCCAACCCGGTACCTACAAGTTTGAGCAGACCAACGAAGGTTACATGGTGATGCGCGAGCGTCCGCAGGGCGCAGAGCAACCCAAAGCGGAAGGAGGCAAGCCACAGGGCGAGGGCAAGCCCGGCATGGGACCACAGGGGCCGGGGCGTGGTATGCGTGCTGACACGCTGGAAGCCCTGCTGGCGCAGCTGCCGGATGACGGCAAAGCCAAGCACATCGTCCATTCACTGTCGCGGGTGGAGACCTTCGTTACCCGCGGTAAGCCGACCGATGCGGCACTTAAGCCTACCAATAAAGGTATTGAGATGGTGCCCCTGACCCATCCGGCAGACCTGTTCACGGGCGAGCCAGCTACCTTCCAGTTTCTGCTGAATGGTAAGCCAGCCGCGGATCTGGCGGTTGAACTGACGCCGGGAGGGACGGCCTACCGCAATGAACGCCTGACCCAGTCACTGAAAACGGACGGCGAAGGCAAGATCAAGGTAGAGTGGCCGATGGCCGGACCCTATCTGGTAGAAGTGGAAGATGAAGTCAAACTGTCAGAAGGGAAGGTCAATAGCGAGCGCTATGGTTATTTCGCCACGCTGGTGGTGCAGCCGCAGTAAGGCAGTCAGGGAGGTCTTCACCCTCTGCCCGGTGTCGGCGGCACGCGGGTGAAGCGACCTTCTGACGGAGTATCTGCAGTTAACAGACGGCATTTGCTCAGGTCGTGAATAGGTTTGAGGAGTGAGCGGGCCCGTAAGCCCGCTCATTTGATTAATGGCCAAACAGCTCGCGAATCTGTTTCTTGTTGATCTTGCCGACGCTGGTTTTGGGGATGTCAGCAACAAACTCGAAGTGATCGGGTATGCCCCACTTGCTCAGTTTGCCCTGGGCGACAAATGTCTGAAGATGGCTGCGCAAGGCGGCGTCATCCAGTGTGTCATCGCTTTTCACCACCAGTGCCAGTGGGCGTTCACCCCACTTGCTGTCAGCGACCCCCACCACTGCCACGGCGGCGACGCCTGTGTGCTGACTGATAAAGTTCTCCAGTTCAAGTGAAGACAGCCATTCTCCTCCGGTCTTGATGACATCCTTCAGACGATCCTTGATCTCGATAAAACCATCGGCATGGATGGAGGCTACGTCGCCCGTATGCAGCCAGCCGTTGGCCCACAACTCTTCGCTTTTGCTTTCTTCCTTGTAGTAGCCCTGAGTCAGCCAGGGGCAGTGCACCACAATCTCCCCCAGCTGTTCTCCATCGTGCTCAAGCAGATCGCCGATGGGGCTGGCTATCTGCAGATCGACCAGATTGACTGGCTTGCCTGTCAGAATGCGGTAATCCAGTTGCTGCTCCAGCGGTAACTCACGCTGCTCCTTGGTGAGATGGGTAACGGTCAGCAGGGGGCAGGTTTCTGACATGCCGTAGGCGGAGCTGATATCGATACCGCGCTCCATCGCCGCTCTGGCCAGTCCGCGAGGCAGCGCACTGCCACCGATCAATACTTTCCAGCCCTTGAAGTCGATGTCTTTGCAGCGCTCGCAACTCAGCAGCATCTGCAGGATGGTAGGTACGCAGTGGGATACAGTGACCTGATGTCTGACCACCAGATCCACCAGCATGTTGGGTTCATAGCGGCCAGGATAGATCTGTTTGCAGTTCAGTACGGTAGCGGCATAGGGCGTGCCCCAGGCATGGACATGGAACATCGGCGTAATCGGCATGTACACCGATTCCGAGCGCAACAGGTCAATGCCGTTGTACGCGCCCAGCGTACCCACCATATTGAGCGTGTGCAGCACCAGTTGCCGATGGCTGAAGAACACCCCTTTGGGGTTGCCGGTCGTGCCGGTGGTATAGAACGTGGTAGCGATGGCATCTTCGGAAAAATCGGGGAACTCGGTCAGCGGCTCGGCTGCTGCCAGCAGCTGTTCGTATTCGCCAATAAACGCAACGTCACCCTGATAGTCACCGCTGTCACTCAGGCGAATACATGCCTGCACCATCGGCAAGCGGGGCAGCAGCGCCTGGGCGATGGGAATAAAGTCATCATGCACCAGCACAAAACGGTCTTCGGCATGAGCCATGGTGTAGTGAATCTGCTCAGGAGAGAGGCGGATATTGACGTGGTGCAGTACGGCGCCCAGCATCGGTACGGCAAAATAGCACTCCAGATACCGATGGCTGTCCCAGTCCATCACTGCCACGGTATCGCCTTCTTTTACTCCGGCGGCACGTAGCACTGCTGCCAGTTGCTGGACCCGCAGTCGGAACTGGCGATAGCTGAAACTCTGCTGATCACGATAGACGATCTGGTTGTCTGGCTGGTAACGTCCTGCGGACAGGAATAACTGTTTGATCAGTAATGGAAAATGTTGCGCGGCCTGGGCAGGTGGAATCAGTTTTACACCCATGGTGTGGTCCTCTTGTTGTTATGGTGTGGGTGAGGTAGTCGCTGCAAGGATTCTTTCTCGGACCAAGGTCGACTAACAAGTTGCTTACCGCTGCGGATAATAACTTGTCGCATAAAGACAATAGCTCATGAATAATGAGCTCGCGAGATGTACTCAGGTGATTGCAGACAACAGCACATGCTGGGCAATGCAGGGAGATGATCCATGACGGCTGAGAGAAGACCATGACGGCCACGGTGCTGGCAGGATGGCTCGGTGTGATCGAGCAGGCGGCGAGTCGCTATGGGCTCGACTTTGCCAGCCTGTTGCAACGCAGTGGTATTGATCCTGAATTACTGCAGCAAGGCACGGCGCGAGTGCCGCAGCGCAAGATCAGTGATCTGATGCAGCTGGCCATGGTGATGAGCAATGATCGTGGTTTTGCCCTGACAGTGGCCCGGCAAGTGCGCCCCCCTTCCTGGTACAGCCTTGGTTACGCGATCTGGGCCAGCGATACCCTGTTGCAGGGTTGTCAGCGATTGCAGCACTGTGCGGCATTGTTTGCCGATGCCTTCCATGTGCAACTGATTGAGCATGACGGTGAACTGCAGGTTGTATTACGGCAGGCACCTCTGCTGCGTGACCCTTTGCTGATGCTGGACTGGGAAGTCTTTGCTGCCACCATAGTGCTGACCATCCGGCATCTGCATCCGGCCAAGCCGCAACCACTGCGTGTTGTTCTGCCTGGGCCGGAGCCTGAAATGACGGCCCCCTTCAAGCGTCTGTTTGGTGAGGCGCTGGCGTGGCAGGGGGAGGAGGTGGTATTAACGTTCTCTGCGAGCCTGATGAAGGAGTGGCTGCCCGGGCGGAACCCTGAATTGGCCCGACAACATGATGAGCTGTCGCAGCGCTATCTGCAGGCCATGAACCACCGTAGTTTTAGCCGACAGGTGTATGAGCAGCTGTTGTCACGCGACTCGCTGCGTGAGGTCGAAGCGGCACAGGTGGCAGAGGCGCTACACATGAACCTGCGCACCTTTCAGCGGCGCCTGCAGGATGAGGAATGCTGCTTTCGTGAGTTACTGGATCAGGCCCGCCACGCGCTGTGCTGTCGGTATCTGAACAATGAACAGTTAAGCATGGGCGAAATCAGCTATCTGCTGGGGTTCGCCAATGTGAGTAATCTGTATCGCGCCTTCAGGCGCTGGCGTCAGGAAGCACCGGGCGAATATCGCCAGCGCCGGCGCCATGATTCTCTTGCCTGTTTGCAGACAGGAGGCAGGTCGGCACAAGCCCTTATACCTGTGACTTTTAGATAGTCTGCCAAACAGCTGCGAAGCCGTAACATCATGTTGCCACCAGGTGGGGTTGTCATAACCCATCAGGCATAATAATCAACCCCGGTCCAACGTCGGCCGGGATCTGGAAGAGCTTGAGACCCGAATGAGCGAAGAGATTCTAATCAACTTCACACCGATGGAAACCCGCGTTGCCGTGGTTGAGAACGGTATGCTGCAAGAGGTTTATGTCGAGCGTGCAGCCAAGCTGGGTATTGTCGGCAACATTTATAAAGGCAAGGTCGTCAGAGTACTGCCGGGCATGCAGGCTGCCTTCATTGATATTGGCCTGGATCGTGCTGCCTTTATACATGCTGCTGATATCCGCAGTGCCAAGGAAGATGAGAACAAATCCATCAGCTACCTGCTGCGCGAAGGGCAATCCCTGGTGGTACAGGTCACCAAGGATCCCATCGGCAGTAAAGGTGCGCGGCTGACCACCCATATCTCCATCCCCTCGCGTTATCTGGTGTATATGCCTTACGCCGAACATGTCGGCATCTCGCAGCGTATCGAAGATGAAGTCGAGCGTGAGCGCCTGAAACAGACCGTGCAGAGTCAACTGGACCAGTTGCACGAAGAGGGCGAGGTCAATGTAGGGGGCTTTATCGTCCGCACCGTTGCCGAAGGTGCACGGGAGAAGGATATTCACAAGGATTTGCTGTACCTGCGCCGGTTGTGGCACTCCCTGCAGGAGTCCATGGACAAGGCCGCACCCGCCACGGTGATCTATGAAGACCTGCCGCTGTATATGCGCATCCTGCGTGACCTCGCGACACCCGAGGTAGAAAAGATTCGCATTGACTCACGTGAAACCTTCCACAAGGCACAGGAGTTTGTTGGCAAGCTGATCCCTGAGATTCTTGAGCGTATTGAGTACTATCCGGGCGAGCGGCCGATTTTCGATCTCTACAATGTTGAAGATGAGATTCAGCGTGCTCTGGGCCGCAAAGTGCAACTCAAATCGGGCGGCTATCTGATTTTCGATCAGACTGAAGCCATGACCACGGTCGACGTCAATACCGGTGCTTACGTCGGGCACAAGACACTGGAAGAAACCATCTTCAAGACCAATCTGGAAGCCGCCACTGCCATTGGTCGGCAGCTCCGGTTGCGTAATCTGGGTGGCATCATCATTCTCGACTTTATTGATATGGAAGATGTGGAGCATCAGCGCCAGGTGTTACGAACCCTGGAGAAGGTGCTGGAGAAAGATCACGTCAAATGCAAGGTGACGGGGGTTTCTGAGCTGGGTCTGGTGGAAATGACCCGCAAGCGTACCCGCGAAAGTCTGGAGCAGGTGCTGTGTGAGCCATGCCCTATCTGCCAGGGACGGGGATCATTGAAGACCCCTGAAACGGTCTGCTACGAGATCTTCCGTGACATTCTGCGTCAGCATCGGGCATACAACACCGATTCCTATCTGGTACTGGCCAGCCAGTCAGTGGTCGACAAACTGATGGATGAGGAGTCGGATCGCGTGGCGGAACTGGAAACCTTTATCTCCAAAACCATTCGTTTTCAGGTCGAGCCCATGTACACCACTGAGCAGTTCGATGTCGTTTTGCGTTAAGCCCAGAGTATCAGGTCGTACCCTCAAGGACGGTCAGGAGTAAGGTTGGATGCCGTTGTTGTTAAGGTTGGGACGATTCTTTCTGCGACTGCTGACCATGTTGTCGATCATTTGGGTGGCATTGCTCACCCTGATCCTGCTGGTTTGGCAAACCTTGCCCTGGTGGTCGGCGCCGGTATTGAACTGGGGCCGGCAGCATTTCGCCATTCCGCTGTATTTTGATGCTACTCAGACGCAGTGGAACGGTAGCCGTATCGCTCTGACCCTGAGAAATGTGCGTTGGGGAGAGCAGCTGAATATCCCCGAGTTGCAGCTGGAAATGGATGCACTGAACAGTGTCTGGCGCTTCTATCCGGTGATGACCCGTATTCAGGCCCACGATATCGAGATACAGGCTGCTGTGCCGGAACAGTCCGGGGATAGTCAGCCTCAGTGGCCTTCCTGGCTGATCACGCTGCCGGTGGATGTCAGTGGCAAGGTGGCATTGAGCAAGGGCGCTATACGGCAGCAGGTGCAATTCAGTCTTTATAACGCACCTGCTGCAGCATCCCATTTTAACTACGGTGGTCGTCTGCAAGTGGCGACGGAAGGCGTGGCTGCTCCGCTTGAGTTGCGCTGGCAAGGCAATATCTGGGAAGGGCAGTTATGGCTGAATATGCCCAACCAGTCCTATCGCACCGCACTGCAGCCTTGGTTGCCTCAGGGGCTGCAGCTTGGTGCGCTGGATCTCGAAGGGCAGCTGTGGGCTGACTGGCGTGGCACCCGTATCCAGACGGTCAACGGCAACCTGTCTCTGCCTGATCTGGCACTCTTTACAGCGGGCTCCTCCTGGCAACTGTCACAGCTGCGGACGCAGGTGGTCTGGCGCAAGGCCGGGAATGGCTGGTGGGCTGGCTTGCAGCAGCTTAGCTGGGCTGATCAGCAAGGTAAATCGCTGGCACCCATGAATATCAGCATCCAGCACTTACCCTGGCAAACGCGACTGTGGCTGGATGATCTGGACCTGCACAGGCTGTGGCCCTGGCTGATGGAGCAGCATGTATCCTCCGGCTTGTGGGAAAACCGTCTGCTGCCTCTGTATGGGCGCGGGCATGTCAAAAATCTGTATTTCACTCTGGATCAGGCAAATGTCGAACAGGCCAGCCAGCGCTATGGTGCGGTGCAGCCTGCTTCACTCTGGACGTTACGGGCTGATCTGCAGCAAGTCAGCGTCAATGATGTTGATGGCATTCCCTCGCTCATTGGCGTGACCGGAGCAGTGGAGGCGGATGCTTATGGTGGTAAGGTCAGCCTGCACGGGCAGCCCCTGACGCTGGCCTTTCCACAGCTGTTCAGCAACGGCTGGGAGTTCAACAGCGCCGCTGGGGTGATTGGCTGGCATCTCACGGATAAGGATGCCTGGGTGACCAGCAATACCCTGAGCCTGGATCGACCGGGTTGGCAGGCCAAGGGGCGATTCAGCCTGAAGTTACCCTTGCATGAGGATGACAATGATCAGCGCTTTACGCTGATGATCGGTGTGAAAGACAGTGATGCCGGGCAGGGGCTGGAGTTTGTGCCCGATCACACGGTATCACCCTCCCTGATGAACTGGTTGCGGCAAGCCATGCCCGATGGCTATCTCCGCAGTGGTGCTTTTCTTTATGACGGCAGTGTCAGTAAGAGTGCCGGTTGGAACGAGCGTACCGTGCAGCTTTATCTTGATCTGCAGAACGCTCAGCTGAATTTCTCACCGGAATGGCCTGCCTTGCATGATGCCAATGTCCAGTTACTGACCCATGATGAATCCGTCACCGCCTTCGCCCCTCAGGCTCAACTGCAGAATCTGGATCTGAGTAACGTGCAGGTGGCATGGCCAAAAGCACCAGATGATCATCGCTTGTCGGTGGCGACGGAAGTCAACGCTGCTTTACCTGATGTGCAGGAGCTGTTGTTCGCTGCGCCGTTTGCAGGCTCTCTGACGGCACTGAAAGACTGGCAGATGACCGGCTCGCTGAAGGGCCAGGTAGTATTGCAGATCCCGCTGGCCAAAAATGATCCCGCGCTCGACATCAAGGTGGATACCCGTCTTGGCAGTGCTCAGTTGGTGCAGACCAAAGAGCAGTTGCAGGTCGACGACATTCACGGTGATTTGCATTACGACAGTAGCAAAGGACTGTTTACCGAGATGCCGTTGCAAGGCAGCTGGCGTGGCCAGAGTGTACAGGCCGAGCTAGTCCCTGCGGCAAGCAGCAAAGACTCCAAAGGGGCGGCAGCGACAACGCTGAAGGTAACAGGACACAGTGCCCTGAGTGATCTTGCCCAGTGGCAACAGCTCTCTTTGCCTGACTGGATTACCGGCGATCTGGACTGGGTTGCCATGCGCCATTTCTGCCAGGACGATACGTCCTATTGCCAGACCCTGCATATCAACAGTGATTTGCAGGGTGTAAGTGTTGACTTACCAGCTCCACTTGGTAAGGACGCAAATGCTGCAGTCCCGCTGCAACTGGATATCGAAGCCCAAAAGGAAACCCGGGTCACTGTTGAGTACGGTGACTTGCTGCATGCCAAGGCCAGATTTCTGGGTAACCAGGCTAAAGCCGTGGCTGTCAGTGTCGGTGGTGAGGCGCCTCAGTGGCCGAAAAGCGCTGCAATTGAAGTGGCCGCGAAGTTTGCTGAGTTGAATCCAACAGACTGGATCGCTGCAGTGAGTTCACTCTCTTCCACCGTCAGTAATAATGCGTCGACGGTTGGTGCCGCATCTGCCGGAGAGAAAGGTGATGTGCCCGATGGCAAGATTAACCTACCGATTTCAGCTCGCATAGTGACCGATAATCTCCACTGGCTGGGGCGTGACTGGGGAGCAGCGACTGCTAGTTATGATCCCAAAGGGGTGCTGTTCAGCGGCGACAGTCTGGATGGACGAGTCAGCTATGATGCAGGTCGTCGCCATTTGGATGTCAATCTCAGTCGCCTGTTGATTCCTGAAGTGGATGACAAGAGTAAGCAGAGCGATGGCGAGCAGGATAAGTTTGAGGACCCCCTGGCACAGGTTGATCCACGACAATGGCCAACACTGACAGCTCAAGTGGGTGAGCTGAAGTTTGGTAAATGGCCTTTGGGGGGCTGGCAGCTGAGTGGTAAGCCCAATAGTGATGGCTATCAGCTATTGCCCATCACTGCCAAACTGGGCAATCACGGTATGGACGCCCTGATGAGCTGGCATCGCGACAGTAGGCAGTCAACCACACAGTTGAAGCTGGATGCGCATGGGGATGACCTTGGTGAACTGATCAGCCGTGGTGGTTATGCCAAGTCACTGACCAGTAAAAACTGGCAGCTGACAGCCAATGTCGGTTGGCCAGGTTCACCGGCTGCCTTTGCCTTGAGCCGGCTGAGTGGCCAGTCTGATCTCAAACTGGAGAAAGGTGAGATTCTGAAGACATCGACGGAAAGTAACGCCCTGAAAGTCTTCAATATCTTTAACTTCAATCAGATTGGTCGTCGTTTGACGTTGGATTTCCGTGACCTCTTCAGTTCGGGTATCAGCTACGATACCTGGACCAGCTCCGTGCAGATTAGCAATGGGGTGATGACTACCCGCGAGCCCACCCGTATTCAAGGAGGAGGTGCCGACATTGAGGCCAGGGGCACGCTGGATCTGGTGCATGATACGGTTGATCAGCATGTGAATGTGACTCTGCCTATTACCAGCGCACTGCCAATTGCCGGGCTGCTTGCCGGATTGCCGCAGGTGGGGGGAGCCTTGTTTATTCTTGATAAGATCACCGGGGACAGGCTCAGCAAGATCGCCACGGTCAAATACCACATCAAAGGCAAACTCGGTGAAGAGGATGTGCAACTGGAGGGAGCGGGGGATAAGGCCTCTGATGCTTCAGAGGGGGCAGAGCAGCACGACAAGACAGGGCGTTCTCAGGGGGGGGATCGCTAGGAAGCTGCTTGCGTCGCACATTCATGTTCTGTGTACCTTCAAGCCAACTCCGGCAGCTCTCTTGCATATTTGCTACCTATAAGGTGGTAAAAGCCGGTGAGCCTGTAGATGAATGTTTCTGCAACCTGTTGTGTCAATCAAGGTGGGAAGGATTATGGGTGAGATTGCACTGCTGCAAATGGTCAGCATTCCGGATCTGGATGCCAACTTGCAGCAAGCACAGTTTTTAATTGAGGTAGCCGTTAAGCAGGGGGCTCGTTTTATCCTTCTGCCCGAGAACTTTGCCTCTTTTGCCACAGGGCGGATGCAGGAAGTGGCTGCTCAGGAGATTGATCAAAGTGGCAGATTGCGCAGTTTTGTTGCTGAGCAGGCGCGGCGGCATGGTGTCTGGTTGCTGGCTGGCACGATTCCCACTCGTCGCCGTGCCGATGGTAGCTTGCTGCACGCTCGTGCGCGATCTGCTTCGTGGCTGCTGGATGATGCAGGCAACGAAGTGGCGCGTTACGACAAGATTCACCTGTTTGATGTTGAGGTGGCTGATCAGCAGCAGTCCTACCGTGAATCCAGTGAGGTGGAGCCAGGTGACACTCCTGTCGTTGCTGATACCCCCTGGGGCCGGCTGGGTATGGCGGTATGTTATGACTTGCGATTCCCGGAGTTATTTCGGCGTTATCAGCAGGCGGGAGCAGAGTTGCTCAGCCTGCCTTCTGCCTTCACCCGTACCACCGGCGATGCGCATTGGGAAGTGCTGGTACGGGCCAGAGCCATTGAGACGCAGTGCTACATGCTGGCCCCGAATATGGGCGGACAGCATACGCCGAAACGCGCCACTAATGGTGACTCCATGATCGTTTCTCCCTGGGGAGAGGTGCTGAACCGGCTGAAGCAGGGGGCGGGAGTGGTGAGTGCGGATTGTGATCTGCAGTTGTTACGGGACATCCGTGCGCGAATGCCAGTATTGCAACACGTCAAGCTTGCTCCTCCATCAAGCGCCAGTTGAGTGTAGCGCTTGATGGCGGGGGAGGCCGCGACTTTACTGTCTTGCTTCGACCACTTCACGAATATAACTGAACAGCTTGCGGGCGCTGGCAGGTGGTTTCCCTGCGCTTTGTTCACGTTGCGCATTGCGGATCAGCTGACGCAGGTGCTGGATGTCGAACTCGGGGAACTCTGCCAGCAGTTCAGTTAATGCATCCTGCCCTTCGTTCAGAAGACGATCACGCCAACGCTCCAGCATATGGAAGTGCTGTACGTAAGCCTGACTTCCTGCATCGAAGCGGTCCACAACATTCTGGATGGCTTCGTTATCTTCACTACGCATCAGCTTGCCGATGTATTGCAGGTGGCGGCGCATGGCCTCGCCCTGCTTGAGGCGTTTGTGCTCAAGGATGGCCTTGGCCAGGGTGTCGCTCATAGGCACCTTGGTTAGCTGTTCGTTGGTCATCTCTGTAAGACGCTTGCCGAGTGACTGCAGAGCCTCGCTCTGGCGCTTCAGTTCCGACTTGCTCGGGCCTTCAAATTCGTCTTCTTGGTCGTCTTTATGCCAGCTGTAGCGCATTGTCTTATCCGTCAAACCTGGGTGGGGAACTGTATTTCTTCTGACGCCTGTTGATATGTCGTTGACAGGAGTTAGTTCTGCTGAACGTCTCAGGGCTGCAGAGCGGAAATACGATCAGGCGTAGAAAATAGTGGCCAGGCCGAGAAAGGACATAAACCCCACCACATCTGTAATGGTAGTCAGGATCACACTTCCTGCCAGGGCGGGATCGATCCCCCACGCCTTCAGTAAAAGGGGCAACATAGTACCAGAAAGTGCGGCCGCGATCAGGTTGATCATGATCGCGCTGGCGATGATGATGCCAATCGTGATGTCCTTGAACCAGAGCATGGCCAGGCAGGCGATGACGACGGCCCATAACACGCCGTTGAGCAGTCCGACGAGCAGTTCACGATTGAGTAGCCAGCCCATGTTGCTGCGCTCTACCTGTCCCAATGCCTGGCCGCGGATCATCAGGGTTAGCGTCTGGCTACCAGCAATGCCGCCCATGCTCGCTACGATGGGCATCAACACCGCAAGCGCTACCACTTTCTGAATGGTCGCCTCAAACATGCCGATGACAGCTGAAGCGATAAATGCAGTGATCAGATTGATACCCAGCCAGACGGCGCGGCGTCTGGCGGTTTTCAGCGTAGGGGAAAAGGTATCAGCATCATCATCAAGGCCGGCCATGCTCATCAGTGAGTGGTCTGATTCTTCGCGAATAACATCAACCACATCATCGATTGTGATCCGTCCAAGCAGGACATTGTCATCTCCGACCACCGGTGCTGACACCAGATCGTGCCGCTCGAATAGCTTGGCAACATCGGTGTCTGGCATAGTGGCAGGGATGGTGATGGTATCGGTAATCATCACCTCGCGAATACTGATATTGGGGTCGCTGACCAGCAGGCGGGTCAGCGGCAGAATGCCGATGAAGACATCTTTGCGGCTGACCACGAACAGGCTGTCTGTCATGGCAGGGATTTCACTGTGCCAGCGCAGATATCGCAGCGCTGTGTCGATGGAGATATCCGCCCGAACGGTAATGGTGTCGGTATTCATCAACCCGCCAGCACTGTCTTCGGGGTAGGACAGTACCTGTTCCAGACGCTCGCGATCCTGCTGATCCATCGATCGCAACACTTCGCTGATGATAGTGCTAGGCAGATGCTGCAGCATATCTGCCAGATCGTCGATATCCAGATGCTCAACGGCTGCAATGAGCTCTTCCGCGTTCATTTCCCGCAGGAAACTCTCCTGCAGGTCGAAGCTCAGATATTGCAGGACTTCCCCTTCGTTGTCCTGATCGACCATGTTCCATAACAAGGTGCGGATTTTAGGTGGGGAAGACTCGATAAGATGGGCAACATCGGCGGGTTTCAGGCCACCGTTCATCATTCGGCGAACCTGTTGCAGCTCACCGCTGTTGAGCGCGGCGTTAAGGTATTCCAGCTGGCTGTGGTTCAGGGGCTGGGCCATAGCTCGTTCCTGGTGTGCAGATCTGCACCGCTGGGCACAGAGGCTGAATTCCTATATCACTGCTGAAATAGTATCTGAATATCCCGGTCATACCAGCGCAAAGGCAACGGGATTGAGGAGTGGAGGGGAGCAGCTGGTGGGAAAGGGAGGTTACTCTCCCTCTTCAAACCGATCATTGATCATAGCTGCAATGGCGTCCCAGGCTTGGTCCTCATCTTCACCATCCAGCACGAACTGGAGTTCAGTGCCGTTGCTGGCCGCCAGTAACATAACAGACATGATGCTTTTGGCATCAACCATCTTGCCACCGATCTTGCCCATCTGGATCCGGCAGGTAAAACGGGTGGTCACACCGATCAGCTTAGCTGTTGCTCTGGCATGCAAGCCCAATTTGTTGATAAGTGTAATTTTCTCTTCGCGCATGCCGCATCCTGAAGTTAATCGAGCTCTCTGTGCCGAGTCTGGATGTGATGCCGAGTTGCAGTGAAGTAAGCGGCTAGTTGCTCGACCATATAAACCGAGCGATGCTGGCCACCTGTACAACCTATGGCTACCGTCATATAGGCACGATTGTTGCGTTCATAATATGGCAGCCAAGTTTCTAACAAGTTACGCAGGTCATCAAGCATCTTGCCTACATCTGCCTCATTTTGCAGGTAATCGATGACAGGTTGTTCACGTCCAGTGAAGCCGCGCAGTGATGGAATCCAATGTGGATTGGGCAGGCAGCGGACATCAAACACCAGGTCCGCATCCAGTGGCAGGCCATGTTTAAATCCGAACGACAGAAATAATACCGCCAGCTCCTGTGCTCGGCCTGCAACACGCACTTTGATCGTGTCGCGCAAGTCGTACAGCGTCATATGAGTCGTGTCGATGGTTAAATCGGCACAGTTGGAAATAGGGCGAAGCAGTCTTCGTTCTTCCTGAATGGCTTCCTGGAGGCTGATACGTCCATTGGTCAAAGGATGGCGGCGGCGTGTTGCGCTGAAGCGTTGAAGGAGGATGCTTTCATCTGCATCCAGATAAATCACTTCACAGTGGACACCCATGTTGCGGATGTCTTGCAATAGCACCGGAAGATCACCCAGACCACCGGGAAGGTTGCGAGCGTCAATGCTGACAGCCATATTCTGACGCTCAGGGCTGGGAGACTTCTGAGCCTGCTCGACCAGCGCTTTCAGCAGGTCGACGGGCAGGTTATCTATGCAGTAGTAGCCAAGATCCTCCAGCGCGTTGAGTGCTGTACTCTTTCCTGATCCTGACCGACCACTGATGATAAAAAGTTTCATGATGTCTGAGCAGCTATATCCAGTGCTGTCTGATATAAGGCCTCTGCACTGCCAGCTCGGCGCAGGCGCTGCAGGTTGCTTTCATCCTGTAACAGCCCGGCAACGCGCGCTAATGCCTGCAGGTGAGAGTCATGAGCTTCTTCGGGAGCAAGCAGGACGAAAATCAGATCGACGGGTTGATTATCACGAGCATCGAAGTCGACTGGGTCTTTGAGATGTATCAAGGCGCCAGTGACCTTGTCGCAGTCCTGTAAGCGGCAGTGAGGGATCGCAATCCCACCACCCAGGCCAGTACTGCCTAGTCGCTCTCTACTGAGTAGGCCGTTGTAGATAGCATCAACATCCAGATGGTCGAACTGGCTGGCCAGTAGCTCACTGGCCTGTTCCAGTACGCGCTTCTTGCTACTCCAGGCTGCACCTTCAATGGTGCAGGCCTGGGTTAAAAGTTGGTTTAGTTGCATAGGGGAGGATTAACGTACCGTAACGCCGTGACTGCGTTCTTTTTGCTTTTCTTTATGCTTCAGTAACTGGCGATCCAGTTTGTCTACCAGGCCGTCAATTGCAGCATACATATCACCATTTTCATGGGTGGCAAACAGCTCGCCACCTGCCAGATGAACATTGGCTTCGGCGATCTGGCGGGTTTTTTCCACACTTAGAGTGACTTGAACGTTGGTGATGTTGTCAAAGTGACGTTCCAGCTTTTGTAGCTTGCTGTGAACGTAATCAGTGAGAGCAGGGGTGAGTTCCAGCTGATGGCCTGTGATATTTATTTGCATAGCACTCTCCTGAGTTGCCGGTGAATGTTTGCTGGTTGCATCTCAATATAGCCGTATGCTTGCAGGCTTCGTCAAATCTTTTTTGCGTCAAAAAATTTAGCTTTTAAACCAAACGTTTACGCTCATTCGATGGTGCAATACCCATCGCTTCGCGATATTTAGCCACAGTACGACGAGCCACATTGATACCCTGATCTTCCAGAAGGGTAGCCAGTTTGGCATCACTCAATGGCTTTTTCGGAGGCTCCTCGGCAATCAGCTTTTTGATTATGGCGCGAATGGCTGTCGAGGAGGCTTCCCCACCGTCGGATGTACCGACGTGGCTGGAGAAGAAGTACTTCAGCTCAAACACCCCACGTGGTGTGTGCATGAACTTCTGGGTTGTGACACGAGAAATGGTGGACTCGTGCATCTCCACTGCCTGAGCAATGTCTGCCAGGACCATCGGGCGCATTGCTTCTTCTCCCTCTTCAAAGAAGTCGAGTTGAAATTCAACAATCTTGGTGGCTACTTTGAGCAGGGTGTCGTTGCGACTTTGCAGGCTTTTGATAAACCAGCGTGCTTCTTGCAGCTGATTCTTCAGATAGGTGTTGTCACTGCTTGAGTCCGCGCGCTTGATCAAACTGGCGTAACTGTTGTTGATACGCAACCGAGGCATGGCATCCTGATTCAGTTCAATAAGCCATTGACCTTCTTTCTTACTGACAACTACATCGGGGATAACGTATTCCGAATCGCCAGAAGTAATGCTGGCGCCAGGGCGAGGATTAAGGGTCTGTATCAGATGAATAACAGCGGCCAGCTCTTCTTCGCTCAGACGGGTGCGGCGCATCAAGGTCGCATAGTCTCGAGTGCCAAGCAGATTCAGGTGTTGCGCAATGATGTCCAGAGCCTGTTGTCGCCATTGTGTATCCACAGGTAGCTGTCGCAACTGGATCGTCAGACATTCTGCTAGATCGCGGGCAGCAACCCCAGGAGGGTCAAATTGCTGCAGATGGTGTAATACCATCAGTAGCTCATCTTCTTCTACAGGGTCTTCGTCATCGTTTTCGTTGAGGCTTTCCATCAACTCTTCCAAAGAGCTGGTCAGATAGCCTTCGGTGTTAATGCTGTCGATCAGGGTATAGGCAATCAGTTGATCACGTTCGTTCATCGGTGTCAGATTGAGTTGCCATTCCAGATGGGCCTGCAGGCTTTCTCCCTCAGTGGCTCGTGACTCAAAGTCGTAGCCATCTTCGCTATCGGATGAAGAGCTGGGCAGTGTGGAGTAAGTATCTTCCCAGTTGCTATCGACAGCCAGTTCTTCCGGAATATCTTCCGACCACTGGCTGTCAGTCTCCTGCTCGCTCTCATTATTGCTGCTAGTAGTTTCGTTTTTCAGAGCGGTTTCGTAACGCTCTTCAGCAACAGCAGGTTCGAACTCTTCTTCGACTTCAAGCAGCGGGTTACCATCCAGTGCATCCTGGATTTCCTGCTGCAGGTCGAGAGTGGAAAGCTGCAGCAGACGAATAGCCTGTTGCAACTGCGGGGTCATGGTCAGCTGCTGACCGATTTTCAGCTGTAATGAGGGTTTCATATTTGGCTACGAAGATACTTCTTGACTCATCGGATCAGGCTTGAAAATGGCGTGTTATTACCGCCATGCCGGGCTGCTCAAAAGCGGAAGTTTTCGCCCAGATAGACCTGCCGTACTTGTTCATGTTGAAGAATAGCATCGGCATCTCCCTCTGCGAGAATGGTCCCATCACTAACAATATAGGCATGATCACAAATCGACAGGGTTTCCCTGACGTTATGGTCGGTGATCAGCACTCCAATGCCCCGTGACTTCAGATGACGGATGATCTGTTGAATGTCACTGACGGATATTGGGTCAACTCCTGCAAAAGGCTCATCCAGCAAAATGAAGTCAGGTTCCATGGCTAATGCCCTGGCAATTTCCACCCGACGTCGTTCGCCGCCAGACAAACTCATGCCCAGACTATCGCGAATGTGCGTAATGTGGAACTCTTTTAGCAAGGATTCCATAAGCTCCAGACGACTTGCCTTGCTCAGCTCTGCTCGGGTTTCGAGGATCGCCAGGATGTTATCTTTCACGCTGAGCTTGCGGAAAATTGATGCTTCTTGCGGTAGATAGCCAATTCCCGCTCGTGCGCGGCCGTGAACAGGAAGGGCGGTGAGGTCCTGCTCATCCAGCAGAATACGGCCTTTATCTGAAGCAACGAGGCCAACAATCATGTAAAAGCAGGTGGTTTTGCCCGCGCCATTTGGGCCAAGCAGCCCAACAATTTCGCCGCGACTGACCTTCACGGATACATCCTTGACCACCTGACGTTTCTTGTAGGCTTTGGCCAGGTGTTGTGCATGTAATGTGCTCATGGGGTCGCTTTTTTCTTTGGTTGCAGGATCATCTCAACACGCTTGCCACTGCTGCCCTGAGCACTGAATGCATTTACCGTGCGTTTGGTAATGTCGTAAGTGATACGTTCGCCGGTAAAAGTATCCTGATTCTGAGTCAGCTTTGCCTGCTCAATGGCCGTCACAGTCTCTGCGGTCAGGTCATATTCCAGAGTCAGGCCGTAGGCATGGGTCAGGGGCTGATTCGGGCTGGGTAATTGCTGGTAGTGCGCAGGTTTGCCGTATGCAAAGGCCTTGGTCAGCTCGTTGTTGACGACATGTAGCACGACCTTGTCTGCATTGATTTCCAGGGTTCCCTGAGTCAGTTTGACGTTCCCTGTGTAGGTGACAGTACCTTTTGCATCGTCCAACACCGCCTGATCAGAGACGATGTGTACAGGTTTTTCCCTGTCTTCCGGGAGTGCCATGGCCAGAGTCGGAAGGAGTATGGCTGCGCCGAATGCGAGTTTAACGAGCTTTTTCATAGGTGGCTCTTACCTGAGAGAGAAGGGTTACTCGGTTGCTGGCCCAGTCGGCAGTCATGCCTGTAGCCTCTGCAATGCCATCCGGGGCTGTAATGACCACCGGTCTATCTGTTGACGCTTGCTCAAGGTGTGAATCAATACGCAGCCATTCTGTTGCCATGGTTATTGGGTTCTGTGGTGGCTGGCGATCAATTACAACATTGTTTTCCAGTTCAATATGTTCGTCGGCATCATAGTAGCGACCATTTTTGGCCGTGGTATGCCACTCTCCGTCTTTGGACCAGGTGCGGATATCAGGCATCTGTAACAAGCTCACCCCCTTCGACTGAAAATGGTCGACGCGTGGTGAGAATACGCTTGATGCCAGCTGTCCGTTTTGATCAAAGCGATCAGTGGTGATGTCAGTGGCGTAGGAGTCTGCTTTCTCGCCATCAAGCACCTCCAGACTGAGTACTGGTTGATCTGGCTCACGCAGATCATAGCGCAGCAGTGCAATCCCAATAAGCACGAAGGCTAGAATCAGGATAACTCGGTTCTTCAGGGACATGTGTCCGCTCCCATTTTCTGCTTCTTGCTCAGTCCAGATAGGGTTGCAAGCAGTCCGATAGCTTCTGCTGTGCTGTCAGTATCAGTTCGCATAGCTCTCTGACAGCCCCTTCGCCGCCGTTGCGTTGGCAACAGTAGTGGGTGTGAGGCTGCAGCGCAGGAGCGGCATTGGGTACTGTCACTGCCAGTCCGACACGGCGTAGTACCGGCAGGTCTGGCCAGTCATCACCAATGTAGGCAATGTTTTCCATGTCGATCTGATGTTCCTGACGCAGTTCTTCCAGTGCGTCCAGCTTGTCCTCTCTGCCCTGAAATAGAAAGTGAATGCCGAGATCCTTTGCTCGCTTTGCTACCAGAGCAGAGCGCCTGCCAGTAATGATTGCTGTTTTGATGCCCGCCTTGTGCAGCATCTTGATGCCGTGACCATCGAGAGAGTTGAACGCTTTTAATTCGTATCCTTCCTCAGCAAAATACAGGCGACCGTCGGTCAGAACACCGTCGACATCCATGATCAGCATGGTGATTCGCTGCGCGCGTTGTAGTAGCAGTGAGTCCAGAGTGCTTTCCTGAGTCATGTCACACTACTCCCGCTTTGATCAGATCGTGCATATGCAGAATGCCAACCGGTTTGTTTTGCTCTACGACTACTAGGGCGGTAATGCTCCATTGTTCCATCAGGTTGAGCGCCTCAGCGGCAAGCAGTTCGGGATTGATGGTCTTGCAGCCGCGTGTCATGACATCGCTGATGGGCAGCGAGTGCAGGTCCAGGCGTTGGTCCAGGGCTCGACGCAAGTCGCCGTCGGTGAAGATGCCACAAAGTTGGCCGCTTTCGTCTGTTACCGTGGTGAGGCCAAGGCCCTTGCGTGTAATTTCCAGCAGCGAGTCGCGCAGCAGAGTGTCGGGGCTCACCTGAGGTAACTGCTCGCCTCCATGCATGAGATCCCGGGCGCGTAGTAACAAACGCCGTCCCAGACTGCCACCAGGGTGGGAGAAGGCGAAGTCTTCTGCGGTGAACCCCCTCGCTTCGAGCAGGGCAACGGCCAGCGCATCGCCCATGACCAGCGCAACGGTCGTGCTGGTGGTCGGTGCCAAGCCTAATGGGCAGGCCTCTTCATCAATACTCAGGGTAATGTGTATATCAGCAGCGGTTGCCAGGCTGGAGCTGGCATTGCCCGTCATGCTGATCAAGGGGATTCGTAGTCTCTTCAGTAAGGGAATGAGATTGAGAACCTCTGGGGTTTCTCCCGAATTTGAGAGTGCTAGTACCACGTCAGCAGCGGTAATCATCCCCATATCGCCGTGGCTGGCTTCTGCTGGGTGTACGAAAAAGCTGGGGGTGCCGGTGCTGGCCAGGGTGGCGGCAATCTTATTGCCAATGTGCCCTGACTTGCCCATGCCGATAACCACAACACGTCCCGTGCAGTTCAGCATTAGTTGGCAGGCTGCATTGAAGTGTTCGCCAAGTTGTTGTTGCAGCGCGGCAACTGCATCGGCTTCTATACGAATGGTGCGTTGTGCACTTGCCAGGAAATCGTGAGGGTGACTCATGCGCTCCAGCTCGGTTATTAGCAAAATAGGTGCCGATAATAGCATTATTTTTTTTATGCTAAACGCTTTGCGCTGCTGCTACGCATGCGGAGTTGCTAGGGAATATGCAAACGTGTGCCGGTTTGTCGGGGCTTCGTCAGTGTTACTGACGAATGCAACAGTTTGTATGTGAGGGTTGATGTTGACGATGCAGATGGCCATAACAGCATCGGGCTGAATCAGCAGGGTTCATGGATTAGTGTATGCCAGTTGTCGGCTAGCTGAGTTGAAACGCAACATTTATGCGGGATGTTGGTCGCGCAGGCATCATGTTATGATTTGCGCTTTTTTAAACCGCCGACCGCCCAGTGAGGGATTATGGTGTCTGATAACGTTATTGTTCGCGTTCGCGACATGAGTTTTTATCGGGGGGAGCGGGCGATTTATGATGAGGTGAATATTGATATCCCCCAGGGAAAAATCACCGCCATCATGGGCCCAAGCGGTACAGGAAAAACGACCTTGCTGCGGCTGATCGGTGGGCAACTCAGACCTGATGCTGGCGTCATCGAGGTTGCGGGCAAGAATATTGCCAGAATGAGCCGTAAAGAGTTGTTTGCCGTACGTTCGCGGATGGGCATGTTGTTCCAGTCTGGAGCATTGTTTTCAGACTTGAGCGTTTTTGAAAATGTTGCTTTCCCACTACGCGTGCACACTCAGTTACCTGAAGACATGATCAGTGATCTGGTACTGCTGAAGTTACAGGCAGTCGGATTGCGTGGCGCCGCAGAGCTGATGCCGGCGGAGCTGTCTGGAGGTATGGCAAGGCGTGTGGCACTGGCGCGTGCCATTGCGCTGGACCCGGATATCGTCATGTATGACGAGCCGTTTGCTGGACAAGACCCCATTGCTATGGGGGTAGTGGTGCAGCTGATCAGCAAGCTGAACAAGGCACTGGGTCATACTGCAATCATCGTTTCCCATGATATTCAGGAGACCTTCAGTATTGCGGACTATGTCTACGTTGTTGCTGATGGTCAGGTTCTGGCCCGGGGAACGCCCGAGGAGTTGCAGGCAACTGACCAGATGCAGGTAAAACAGTTCATTCAGGGGCTGCCTGATGGTCCCGTGCCTTTTCATTACCCCGCCATGTCGGTTGCCGAGCAATTTAGCTGAGGAGTGTGTTAGATGCTTGATTGGGTGGCTGGTGTTGGACGGTCCACGCTCAATATCTTCACGGTATTAGGTCGATCCGGGCTGACAATGTATCAAGCGTTGGTGGCCGTACCTGACTGGCGGGTACAGTTTCCGCTGTTAGTACGGCAGCTGTATTTTGTCGGCGTTCTGTCGGTGATCATTATTGTCGTATCTGCCCTGTTTATCGGCATGGTCCTGGGGTTGCAGGGCTATACCATTCTGGTGGATTACGGTTCAGAGCAGGCTGTGGGTCAAATGGTGGCGCTCACCTTGACGCGTGAGCTGGCTCCGGTTGTCGCTGCACTGTTGTTTGCCGGTCGGGCTGGTTCTGCGTTGACGGCAGAAATCGGACTGATGAAGGCCACTGAGCAATTGGCCAGCATGGAAATGATCGGTGTCGATCCGTTGCGGCGAATTATAGCTCCCCGTTTCTGGGCTGGGTTTATATCGCTACCTGTGCTTGTGGCGATTTTTAACGTGGTGGGTATCTGGGGTGGGTCACTGGTCAGTGTGGACTGGTTGGGAGTCGACTCAGGTTCATTCTGGGCCAATATGCAGAACTCGGTTGATTTCGCTGATGATGTGATCAACGGCATGATCAAGGCGGTAGTGTTCGGTGCGGTGGTGACCTGGATCGCTGTGTTTCAGGGCTATGATTTGGTGCCGACATCTGAAGGTATCAGTAAGGCGACCACCCGTACTGTTGTGTATTCTTCCCTGGCAGTGCTGGGGCTGGACTTTGTGCTAACTGCACTGATGTTTGGAGATTTTTAGGATGAAAGTGCGAACGCTGGAGTTAAGTGTTGGTGTACTGATGTTGGCAGGGATAGCTGCGTTGCTGGTGTTGGCTGTCAAAGTCAGTGGCTTGACGTTTGCGGCGTCTGAGCCGACCTACAAAGTCTATGCCCGCTTTGATAACATCGGCGGCCTTACCTCGCGCTCGAAGGTCACTATTGCCGGGGTCCCTATTGGTCGGGTGACCAGTATTCAGTTGGATCCCAAGGATTTTCGCGCCAAGGTGGAAATGCAGATCAATCAGAGTGTGAACTATCTGAGCACAGACAGTTCTGCAATGATCCTCACCTCGGGCTTGTTGGGAGAGAAATATATCGGCATACAGGTAGGTGCCGATGACACCATGCTGAAGGATGGGGATATCATTGAGTACACCCAGTCAGCACTGGTGCTAGAAGACCTGATTGGCAAGTTTCTTTCCAGTCAGACCAAAAAATAGCCAGCTCTGACGCAGAGGCTCCTTGACCTGATCTCGCTAACTGACAGTGAGATGGCTTTTGAGGAGTGGTAGATTCAATCTCTGGTTACTGTGAGTTGGCGGGTAATTGCATGTGAGGGTAAATGAGTAACATGGTTAAACAGGTATGGAAGGCCGCAATGGCGTTTGTTGTGCTGGCGGCTATGGCGGTAGCTGGCACAGCACAGGCGTCGGATTGGGATGATGCTAAAGAAGTCGTAGTCAAAACCACGGATGCCATGCTGCTGATGATGAAAGATCCGGCAATGCGTCAGCAGGAGAATTTTGAGACTCTGTATGGTGAAGTGGATGCGACAGTGTCGCCGGTTGTCGACTTCGATAGCCTGTCAAAGGGTGTCATGGCGCATTACTACCGTCAGGCAAGCGATGCACAGAAAGCTGCATTTGCTGATCAGTTCAAGACCACGGTAATTCGTACTTTCACTAAGGCACTGCAGGTTATTACGCTGGATAAATACCAGGTATTGCCCAGTCAGGGGGCTGATCGTGACGGCAAAGCCAGCGTGCGTTTTGATTTTGCTACTACTGATGGCAAGACTTATCGCATTGAGTACAGCATGCACAAAAAAGGAAGTCAGTGGCTGGTATATAACGTGACGCTTGATGGCATCAACGTGGGGCTTAACTTCCGTAACCAGTTTGCCGAAGCCATGAACCGTGAACAGGACATGGATAAGGTTATTAATACCTGGACTGTGGCGGTCAAGGAGTAACTCATGGAGGCCTCACTGGACGAAAATGTCATCTTCTTGAATGGCGAGCTCGCTGTGGCTGATGCAGAGACATTACGTAGCAGAGTCGTTGAGCTAGTAAGAAAAGCGGGGGGCAAGATTATTGTTGATGTCTCCCGTTGCCATTCTCGCTCCATGGTTATCGTTCCCGTGTTGCTTGGTGCCCTGCGAAAGGCCAGGGCGATGAATGGTAGTGCTGTATTACGCGGAGTCAGTCCTGCCTTACTGTCCATTCTGGAGTTGACTGATTTGGATGACGTCATACCAATGGTGCAGTAGCGCTGTTCTTGGCGTATCCACGAGTAGTATGGAATAAAGCCGCCACAGGTACTGACCTGTGGCGGTTGTCTTGTCTTTGGCGTACCGGGGCAGATCGTTTAATTTGAGGTTGTCATGCAGGTAGAAGAAGTAAAAGCTCGTATTCAAGCGGGTATCGAAAATGCTGAAGTCTTCCCCGAGGGTGAAGGTTGCAGCTTTCAGGTGGTTGTGGTCAGTGAAGTATTCAATGGCATGACTCCTGTCAAGAAGCAACAACTGGTGTATTCCTGTTTAGCGGACAAAATTGCAGATGGCAGTATTCATGCTCTGACCATCAAAGCCTATACCCCCGCCCAGTGGCAGAATATCAGCGCCTGATCAGGAGTGCTCTATGGATAAATTGTTGATCTCTGGCGGCGCGCCGCTGCAGGGAGATATTCGCATTTCTGGCGCCAAGAACGCCGCACTTCCCATTCTCGCTGCCACCTTGCTGGCCGATGGCGTCGTTAAAATATCCAATCTTCCTCACTTGCATGATGTTACTACTATGGTCGGTCTGATTCGCCGCATGGGAGTCGAAGTGACCATGGACGAGAAGATGACCGTCGAGGTGGATGCGACCCAGATTGATAATGTCACCGCTCCCTATGAGCTGGTAAAAACCATGCGTGCATCCATTCTGGTATTGGGGCCACTGGTGGCACGATTTGGTCGTGCAGAAGTATCCCTGCCTGGTGGTTGTGCCATTGGTAGCCGTCCGGTGGATTTGCACTTGCGTGGCCTCGAGGCCATGGGCGCCAAAATCGTGCTGGAGGATGGCTATATTCGCGCCAGTGTCGAAGGGCGTCTGCGTGGTGCTCATATATTCTTTGACACGGTGACCGTCACTGGTACTGAAAACCTGTTGATGGCAGCAGTACTGGCAGAGGGCGAGACCGTTCTGGAGAACGCTGCGCGCGAGCCTGAAGTGGTCGATCTGGCTGAGTGCCTCATTGCTATGGGCGCAGATATCCGCGGTCATGGCACGGATACTATCCGTGTTTACGGTGTTGAAAAGCTGCATGGATGTACCTACCGGGTCCTGCCTGATCGTATCGAAACGGGGACCTATCTGGTTGCGGCAGCGGCAACGGGTGGGAAGGTGCTGCTGAAGGATACTCGCGCCGACATTTTGGAAGCGGTGCTGCACAAACTGACGGAAGCTGGTGCCAAAGTTGAGTTTGGCGATGATTGGATCAGTCTGGACATGCAGGGTAAGCGTCCTAAAGCTGTCAGCCTGACCACCGCTCCTTATCCTGCTTTCCCTACAGATATGCAGGCACAATTTGCCACGCTGAATACCATTGCTGAAGGTACCGGCATCATTCGAGAAACTATTTTCGAAAATCGCTTCATGCATATGAACGAGTTGATGCGAATGGGTGCCAAGATGCATATCGACGGCAACACCGCCGTGATCGAAGGTGTTCCGCAGCTGAAAGCTGCACCGGTTATGGCTACTGATCTTCGCGCTTCTGCCAGTCTGGTGATTGCCGGTCTGGTAGCATCAGGTGACACCGTAATTGATCGCATTTACCACATTGATCGTGGTTATGAATGCATTGAAGAAAAATTGCAGCGTTTGGGCGCTAAAATTCGCCGCTTGGCCAACTGATCAATCTTTTGGCATGCAACGGTACTGACGTGGATGTAACGATGAAACAAACCTTGACTCTGGCTTTGTCGAAAGGACGTATTCTGGACGATACCCTTCCCCTGCTGGCAGCCGCGGATATCCATCCTCTGGAAGATATTCGAAGCAGCCGCAAGCTGATATTCGACACCAACCATGAGCATTTGAAGTTGATCGTTATTCGTGCCACCGATGTACCCACCTACGTTGAATACGGCGCGGCAGACATGGGCATTGCTGGCAAGGATGTGTTGATGGAGCACGGTGCTCAGGAAATGTATGAGCCCGTGGATCTGGAGATTGCCAAATGCCGCCTGATGACGGCAGGAGTCAAAGGGGCTGCGCCGGTCGTTGGCCGCCGTCTTAAGGTGGCTACCAAGTTCGTGAATGTCGCAAAGGCCTACTATGCGGAGCAAGGTATCCAGGCGGATGTCATCAAGCTGTATGGTGCCATGGAGCTGGCTCCCTTGATGGGATTGGCGGATAAAATCGTTGATATCGTTGATACCGGTAATACGCTGCGGGCCAACGGCTTACAGCCCGAGGAGCTGATTGCAGATATCAGCAGCAGGATGGTAGTCGGCAAAGCCTCGATGAAAATGAAGTATCGCCTGATTGAACCTATTCTGGAGCGGCTACAGGCAGCGGTGGTAGCCAATCGTCCCGGTCAGGAGGGGGGGCAATGAGTATTGACGTCGAAGTTCAGAAGGTGAGCACTGCGGTTCGTATGCTCAACGCTGCAGATGCTGACTTTGCCATGCAACTGGATGCGCTGCTGGCATGGGAGTCTGTATCCGATCCGCTGGTGCAGCAGCGTGTTGATGAGATACTGGCAAATGTCAAAGAGCGCGGTGACGCTGCTGTGCTTGCTTACACTGCGCAGTTTGATCGTTTGTCGAAAGACCGAATGTCAGATCTGGAGGTTCCGCGAGCCAGATTACTGCAGGCTCTGGACAATTTGCCTGCCAAGCAACGCGATGCGCTGCAGGTGGCTGCAGATCGTGTTCAGCGCTACCATCAGCGTCAACTGCAGTCCTCCTGGCAGTATGAGGAGGAAGATGGCACCGTGCTCGGGCAGAAGGTGACGCCGATGGACCGTGTGGGCATTTATGTGCCCGGCGGTAAGGCTGCTTACCCGTCATCTGTGTTGATGAATGCCTTACCTGCCAAAGTGGCAGGGGTGGGCGAAATCATCATGGTGGTCCCTACGCCAGGTGGTGAAGTGAACGAACTGGTGTTGGCTGCAGCGGGTCTTGCTGGTGTTGATCGTGTGTTCACTATCGGTGGCTCACAGGCAGTGGCAGCGCTGGCTTACGGCACCCAGACAATACCTAAGGTCGATAAAATTGTCGGCCCCGGAAATATCTATGTGGCTACCGCCAAGCGGGCTGTGTTCGGTACTGTGGGTATCGACATGATCGCCGGTCCTTCTGAAATTCTGGTGATTTGCGATGGTCAGACTAATCCTGATTGGATTGCCATGGATCTGTTCTCGCAGGCTGAGCATGATGAGCAGGCACAGCCGATCCTGATCTCTCCCG
This sequence comes from Pokkaliibacter plantistimulans, assembly GCF_003194385.1. Lineage (GTDB taxonomy): Bacteria > Pseudomonadota > Gammaproteobacteria > Pseudomonadales > Balneatricaceae > Pokkaliibacter > Pokkaliibacter plantistimulans. The sequence goes on from NZ_LAPT01000034.1 coordinate 38,125, forward strand.
ATCTGGCGTTTCTGCAGAAGGTGCAGAACAGTATTGATAAGCTACTGCCTACCATGGAACGTAAAGACATCATTAGTGTCTCATTACGTGATCGGGCCGCTTTTGTCGCAGTGGCTGATCTGGATCAGGCGTGTGATATTGCTAATCACATTGCACCTGAGCACCTTGAGCTGTCGGTAGCAGACCCCCAGGTCTGGCTGGAAAAAATTCGCCATGCCGGTGCTATTTTTATGGGTCGTTACACTGCTGAGGCACTTGGCGACTACTGTGCCGGACCTAATCATGTACTGCCCACTTCCGGGACCGCACGGTTCTCCTCTCCGCTGGGCGTATATGATTTTCAGAAGCGTTCTTCATTGATCATGTTCACAGAAGACGGCGCGAGTGAGGTAGGTAAGGTGGCATCCGTTTTAGCCCGCGGTGAATATCTTACGGCTCATGCGCGTTCTGCCGAATATCGCATCAAGCCTGACTAAGGTTTGGTGCTGGTCGGGCTGAGTAGCATTGATGAAGGCGGGACATTCCCGCCTTTTCTGTCTTTGGGGGTCTCCTCTGAGCTATTGATCCTCCGTCAGAGTATTCGGGCGTTTACCCACGCTCACATTCACGGAAAGGGTGCGCTGATCACGCAGAATATCCAGCTGTATGCTGCTACCTGGCTTCATTTGAGAGACTTCAAACATCGAGTAATTATTGCCCATTACCGGCTTGCCGTTGATGCGAGTGATGATGTCTCCTGGGCGCAAGCCTGCGACATGGGCTGGGCCATTGCGATATAGTCCGGTGATCAGTAATGCATCCGCTGGAATGTTGTTGACACCTTCCGTTTTTAGCTCCTGAGTTTCTACTCCCAGCCAGCCGCGGATGACTTCACCGTATTTGATGAGGTCTTTGACTACCATATTGACCATATTGGCGGGGATGGCGAAGCCTATGCCCTGATAGCCGCCAGACTTGGAGAATATAGCAGTATTGATACCAATCAGGCGGCCTCGGACGTCTACCAGTGCTCCTCCGGAGTTGCCCGGGTTGATGGCCGCATCGGTTTGAATAAAGCGCTCAAAGGCGCTGAGTCCAAGCTGGCTTCGACCAATCGCACTGATAATGCCCATTGTCACTGTTTGCCCGACGCCGAAAGGATTGCCAATGGCGAGCACTACATCGCCAATACGTGCCTTGCTGTCGTCTGTTGTTTCAATCACCGGTAAGTTTGGCAGATCAATTTTAAGCAGAGCGAGGTCCGCATCCTGATCGCTGCCAATAACCTTGGCGTCAGCCTCCCGGCCATCACGTAAAGCCACTTTAATCTCGTCTGCACCACGAATAACGTGGTGGTTGGTTACCACGTAACCCTTACTATCAATAATAACGCCTGACCCCAGGCTGGACTGAATGCGGTCCCGATTCGGTGAGTCCGGCATGTTGAAGAAGCGACGAAATACCGGGTCATTCAGCATCGGGTTGGCAGGAGCACGCTGATAGGTTCTTGTGTAGATGTTGACTACTGCTGGAGCTGCATGCTCGACAGCGTCTGCATAGCTGGCTGGGCCAGTGGGCGGAACAAGAAGGCTACCAGGTGCGGCATGAGCCTCTTCAACAAAGGGCGCATGTTGATTCCAACCCAGCAGTGCAACGCCAATCGCAACACCGGTGATTGATGGCCAGATGAATGACCGGCAAACATGCATCCAGTTTTTCTTCATGCAGAAACCTCCTTCGTGCAAGAGCCGCTAAAATAGAGCCTGAAACTAAGTGATTCAAGGACCCTCAAACATGACAAACATGGTAAATCAGCCGATCTCTCTGGCCCAATTAGTGATGACAGCTGAGCAGCAGATGAACAGTGGAGCCTTTAAGGATTATTGTCCCAACGGATTGCAGGTCGAAGGGCGTTCTCAGGTGCGTAAATTGGTCAGTGGGGTCACTGCCAGCCTTGCATTTGTTGAGCAAGCGATAGTGGCTGGTGCTGATGCATTGTTAGTGCATCATGGCTATTTCTGGCGTGGCGAGACTGCTGAAGTGGTAGGGGTGAAAAAACGTCGATTGCAGGCGTTGCTGCAGGCGGATGTAAGCTTGCTTGCCTACCATCTGCCTTTGGATGCCCATGCAGAGTTGGGGAACAATGTGCAGTTGGCAAAGCGCCTTGGCTGGATAGTGGAGGATGGGCTTGAGCCTGGCAATCCTCGTTCTATTGGTTTGCAGGGGCGGTTATCACAAGCGTTGCCAATTAATGATGTGCTCTCTCAGCTTGCAGATATAACCGGTCGCACACCGTTACTGGTGGGGCAGGGGAAGCCGGTAGTAACAAGAATTGCCTGGTGCACTGGGGCAGCACAAAGCATGCTGGAGCAAGCAGCGTTGGTTGGGGCTGAGGTTTTTGTAAGCGGTGAGATATCAGAGCAGACGGTGCATCTGGCTAATGAGCTTGGGCTTTACTACATAGCGGCAGGACATCACGCTACAGAACGATACGGTGTTCAGGCTCTGGGAGATTGCTTGGCAGAGCAGCTTGGTATCGAGCATCAGTTCATTGATCTGCCTAATCCCGTTTGAGCACCCAGTTGCCACACTTTCTGGTATGGCAACTGGGCTCTTCGACGGACGGGTGAGAGTTAGTCGATACGAGGAGAGGTGGACTCTTGTGCAGCCTCTTTCGCCCTTAATCCGAAACCCTCGGCCAGCGTGCCGACATCATTAGGTGAGGACTTGGGGACGTAGTCCCGCGGTTGTTGAATCGGGGAGGGCTCGGCTTCACTGGTAGTATTGTCTGTCACTGTCTGAGTGACGGTTGCCAGTGGGCGCAGTGCTGTAGAGCCATCGCCTAGCTTGCTGTTGACGCTGTTTAACTGCGAGTGCATGGCTTCGACATTCGTCAGTAGCTGATTGAAGAGTGTGACGGTAGAGTCGAGATGATTCTGTACGTCAGCACGATAAGTGATCAGTTCCTGTTGCGTCGCAGTATTGCCGGTAAAGCTTTCAATCTCTCTTTTTTGCGGTGGTTGCCTTGGCATCAGGCGTCCGACAATCAGGCCGACGATGAAGGCAATGGCGGCGATCAGAATGATTTGTGCGAACTGTTCCACTGATTACTCCTGACTAGATCCTTGTATTACTCTCGCTATCATAGGGGAAGCTTGCTGTTGCACCAAGCGCAAGCTGTATTCCCTGACCTGCCATTGCTTAACATGGGGGGGATGGCTAAAGTATCGCCTTCTTGATTTTACCTACATGAACGACTACCGCCATGACCCCTCTGGAGCGCTACCAGCAAGACCTCAAACGTCCTGATTTTATCCATGATCCTGCCCAGGAAATGGCCGTCAGACATTTGCAGCGTTTGTTCGACGATCTGATTGCTCAGCAACATCAGCCCAAGCCTGGCTTGTTCCAACGGTTGTCAAATCGGTTGGGAAATAAAACGACAGAGCCGGTGACTGGCCTGTACTTCTGGGGTGGCGTAGGACGTGGTAAAACCTATCTCATGGATACTTTCTTTGAGTGCTTACCTTTTAAAGAGAAGAAGCGCACTCACTTCCACCGCTTTATGCAGCAGGTACATGAGGATCTGAAAGCGTTAGCTGGTACCGTGAACCCATTGGTTGCGATTGGCAAGAAATACAGCGAACAGGCGAGAGTGCTGTGCTTTGATGAGTTTTTCGTTTCGGACATTACTGATGCGATGATTCTGGGTGGGCTGCTGGAACAGCTGTTTGCCAATGGCGTGTCGCTGGTCGCGACATCCAACATTGTTCCTGATGGACTGTACAAGGATGGTTTGCAGCGGGCACGTTTCCTGCCAGCCATTGCGCTGCTCAACAAGTACACTCATGTGGTGAATGTGGACAACGGTGTGGACTATCGTCTGAGGGCGCTGGAACAGGCAGTGCTCTATTACAGTCCGCTGGGGGATGAAGCGGAACTGAGTCTGCGCAAGAGTTTTGAGTCTCTGGTACCTGATCTGGGATCAATGGAAGAGAGCACTGATTTGCTGGTGAACAACCGGGTTATAAAGGCACGCTTCCTTTGTCAGGATGTGGCATGGTTTGATTTTGCTGAACTGTGTGATGGGCCTCGTAGCCAGAACGACTATATAGAGCTGGCCAAGATGTATCATGCGGTGTTGTTGTCAGATGTGCCGCAGCTGGGTGGCAATAAAGATGATCAGGCGCGTCGGTTCATTAATCTGGTTGATGAGTTTTATGACAGTGGTGTCAAGCTGATTATTTCTGCATCGGTCCCTCTCATTGATTTATACGCTGGCGGGCGGCTGAACTTTGAGTTTGAGCGTACTACCAGTCGACTGTTGGAAATGCAGTCAAAAGAGTATCTTGCAAGAGAACATCGCTCTTAACATTTGCAGAATGAGCCGTTATAATGCGCGGCCTGCATTTTAAGCAGCATTGTGTTAGCCAGTGTGATCGGCTAACGAATAAAAATAGGTAGCACTCCCAAGTGCATCGTTGTTAGGACGAGATTAATGAAAACCCTGAGCGCCAAGCCTCATGCTGTAAAGCATGACTGGTATGTGGTTAACGCCGAAGGTAAAACCCTGGGTCGTCTGGCCACTGAGATTGCTCGCCGTCTGCGCGGTAAGCACAAGACTGAATACACTCCTCACGTTGATACCGGTGACTACATCGTTGTTGTTAACGCTGAGAAGGTTGCCGTTACTGGCGCCAAAGGTACTGACAAAATGTACCACCGCCACACTGGTTATCCAGGTGGTCTGAAGTCCATGAGCTTCAACCAGCTGATCGATCATGCGCCTGAGCGTGTTATCGAGCTGGCTGTGCGTGGCATGCTGCCCAAAGGTCCTTTGGGTCGCGCTATGCACTCCAAGCTGAAAGTGTATGCTGGTGCTGAGCACCCGCACACTGCCCAGCAGCCTAAAGAACTGAATATCTAAGGGGAAGTAGACATGTCAGTGACTCAATACTACGGTACCGGTCGCCGCAAGACCTCTACTGCCCGTGTTTACCTGAAGGCAGGCTCTGGCAAGATCGTCATCAACAAACGCAGCCTGGAAGAGTATTTCGGCCGCGAAACCGCTCGCATGGTAGTTCGTCAGCCTCTGGAATTGGCTGAAGCTACTGAGAAATTCGACGTCATCATCACCGTTGCTGGTGGTGGTAACTCTGGTCAGGCTGGTGCGATCCGTCACGGTATCACCCGCGCTCTGATCCAGTATAGCGAAGATCTGCGTTCACCTCTGCGTAAAGCAGGTTACGTTACCCGTGACGCTCGCGAAGTTGAGCGTAAGAAAGTGGGTCTGCGTAAAGCGCGTAAGCGTCCTCAGTACTCCAAGCGTTAATTCGCTTTTGGTACAGAAAAACCCCAGGTGGCGAAAGCTGCCTGGGGTTTTTCTTTTTTTGGGGGGGGAAAGGGGTTCGCGAACTACTGAGTATTTCGAAGTGGTTTGGCTTTGATATCGAATGCACTGCATTTTTTTGATCCTGAGCAGGGCGAGTACAGAAACCTTTTGCCATACTTAGGGGGCTTGCTGTGGTTACTTTCCACAAAAATGGCTGGAAAAAGGGATTGTGCACAGTCGTAAGCGGCATTTCTCTTTTCTCGATGTGTTGATTTTGTAAGTTGGAAAATATTAGCAGTACTGGCTATAAGGTTGATGGCCTATAGCCGATACGTGAACTTCATTACCGTCGGCGGCAATTCCGTGAATTAGAGCCGTGCACTGGCGTATTGGATATCTGCTTGGATGGGAGGCAGGTTTGCTCGTGCAAATATGGGAGAACACCTGTAATGAGCAATGACGGCGTGAATAAAGGGCGTCGGCGTTTCCTGGTGGCGACGACCTCGGTAGTCGGGGCTGTGGGTGCTGTTGGAGCAGCGGTGCCTTTTGTTGCATCATGGAGCCCAAGTGCCAAGGCAAAAGCAGCAGGGGCGCCAGTGAAGGCGGACATTTCCAAGCTGGAAATTGGTCAGCAAATGATCGCAGAGTGGCGTGGCAAGCCTGTATGGATTGTCCGGCGCAGTAAGGAGATGCTGGACAGCTTGTCGAAGCTGGATGGTCAGCTGGCGGATCCAATGTCAGAAAAGCCGCAACAGCCAGACTATATTCCCCACCAGGCATACCGTTCAATCAAGCCCGAGATTATGGTGATGGTGGGTATTTGTACTCATCTCGGGTGTTCGCCAACTTACCGACCTGAAGTTGCTCCAGCAGATCTGGGGCCAGAGTGGTTAGGTGGGTATTTTTGCCCATGTCATGGCTCTCGCTATGATTTGTCTGGACGGGTTTACAAGGGTATGCCTGCGCCATTGAATTTGTTGGTGCCCCCTCATAACTACACAGATGACAACACCATTGTGATTGGTGTGGATAAGGAGAAAACCTGATGGGTAATCCAAACCGCAGCAAGGCTACTGGTGGCTTATTGGGTTGGATAGATGCGCGTTTTCCTGCAACTCAAATGTGGGAGGACCATTTATCAAAATACTATGCGCCAAAAAACTTCAACTTCTGGTACTTCTTCGGCTCACTGGCGTTGTTGGTGCTGGTCAACCAGATTCTCACCGGAATATGGTTGACCATGAGCTACAATCCCAGTGCAGAAGGTGCTTTTGCCTCTGTTGAATACATCATGCGCGATGTCGATATGGGGTGGATAATCCGCTACCTGCACTCTACCGGCGCTTCAGCATTCTTTATTGTGGTCTATCTGCATATGTTCCGCGGCATGATGTATGGCTCGTACCGCAAGCCACGGGAGCTGGTGTGGATATTCGGTATGGCTATCTATCTGGCGCTAATGGCGGAAGCCTTCATGGGATATCTGTTACCCTGGGGGCAAATGTCCTACTGGGGTGCGCAGGTTATTGTCTCTCTTTTCGGTGCGATTCCAGTAGTAGGGGAGGACCTTGCTCAGTGGATTCGTGGTGACTATCTGATATCAGGTATCACACTAAATCGCTTTTTCGCATTGCATGTAATAGCTCTGCCTATTGTCTTGCTGGCGCTGGTCGTCCTGCACATTCTTGCTCTTCATGAGGTGGGATCGAATAACCCGGACGGGATCGAAATCAAGGCTCTCAAGGATGAGCGTGGTATCCCGCTGGATGGTATTCCTTTTCACCCTTATTACACCGTCAAAGATATTGTGGGTGTTGTGGTATTCCTGTTTGTCTTCTGCACAGTGGTGTTTTTCTTCCCAGAGATGGGGGGGTACTTCCTGGAGAAGCCGAACTTCGAGCCTGCCAATGGATTGAAAACGCCAGTGCATATTGCGCCGGTTTGGTACTTCACTCCCTTCTATGCCATGTTGCGAGCTGTCACCTATCCGCTGTTTGGTGTGGATGCCAAGTTCTGGGGGGTGGTTGTTATGGGGGCGGCCATTGCCATCCTGTTTGTGTTGCCCTGGCTTGATCGCTCACCAGTCAAGTCCATCCGCTACAAAGGCTGGATGAGCAAAGTAGCGCTCGTTATTTTTGCGTTATCTTTTGTCTTGCTGGGGTGTCTGGGAGCGACGCCTTCTACAGGTCCTCGAACGGTTGCGGCGCAGCTGGCAACTGTTTTGTACTTCGCTTACTTCCTGCTGATGCCTTTCTATACCCGCATGGAGTCAACCAAGCCTGTGCCTGAGCGAGTGACTGGATGATGAATAAAATACTGGCCATAGTTTTTGCAGCGTTAATGCCAGTTGTGGGATGGGCAGCTGAAGGACATAGCGTGCATTTGGATAAACATGAGACCGATCTGCATGACACGGCCTCTATGCAGCGTGGATGGGCACTGTTTAAAAATTATTGCCTGGGGTGTCACTCGGCAAACTATCAGCGTTATGAGCGCACGGCTGATGATCTCGGTGTGCCCGCAGAGATGGCTGAAAAATACCTGGTTTTGCCCGGGCACAAGATTGGTGAGCAGATGACCGTGGCTATGCGTACTGTTGATGCAAAGGCTTGGTTTGGTAGTCCTCCACCAGATTTGACATTAGAGGCGAGATTGCGTGGAACAGATTGGATTTATACCTATCTGCGCAGTTTCTATGCAGATAGCTCTCGTCCTTTTGGGGTTAACAACACCGTATTTCCCAATGTTGGAATGCCTCATGCGTTAATTGAGTTGCAGGGGGTGCCCGAAAAAACCTGTAAGCCTGTACCTGTTGTTGATGAGGATGGGCGTACCAAGGTAGATCCCCTCACGGGTAAGGCTTTTCTTGAAACGCAATGTGATGTTATTGGCATCAAGCAGGGAACGGGTAAGTTGACAGAAAAGGAATATGATCAAGCGGTCTATGATCTGGTAAACTTCCTCGCCTATATGGGTGAACCATCAAAATTGGACAGCATGCGAATTGGCACCTATGTGCTAATATTCTTGGCCATTCTATTTGTGTTCGCCTACGCGCTGAAACGTGAGTACTGGCGAGACGTGCATTAGTACGTTGTTAAGCGAGCTTACGCGCGGCCTTTAAGGGCCGCGTTGGCGTTTGTGCAAAAAATCTTTATTCAGAAGAGGTTACCAACATGGGTGTTGTGGCGAAGCGTTCTTCAATGACGTTCTTCTCCAACGGTGAAGATCATTACAGCCATCGCGTACGTATCGTACTGGCCGAAAAGGGGGTGACTGTTGATGTGCTGGATACCGATCCTGAGCATTTGCCCGAGGATGTGACCACTCTTAACCCTTATAGCTCATTACCGACATTGCTTGATCGTGAGTTGGTGCTGTTTGAGCCTAATATCATGATGGAGTACCTTGATGAGCGTTTTCCGCATCCTCCGCTGCTGCCTGTTTACCCGGTAGCGCGTGCTGAAAGCCGTCAGTTGATGCATCGTATCCAGCGCGACTGGTGCAAGCATGTTGATCTGATCCTGGCAAATAAAAATAGTGATGAAGCTGAACAGTCACGCCAGATTCTCACTGATAGTCTGGTATCTATTGCACCGATTTTCTCTGAGCGTCCTTACTTTATGAGCGATGAGTTCACTCTGGTGGATTGCTGCACTGCGCCAATTCTATGGAGACTTCCTGCTCTGGGTATCGAGCTGCCTGAAAAGCCCGCCAAGCATCTTCTGAAATACATGGGACGGTTGTTTGAACGTGAATCTTTCCGCGCCAGCTTGTCTGAGGCTGAAAAAGAGATTCGTGCTTGAGACTATGCTGGCGATATGCTGCTCTGGGCTGAATGCCCTTTTATCTGTTTGTGAAAAGAGTTACTTATGATACCTAGCCGCGCATTCCTGGCTCGTGCCTTGTATGACTGGATACTTGAGAACGGTTGGACTCCATACGTCGTTGTTGATGCTGAGTGTCCAGGGGTTCAGGTACCAGTTCAGCACGTTCAAGATGGGCAGATTATTCTCAATATTTCACCGTCAGCAGTGCAGTATCTGCAGATGGGTAATGCTGAGTTGACATTTAGTGCGCGATTCGGGGGAGTGCCAATGCAAGTAATTGCCCCTATTGCCTCTGTTCTGGCGATGTATGCCAGAGAAAATGGTCAGGGTATGGGGTTTGGTATGGAGCCCGGAGCGGATCTGCTGGAGCAGCGTTTGCTGGAGGAGGCAACGGCTTCTTCACTGGAAGCTGTTGATGGAGTTTCTAGCAAGGGTGATGAGCCAGTAGAGGACGCGGATAGCAAGAAAAAGCGTCCAAACTTGAAGGTTGTTAAGTAGTGAAGTAATCGCTGCTACTGAGCTGTTTCTTTGATTACAAAAGGCATGTTCTCGAACATGCCTTTTGTTTTATTGGAGTTTAAATGTACTCGAAGACTTTAACGATCTGTTGAACCCCGCCAACTTGCCTGATTAAGTCGACTGCCAGGTTGGCTTGTTGTGGTGTGACTCGTCCCATTAAATAAACGATCCCAGCTTCGGTAATTACCTTGATCTGTGAGCTCGGTACATTCTTGTTGGAAAAGAGTTTACTTATTACCTGTGTGGTAATGAAGGTATCTTGGCTCTGCATAACCAGTGTGGCTGGCGGTGCCACAGACAGCATGTTCTGTACTTGTTTTACGTCGCGAACCTGCTGGACTATTCTGCCTGCTTCTTCTTTTGCTGCCTGGGTAGGTACCTGTCCAACCAGCAGTACGATACCATCAATGCTGGTTACGGAGATGCGCCCGTGTTGTACCTCTGCTGAACCTTTGCTGATATTTACATTGGCTTTCGTCTCGATTACCTGATCGTCGATATACCCGCCCATGGTGCGTGAACCGTAGTCTTCTTTAATAGGTTCTTCGCGGCCATTGGATATCATAGTTGAGCAGCCATGCAGAGCGATGGTGCTAAGTACCAAGGTTGCAAGCAAAGGGTGCTTCATCCTTCTCCTCCAAAGAGCTGATGGTCAATAAGGTCGCATAAACAATGCACGATCAGGGTGTGGACTTCTTGAATGCGCACAGGCTGATCCGAAGGGACTCGCAGTTCAACCTCTTCTGGTCTGAGTAGTGCTGCTATATCACCCCCATCGTGGCCAGTCAGTGCAATAACCATCATATCGCGGTCATGGGCTGCCTGAATCGCTTGGACTATGTTGGCAGAGCGGCCTGATGACGACAAAACCAACAGGATGTCTCCTGGTTGACCTAGGGCTCGAGTTTGTTTTGAGAAGACATCGCTGTAGCTGTATTCGCTAGCGATAGCTGTCAACGTGGCGGCATCCGAGCTCAAAGCCATGGCAGGCAGGCCGGGGCGATCACGATCGAAGCGATTCAAAAGCTGTGTGGCGAAGAGTTGGGCATCGATTGCAGACCGACCATTGCCACAGCACAGGATTTTTCCCTCATTTAGCAGACAATGCAGCATCATCTCGCTGGCGTGGGCTATTACAGGCGTAAGGGTTTCAACCGCATGGACTTTGACGTCGATGCTGGTGTGAAATTGCGCAATGATGCGATCTTGCAGCTCCATGAGTGGTTGGGTCATGTCAGATTCAGGTCGTGAAGGCATTTTTCAGCCAGTTAAATAGGTAGCCATCAGCACTGTTTTCAACAGCGATGACATCAAAGCGACAGAGCTGATTTTGCCATCGCGGATTGTGCTGCAGGTAAGCATGGGCGGCGTTGATTATCCTGCTTTGCTTGTTGGTACCCACCGATTGTGCAGCGGATACCAGAGAACTGGCACTGCGATAGCGAACTTCGACAAATATCAGGATGTTTTGTTCCTGCACGATAATATCGATTTCGCCATTGGCCAGCCTGATATTCCTGTCCACCACCATCAGCCCGGCTTGCTTCAGGTAATCACAGGCTGCCTGTTCAGCGCTTCTGCCGCGCCAAAATGCTCGCACACCCTCAGTCCTGTGGTTGGTTGGTGAGGATGGGGTAAGGCGCTCCGTCACGCATGCGCGCAATGCTGAGTTGTCGATGAATGACGCCGTCTTCCATCTCCAAAATGCCCGTCTGGCCATAGAAGCGGCTGCTCTGATGTTCCTTCATCAGCGGCATCCGCAGCATGAGCTCAAAAGCATCCATACCCATGGCATAGAACCCCAGAACGTTGCCAGCTGACTGCTGCCAGAAGTCCTGCACCTGAGCTGAATTGCCGCTAACTCCCTTCAGAAGCATGGGCATGATGGTGAAATAGACACCATTCAAATCCTGATCATGCTGAGGGTCGGGTTTGCCAGTGTAAATTTGCGATGTCGCGTAAATGGGGATGTCAGAGGCAAAGTTGAACGACAGGGCAGGGACTACCTGTCGTGCGGTCTGGGGTTTGCTAACTAGAAAAATCATATCAATATCCTGGCGGTGACGTGCGCTGCCATTGCTGGCTTTGGCTTGTGAGGCCGTCATGTTCAGACCGAGCCATTGAGCAGAGACATCGACATAAGAGTCGCGACCATCCAGCGAAAATTCGTCTTGTATGGTGCCTCCCAGTGACTGCCATTCCTGACGAAATGCGCTGGCGGCTCGTTGAGCCCATTCACTGGGTTCGGTGAGAAGCATGGCGCTGCGCTTGCCATCTTGCCAAGCCTGATTGGCCGCCTGGCGGGCTTCGTCTTCAATCGTCAGGCCATATTCAAAGAGGTTGTCGGGCAGATAGCTGGTGTTGTCCAGTACGTTCAGGCCCAGGGTGTCGATATCGAGATGGTTGCTGTTAGCCAGCTGCTGTAACTGCTCTTTGCGCAGAGGGCCGATGACAAACTCTACGCCCTGACTTTTCAGATCCTGATATAAAGACAACAGGTTCGGGTAGCTTTCGCTGTCCTTGACTACCACTTCGGGCGTATTCAGACCGCTTTGCTGGCGCTGATAGTAGGAGGTCATGAAGCCTTGTTGGATGGCTTGGCTGACGTTGGCTAGCTGGCCGCTCAGTGGCAGTACTAATGCCACCTTGGGAGGAAGTTCGGTGTTGGTGTCGGTCAGAGCGGCAAGCTCTCCCGGCAGCAGGTAGCTGGCGGGGTGGCTGGGCCATGCGCGTTTCCAGTCCATGAGGTTGCTGGTCTGCTGTGCCAGATCAGACTGGTTGCGCATTATCAGTGCCAGCTCAAGCCAGCCTTGAGTGAGGCTGTCGAGTGCATCGCCTTTCGCTTGACTAAGCTGGCTGGTGTTGCTGCGTTGCAGGTCTTGCCAGATCAAGTCGTGCTGAGTCTGCTTCTGACTGCCATCCAGCAGGCTTGATAATTGAATACGCTCTTTGGCGGCGTGAATGTAGTCAAGATTCAGTTCGAAAGCCTGAGCACGCAACTGGTGCAGCAGCTGTTCATCGACGGAGCTTAGCTGCGACTGCTGGAAGATTGGGTCATGTAGCCAAAAGAGCGCCTGGTTACCATCCTGTCGGCTGAGTTCCAGCTTGGCTCGAAGGAATGCATATTCGAGTTTCAGGTCGGCATCGAGTGATCGTTCATCAACCATGTCTGTCAGCATGCTGGCATCGCCAGGGCGCGCCTGATCTAACAACTGTTCTGCGTTCAGCAATAGAAACTCGTTACGATCTTCACCGGACTTTGTCTGGCTGCGTGCTACTATGGAGCCAATTGATTGTTGTGAGCTGGCTCGTTGAGTTGCTTTCTGTGGCTGAGTCCCTGAGTTGGACACGCACCCAGCCAGCAGGATGCTTGCAGATGTTGCTAGGCATAGTGCCAAGCTGCGTAAATTGCATAAGCTCACAGTCAATCCCTGTCGCCTTGGTTTTTTATCGGAATATCTGGATTCGGCATGTCAGAACAGGCCTTATATATTGTCGCCACTCCAATTGGAAATCTTGAGGACTTAAGTCCTCGTGCTGTTGCCACATTGTCCAGCGTTGGGCTGATTGCGGCAGAAGATACTCGCCATAGTCAGCGTTTGCTGTCTCATTTCAATATTCGGACCCCAGTGTGGGCTGTACATGATCACAATGAGCGCAAGCAGGCAGACGCTATTGTACAGCGATTGATGGGAGGGGAAAGTGTTGCTCTGGTTTCTGACGCAGGAACACCTCTAATCTCCGATCCTGGCTATCACCTGGTGAAGGAGGTGCGCCGGGCTGGATTCAAGGTGGTGCCGATACCGGGGCCGTGTGCCATGGTGACAGCGCTGTGTGCAGCAGGCCTGCCAACTGACAAGTTTGTATTTGAGGGGTTTCTGCCTGCAAAGGCGCAAGCCAGGCAGGCTGCGCTGGAAAAGGTCAGAGATGAAGCCAGGACTCTGGTGTTTTACGAAAGTCCACATCGCATTCTTGCCACGCTTCAGGCAATGGTGGAGGTGTTGGGTGAGGGGCGCGCCATGGTGATGGCGAGGGAATTGACCAAAACCTTCGAGACTTTTTTGTCTGGTTCGATTGCAGAAGTGCTGGCCGAGGTTGAAGCAGATCACAATCAGCAAAAGGGAGAGATGGTGCTTATGGTTCAGGGGCACTCTGTATCTGTTGCTGACGATGACGATCTGGATGCAGAGGGTGTGCGTGTCATGCAAATACTGCTGGAGTCGCTGTCAATCAGCCAGGCTGCCTCAACGGGTGCAAAAATACTTAATCAGTCGCGCAAGAAATTGTATCAGTGGGCTCTGGCGCGTCAGAGTGACTAACAGACGGGACGGGTAACGGGGGTATTGAAGAATATCTGCAGTTGCCCCTTGTACCTTTGAAATTGCATGGTATCCTTTGCCGCCGCTGAGTCCGCTGGACAATCGTCGCCCTGCAAGGGGGGGAGGAAAGTCCGGGCTCCACAGGGCAGAGTGCCAGATAACGTCTGGGAGGCGCGAGCCTACGGAAAGTGCAACAGAAAGTATACCGCCTAAGTCCGCAAGGACCGGTAAGGTTGAAATGGTGCGGTAAGAGCGCACCGCGTGGGTGGCAACACTCCACGGCGATGGTAAACCCCACTCGGAGCAAGACCAAATAGGAACCCATTAGGCGTGGCCCACGCTGGGTTCGGGTAGGTCGCTTGAGGTCAGTGGTGACGCTGACCCTAGATGAATGATTGTCCTCGACAGAACCCGGCTTACAGGCGGGCTCAGCCCTTCCTTTCTGATATGTATCCAACTCCTTTCTAGGCTTTCTTGAATTCCACTCATCTAGGCGTGGCTGGGTGGCTTTTGCCTTGCAAATGCTATGGTGCATTTCTATAGTGTGGGTGGTGAAAAGTGGGAGAAAGTGGTGTTTAAGTGGGGAGGTTGTCAGTGAGTGAGGGTCGATGGGTAGTTTTCGCGGGCTAACATCAATTTCTCTCGACGATAAGGGGCGAATGGCACTTCCTGCTCGTTACCGGGAGTTATTGACAGAAGCCTGTGACGGCAACCTGGTACTCACGATTGATACTGAAGATCCATGTTTGCTGCTCTATCCCTTGCCAGTATGGGAGGGTATTCAGGCGCGTCTGGAAGCACTGCCTAGCTATAACCCGGCGACTAGGCGTATCCAGCGCTTGTTGATTGGTCATGCTACAGATGTGCAAATGGATAAGCAGGGTCGTGTATTGCTGCCAATGGTGCTGCGAGCTTATGCCAGGCTGGACAAGCAAGTGGCGCTGATAGGTCAGGGACAGCGATTTGAGCTGTGGGATGAAGCAATGTGGATGCAGCGGCGAGAGGAGTATCTCGCGCCGACTCATGACATGGCTGGCTTGCCAGCTGAATTAAGTGAATTAGCACTGTAGGCGACAAATGACAGATACCTATCAGCACGTAACAGTACTCTTGGACGAGGCTGTCGATCAGCTGGTGACCAATAGTGATGGCGTCTACATTGACGGCACCTTCGGCCGTGGCGGCCACTCTTCACGCATTCTTCAGCGGCTGTCTGCTAACGGCAGGCTAATAGCTATTGACAAGGATCCTGATGCCATTGCGGTGGCTAAGCAACGTTTTGCTGAAGATCCTCGTTTTGAAATTGTTCATGCATCCTTTGCTGATCTCGCCGAGATAGTCTCGCAGCGCTCTCTGCATGGGCAGATAAGCGGTGTCCTGCTTGATCTCGGTGTCTCATCTCCCCAGCTGGATAATCCTGAGCGCGGCTTCAGCTTTATGCAGGACGGGCCACTGGATATGCGTATGGATCCTTCGCAGGGGCTCAGCGCTGCAGACTGGGTCAACTCGGCAGCAGAGAAAGATATTGCTGATGTGCTCTTTGTTTACGGTGAAGAGCGTCATTCCCGGCGAATGGCAAAGGCTGTAGTAGCCGCCCGGCAAGTAGCACCTATTCTGCGTACCCATACGCTGTCAAAAATCATTACCGATGCCAACCCTGCCTGGGAGAAAGGTAAACACCCTGCAACGAGGGCATTTCAGGCCATTCGTATCTTTATCAATAAAGAACTGGACGACATCCAAACCTGCCTTGACGCATCTGCCGATGTGTTGACGTCTTCTGGTCGTCTGGTTGTCATCAGTTTTCACTCCTTGGAAGACCGCATAGTTAAACGCTTTATCCGCAAGGAATCCAAAGGCGAGCAGCTGCCAAGAGGTCTGCCAGTTACTCAGGATATGCTCAATATCCGTATGCGTACCTTGGGAAAGGCGCAAAAGGCTGAAGCTGACGAAGTAACCGACAATGTTCGGTCTCGCAGTGCAATCATGCGCGTAGCTGAGAGGATCTAGTATGGGACAGGCGGTAGTGAACAAGCAGCCTGCTCGAGTGCAGAATGTTGTGCCTCAAAAACGGCTGGTCATGCATCCTGTACTCAAGATTGAGGCTTCTTCCTGGCGTGTCATCCTGATTGCGGTATTGATGGCAATGGTTGTTGCCAGTGCTGTGGCAGTGATCCTGAGCTCTCATTGGAATCGTAAACAATTTAATGAGCTGCAGCAGTTAGAGCGACAGCGTGATCGTCTGGAGGTCGAGTGGGGTCAGCTTTTGCTGGAGGAAAGTACCTGGTCAGCACACAGCCGGGTAGAGACGCTCGCTCGTGACAGGTTGCACATGTTTTCGCCTCCTCCCAAATCAATCATTATGGTTCAGCCATGAGAAACACCAATACGGGCCTGCCATTCCCCTGGCGAGTACGCATAGTACTTGGCATGCTGGGGGCGCTCGCACTTATTCTGGTGGGGCAGCTCATTAACCTGCAGGTGGTACACCAGAACTTCCTGAATACTCAGGGAGATGCGCGTGCGCTGCGAAAAGAGGTCATTCCTGCGCATCGTGGCATGATTGTGGATCGTAATGGCGAGCCATTGGCTATCAGTGCGCCAGTCGAAACCCTATGGGCGGAACCGCAAATACTGAGCGAGTATCCCGATCGCTGGGCTGACCTGGCGACGGCTCTGGAGACACCCGCTGATGTGCTCGCTCAGCGTATCAAGCTTAATGCAACCAAAGAGTTTATGTATCTGCGTCGCCAGATGACGCCGAATGATGCAGCCAAGGTGGTGGCATTAGGCATTCCTGGCGTATATAGCCGCAAGGAGTATCGCAGGTTCTATCCCGCCGCCGAAGTGACCAGCCATGTTGTTGGCTTTACTGATGTCGATGGCAAAGGGCAGGAAGGGCTGGAGCTGGCTTATGACTCCTGGCTTGAAGGTGTGCCGGGGCTAAAAGACGTGTTGCGCGATCGCTTGGGGCGCAATATCAAGGATCTGAAACTGGTCAAGCAGGCACGCCCAGGTAAGGATCTGGTGTTGTCCATTGACTTGCGTCTGCAATATCTGGCGTATCAGGCGCTGAAAGGGGTGGTTGCAGAGAACGGCGCCAAGGCCGGAACCATGGTCGTACTGGATGCCAAGACGGGTGAGGTTTTGGCTATGGTTAACCAGCCTGCCTACAACCCCAATAACAGAGTCGACGTTTCGTCATCCAGTTTACGCAACCGGGCAATCACGGATATGTACGAGCCCGGCTCGACCATGAAGGCGCTGACCGTTTCATCCGGGTTGATGAATCACGTTATTACGCCTGATACTAAAATTGACACCACCCCGGGGCGGTTGCGGATTACCTATAAGACGATCTCTGATCACCGTAACTACGGCGTCCTTGATATCACTGGCATTATTACCAAGTCCAGTAACGTTGGGGCGTCGAAAATTTCCATGATGCTGCCGGAAGGCGCGTTGTGGCAGACTTTCCATAGTTTTGGTCTCGGGCAAAATCCACAAACTGGTTTTCCTGGCGAACAGCCAGGGGAACTGCCTTTCTACAAGCCTACTCAGGTGCTGCAGCTGGCCACTATGTCGTACGGCTATGGCCTGACGGTTACACCACTGCAGCTTGCGCGGGCCTACGTCCCCTTTGCAAATGGCGGCAAGTTGTTCCCTGTTTCCATGGTGAAGCGGGCCAGTCCTGTTGAGCCGACTCAGGTAGTTACACCTGAAGTAGCTCATGATGTTTTAAAAATGCTGGAAACAGTAACCGAGAGTGGTGGTACGGCAACTCGTGCTCAGGTGCCCGGGTATCATCTTGCTGGCAAAACCGGGACCGTACACAAGGTTGGTCCGAATGGTTACGAGGCCAACAACTATTTTTCAGTATTTGCTGGTATTGCACCGGCATCTGATCCCCGTCTGGTAGCAGCCATCATCATAGATGACCCTTCCAGCGGAGAGTACTTCGGGGGAGCTGTGGCAGCGCCTGTGTTCGGCCGGTTTATTGCTGGTGCTATGCGTCTCCTAAATATTCCGCCGGATGATCTTGAAGGTCTTATCAAGCTCCAAGGGAAAAAATCATGAGTGCTTCTCAGCCTGCAACTCTGGGTGAGTGGTTAGCAACAGAGCCGATCCCTGTCGAGTTGGCTCATCAGCCGTTGGCGCCTATTACGCTGGACAGTCGGCGCGTAGAGTCCGGTTATTGGTACGTCATTACGGTTCTGGATTCTGACAAGGCTCAGCGCTTTTATCTGGATGCCGTTGAACGCGGCGCTGCTATGGTGCTGGTTGATGCCAGCCTTTCTGTTGAAGAGAAGGTGGGTTGTCCCGTCATCAAACTGGCTGAGCTTAAATCGCGATTAGGCGAGTTGATGAACTGCTATTTTGCCTTTCCGAGCCGTCAGATGGATGTCATTGGGGTCACGGGCACCAACGGGAAAACATCCGTCAGTCAGTTTATCGCTTCTGCTTTGGCATTTTTAGGTAAGCCCTGCGCCGTACTGGGTACCCTGGGCTATGGTATGCCGGGCCAGTTGCAGACCGCCACTCACACCACGCCCGATATTGATCGTGTGCATGGCGTTATGGCACAGATGCAGGTGCAGCAGGGCGCGAAAGCGGTAGCGATGGAGGTCTCATCCCATGCGCTGACTCAGGGGCGAGTGGACGGAGTGACGTTTCAGACTGCTGTTTTCACTAACCTGAGCCGTGACCATCTAGATTATCACGGCGATATGGCATCTTATGCCGTCGCCAAACAGTGTCTGTTCAAGTGTGCGGAATTACAGCACGCTGTCATTAATCTGGATGACTCCTGGGCTGCCAGCTTTATTGAGGTACTTGCTCCTACAGTAAATCTGGTGACCTATGCCACTGAGCAGGATGCAACTATCTATCTTGGGCTATGGCATCCCGAACCAGACGGTATGCGTCTGGAATTCATGACGCCGCGAGGGCGTGTCTCCTTCTCGACCCCACTGTTGGGTCGTTTCAATGTCAGTAATCTGCTGGCAGTAGCTGCTGTGCTTTACGCACAAGGCTATAGCGTTGAACAAATCAGTGCTGCGTTGGCTCAGGTGCAGCGTGTACCCGGACGGATGGAATCATTCAGACAGCAGGGAAAACCACTACTAGTCGTTGATTATGCTCATACGCCCGATGCTCTGGTCAAAGCGCTCAGCGCACTGCGGGAGCATGTGCAGGGGCGGCTGTGGTGCGTATTTGGCTGTGGCGGCGACCGTGACCGAGGCAAGCGGCCATTGATGGCTGCGGCTGTGGAGTCCCAAGCCGACTTTATCATCCTGACGCAGGACAACCCGCGCACCGAGTCATCACAGCAGATCATTGCCGATACTCAGGCAGGTTTCATGACATTGGATCACGTGAGCATCATCACTGATCGAGAGGCTGCCATTCGCTATGCGGTGGAGCATGCGTCGCCTGACGACATGGTACTGATCGCAGGTAAAGGCCATGAAGAATATCAAGACATTGCTGGCGTCAAACATGCGTTTTCAGATCGTGCTTTGGCGGCAGAGCTATTGGGAGTGGCGTTGTGATCGGTACCTGGGTTTTGAGTGATATCGCCGCAGCGTTGCCTGAGGCAGAACATCCAGTCGGTACAGCGTGGCAACATGTACAGGTTGCGTCGGTGACTACTGATTCACGTAATGTGCCAGAGGGCAGCGTTTTCGTGGCTCTGGTCGGTGAGCGTTTTGATGGCCATGACTTTATCGCAGAGGTAGAGCGGCAGGGGGCAGCTGCAGTTGTTGCATCTCGCCCGGTTAGTACGAGTCTCCCGGTATTTATAGTCGACAATACCCTGACAGCACTAGGGAAACTTGGCTATGCCAACCGTCAGCGTTTTTCAGGCAAAGTTGCGGCGGTGACCGGTAGTAGCGGAAAAACGACGGTGAAAGAAATGCTGGCCGCCATCATGGCCACGCAAGGTAGCGTACTGGCTACCAAAGGTAACCTGAACAATGAAATTGGTGCGCCGCAGACATTACTGCAGCTATCTGACCAGCACCAGTATGGCGTGATTGAGCTGGGCGCCAGTGCGATTGGTGAAATAGCCCGTACAGTGGCAATGACCTGTCCGCATGTGTCTATTCTCAATAATGCTGCGGGTGCTCATCTTGAGGGGTTTGGATCACTGGCAGGCGTGGTGCAGGCAAAGGGTGAAATTATTGATGGTTTGTTGCCAGGAGGGACCGCTGTTCTTAACGGTGACGACCCACACTTTTCCATCTGGCAGCAACGAGCCGCTGAACAGTCGCTTGATGTTCTGGTCTTCGGTGTTGATGCCGAATGGGCCGATGTGCGTGCGTGCAAAGCTCAGATCTCGCCTGTAGGTACCTGGGGTTTTGAGTTGCATTTGCCGGATGGGACCTTCTCACCTGTGCAGCTGGCGTTGCCGGGTCAGCACAACATTCGCAATGCCCTCGCAGCGGCCGCTGCTGCGTTTGTTCAGGGCGTCACCGTTGAAGATATCGCCACAGGATTAGAGCAGGTAAGGGCAACGCCAGGGCGCTGCTTCCCGATCATTACCGCTGATGGTATGCGCCTGCTTGATGACACCTACAATGCCAACCCTGCCTCGATGAAAGCAGCGATTGATATGTTAATGTCGCTGCCCGGGCCACAGGTACTGACGTTGGGCAGTATGGCTGAACTCGGGGACAGTGCGGTTGATGCTCACTTCGACGTGGGACGTTATGCCGCCGAATGTGGTGTGCCGATGATGTTCTGTTGTGGGCCATTTGCAGCAGCACTCAAGGAGGGCTTCGACTCCTGTGAGGGGAAAGGTCAGGCATTCTCGTTTACAGATAAGCAAACGCTGATAGATCAGCTCAGAAATAAGGTAGATGCAAGCATGGTAGTACTGTGTAAGGGATCACGGAGTGCACAGATGGAAGTCGTGATTCAGGCTTTGCGCGGGGAGACCAACTGAGATGTTGCTCTGGCTTGCTACCTGGCTCAGTGAGTATCACACCGGCTTTGCTGTATTCCAGTATCTGACCCTGCGCGGCATCCTGGGTGTGCTGACGGCGCTGGGGCTTTCACTGGCTATTGGCCCGCTGATGATTCGTACCTTGCGCCAGTACCAGATTGGTCAGGCTGTGCGCAATGACGGCCCTCAGAGTCACCTGAGTAAAGCCGGTACACCTACTATGGGTGGGGCGTTGATACTGATTTCTATCGCTATCAGCACGCTATTGTGGGCCGATCTCAACAATCGCTATATCTGGGTTGTTCTGGCCGTAATGTTCGTCTTCGGTGCGGTAGGCTGGGTCGATGACTACCGCAAGGTGATCGAAAAGAACTCCAAAGGCCTGCCAGCACGCTGGAAGTACTTCTGGCAGTCAGTAGGCGGCATCGGCGCCGCTGCATTTCTCTACGCAACGGCCAGCACCGCAGCGGAAACAACCCTGATTATTCCGATGATCAAGCATTGGGCTATCCCTTTGGGAATGGTGGGTTTCGTGGTGTTTACCTATCTGGTGATTGTGGGCAGCTCCAATGCGGTCAACCTTACCGATGGCCTGGATGGTCTGGCGATCATGCCAACGGTCATGGTGGCGGGGGCAATGGGAATCTTTGCTTATGTCACTGGTAACGCCAAATTCGCTGAATATCTGCTGATCCCTTATGTACAGGGCAGCGGTGAGCTGCTGGTGATCTGTGGTGCTGTAGTTGGAGCAGGCCTCGGCTTCCTGTGGTTCAACACCTATCCCGCCCAGGTCTTCATGGGGGATGTAGGTGCTCTGGCATTGGGGGCTGTACTTGGCACCATGGCTGTCATCGTGCGTCAGGAGCTAGTGCTGTTCATCATGGGGGGCGTCTTCGTGATGGAGACGGTTTCCGTGATTTTGCAGGTCGCCTCTTTCAAGCTCACCGGACGCCGTATTTTTCGGATGGCTCCGCTGCATCATCACTTTGAACTGAAGGGCTGGCCAGAACCACGTGTTATTGTGCGCTTCTGGATTGTTACCGTCATGCTCGTGCTGATCGGGCTTGCGACATTGAAGATTCGTTGAGGATGTGTTGGTGGAATTTATCACCTCAGATCAACTGACCATAGTAGTGGGGCTGGGTAAAACCGGCCTCAGCTGCGTCCGCTTCCTCAAGGCACGTAACCGTCGTGTCGCTGTGGTGGATACTCGTGAGCAACCGCCAGGTCTGGAACAATTGATCAGGGAGTTTCCTGATGTGGCGATTGAGTGCGGACCATTGCAGGAGCGCACCCTTAGTCTTGCGAGCGAGTTGATCGTAAGCCCCGGCTTGTCAATAAAGACACCGGCCATCGCGGCAGCAGCTGCAAATGGCGTAAAAGTCTGCGGTGATATCGAGCTGTTCTGTCGTGAAGCAAAGGCACCCATTGTCGCGATTACGGGGTCCAACGCTAAAAGCACCGTTACTACGCTGGTCGGAGAGATGGCCAGGACGGCAGGCTGGCAGGTAGCGGTGGGGGGCAATATCGGTACACCTGCGCTGGATTTGCCATTGGTCGATGTTGACCTGTATGTCCTTGAGCTTTCCAGTTTCCAGTTGGAAACCACCCATTCACTTCGTGCAGAAGTAGCGACGGTTCTGAACGTAAGCCCTGACCATCTGGACCGCTACGATGGAATGGCTGACTACCATCAAGCCAAGCACCGTATATTTCGCGGCTGCAAACAGGTCGTAGTGAACAAGGACGATCCGTTGTCCAGCCCATTAGTGTCTGAACAGGTAAAACAACACTTCTTCACTCTGGGGCGCAGTGATCTCAATGCATTCGGGGTGGATTACGATGAGCAGGGACGTGCCTGGCTGGCTTACCGCATGCAGCCATTGATGGCAGCCGACGAAGTTCGCATTCAGGGGCTGCACAATACAGCCAATGCATTGGCTGCACTGGCATTGGGGAATGCTGTCGGTTTACCGATGGCCTCAATGCTTGAGACTTTGCGTCAGTTCCCTGGGTTGCCTCATCGCTGTGCTTGGGTTAGGGCATTGCATGGAGTGAATTACTACAACGACTCCAAGGGCACCAATGTGGGTTCAACGGTGGCCGCGTTGCAGGGCTTTGGACAGACATCAGCAGGAAAGGTGGTGCTGATCGCAGGTGGGGATGGCAAAGGCGCTTCCTTTGAGGATTTGCGTCAGCCTCTGGCGAAGTTTGCCCGTGCTTTGGTGCAGCTGGGGCGAGATGGTGAGCAGATTGCTGCATGTGCAACGGGGCTTGAAGTGCGCCGTGCCGAGTCGATGGAGCAGGCTGTCAGTCTGGCGCAGGCGCTCGCCCAAGAGGGGGATGTGGTGCTGCTTTCCCCCGCCTGTGCCAGTCTGGATATGTTTAAGAATTATGAGCACAGGGGTGAGGTATTCACTCAGGCTGTGGAGGCGCTGACATGAGTAAGTGGCGCCAGGGACAACCTGTAGAAGTGCCTGTGTATGGCCGCATCAGCGGCCCGTTTGACGGTTGGCTGTTGGTCATTACCGTCACACTGCTGCTGATAGGGGTCATTATGGTGACTTCGGCCTCGATGGAAGTGGCAGAAGTTCGCTTTCATGATCCGTTCTATCAGGTCAAACGCCATGTGGCGTTCATCATTGTGGCAGTGGTTGCCGCCTGTTTTACTTGGCGAGTGCCTATGGAGTACTGGCAGCGTCAGCACTGGTGGCTGTTGCTGATTGCAATTGCTTTGCTGGTGTTGGTGCTGGTACCGGGCATTGGCAGGGTGGTAAACGGTAGCTCGCGCTGGTTGCATCTGGGGCCAATCAATGTTCAGGCATCGGAAGTCGCCAAGTTGTTTCTGATGATGTATCTGGCCAGCTATATGGCCCGGCGTCTGGAAGAGGTGAGGACGCAGTGGTCTGGTTTCTTCAAGGCGATGTTGATACTGGCTTTGCCAATCATGCTGATGCTGATGGAGCCTGACCTCGGGGCTGTCGTTGTTACCCTGGGGATTGCGCTGGGTATGGTGTTTATGGGCGGGATGCGCCTATGGCAATTCTGGCTGGTAATCGTTAGCTGTCTGGCTGCGGTGGGTGCTGGTGCCTGGATGGAAGACTATCGACGTCAGCGTCTGCTTACTTATCTTGATCCATGGGCCGATCCGTACGGTAGCGGATATCAGCTTACGCAAGCGCAGATAGCCTTTGGTCGTGGCGACTGGTTCGGCCTGGGGCTGGGGAACAGTGTTCAGAAACTTTTTTACCTGCCGGAAGCTCATACTGACTTTGTTTATGCCGTGCTGGCGGAAGAGCTTGGCCTGGTAGGGGCATTGGCTGTTATCTGTCTCTATGCCTGGTTGGTATATCGTGCATTCCGCATCGGGCAGCGGGTAGAGCAGTTAGGTCAGCATTTTTCTGCTTTCATGGCGTATGGCACCGCACTGCTGATCGCGGGGCAAGCCTTTATTAACATCGGTGTGAATATTGGAGTGCTGCCTACCAAAGGTTTGACGTTGCCACTGATTTCCTATGGCGGCAGTAGTCTGGTTATCTGTCTGATGCTGATTTCCATTCTGCTCCGCATTGATCATGAGGGACGTAAGGAAGCGTTACGACGAGCTCAACTGGGAGGAGCGCATGGTTAGTGAGAAACCCAAGGTTGCCCTGATCATGGCCGGTGGTACCGGTGGGCATGTATTCCCCGCCCTGGCTACTGCAGAGCGGTTGCGCCAGCAGGGGTACCAGATTCACTGGCTGGGAACTATGGCAGGTATTGAGGCCAAAATCGTGCCACAAGCTGAGATCCCGCTGCATGCCATTCAGGTGAGTGGTTTGCGTGGCAAGGGTATGGTGAAGCTGCTCAAGGCCCCCTTTTTGTTGGCGCGCGCCTGTGGCCAGGCACTCAAGGTCGTCAGTAGCCTCAAGCCAAATGTAGTGCTGGGTATGGGTGGCTTTGCCAGTGGCCCGGGTGGTCTGGCGGCAAAGTTACTGGGCCGCCCTCTGGTCATCCATGAGCAGAATGCCGTTCCAGGCATGACCAACAAGCTGCTCGCACGTATGGCTAAACGGGTATTGGTGGCCTTTCCAGATGCTCTGACCAAGCTGCCTGATGCAGAGGTAGTAGGAAATCCTATTCGCAGAGCGGTGTGTAGCCTGCCTGATCCGGCTCAACGCTATGGTGTTCGGGCTGGCCGTATTCGCGTGCTGGTAGTGGGTGGAAGTCTCGGCGCTGCAGCGATCAACGCTGTCATTCCCCGCTGGTTAGCCGCATTGTCTGAAGAAGTTCGCCCTGAAGTCTGGCATCAGACTGGGGAGCGTCATCTGGAAGCAACCCGGAGCTTTTATCAGGAGCAGGGTATGGCCGCCCGTATAGTGCCTTTCATCGATGACATGGCAGACGCCTATGGCTGGGCCGATCTGGTGATCTGTCGCTCGGGGGCGCTGACTGTCAGTGAGCTGAGTGCCGCTGGTGTAGCCTCGGTATTGATCCCGTTTCCCTTTGCGGTCGATGACCATCAGACGGCTAATGGCAGACATTTGGAAAACGCCGGTGCGGCAGTGTTGATTCAGCAAGCTGCACTGTCGGTCGAAAGTCTCAAAGACTTGTATTTGAACCGCCTGCAACAGCGGTCGGCATTGCAGCACATGGCGGAAGCGGCTTATGCGCAGTCAAAGCCCGAAGCAGCAGAGCGCGTTGCAGAGGTATGTAAGGAGATCAGTCTTGGCTGAAGTTAACGGAGTCACCGGCATTCCAGAGATGCGCCGCATACGTCGTATCCATTTCGTGGGAATCGGGGGCGTAGGCATGTGTGGTATTGCTGAAGTATTGCTGAATCAGGGTTATCTGATCTCTGGCTCAGATCTCAAGCCCTCCGCCACCACCAGCCGACTGGAGGAGCAGGGGGCTCGTATCGTCATCGGTCATAAGGCAGAAAACATCAGCGATGTTGATGTGGTGGTCATTTCTTCTGCGGTAAAGGCTGATAACCCTGAACTAGTGGCTGCCCGTGAGATGCGAGTGCCGGTGGTGCGTCGTGCAGAAATGCTGGCTGAGCTCATGCGGTATCGTCATGGTATTGCGATCGCGGGGACACATGGCAAGACCACAACCACCAGCTTGGTTGCATCTGTCCTTACTCAGGGCGGACTTGATCCGACCTATGTTATCGGCGGACGTCTGACCAGTGCCGGCACTAATGCCAAGTTGGGGGCCAGTCGTTATCTGGTGGCAGAGGCAGACGAAAGCGATGCGTCTTTCCTGCACCTGCAACCCATGATTGCGGTGGTGACCAACATTGATGCAGATCATATGGACACCTATGGCGGTGATTTTGGTCGCCTGAAGCAGACCTTTATCGATTTTCTGCATAACTTGCCGTTCTATGGATTGGCCGTGGTCTGTGTCGATGACCCGGTGATTCGTGAATTATTGCCACAGATTAGCCGGCCGACTGTCACCTACGGTTTCAGTGAGGACGCTGATGTACGAGCTGTTGATGTTGAACAGGATGGTCTGCGTACTCGTTTTATGGTGGTAACCAAAGGATCGCCTGATCTGACCATTACCCTCAACCTGCCCGGACAGCATAACGTCCTCAATGCTCTGGCTACTATTGCGATTGCCCGTGATGAGGGTGTAGCGGATGAGCAGATTGCCATCGCTTTACAGCAATTCATGGGGGTTGGCCGGCGTTTTCAGGTACTGGCAGAGTTGCCCAGCAAGGACGGCGGTACGGCTACGCTGGTTGACGACTACGGTCATCATCCGCGCGAGGTTGCTGCAACCATTAAGGCATTCCGTGATGGTTGGCCAGGACGCCGTCTTGTGATGGTCTATCAGCCTCACCGGTACACTCGCACCCGCGATCTCTATGAGGACTTTGTTCAAGTCCTGTCAGAGGTCGATACGCTGATTCTTATGGAAGTGTATTCAGCTGGTGAAGAGCCTATACAGGGAGCCGATAGTCGCAGCCTGTGCCGTAGTATTCGTCAGCGTGGGCAGGTGGAGCCGGTTTATGCTGAGAATGCAGCAGAAGCCATGGCCATTCTGCCTAATCTGATTCAGAACGGTGATTTGGTGTTGACCCAGGGTGCAGGCGATATCAGTGGCTTGGCCCAGCAACTAGCTCGTGAAGCAGGTAACAAGCCATGAACGCTCAGCAGGCGTTGATCAGGCAGGCTGGCAGGGTTGCAGTACTGATGGGGGGTGAGTCTGCTGAAAGGGAGGTTTCACTCAAGAGTGGTAAGGCCGTTTTAGCTGCTTTACAAAGTGCTGGAGTTGATGCTTTTGCGGTGGATTTCCTCGTGGAGGCTGACAGTAACCTGCTGCAACAGTTGGCATCATTAGAGTTTGATACGGCCTTTATCATACTGCATGGCCGCGGTGGTGAGGATGGCGTGGTGCAGGCAGCATTGCAAATGCTGGGTAAGCCCTACACCGGTAGTGGCGTGGCTGCTTCTGCTCTGGCTATGGACAAATGGCGTACCAAGCTGGTTTGGCATGCTTTGGGGCTACCTACCAAGCCATCCAGTCTGATCAATGCAGAGACAGACCCTGCCGGGCTGATTAGCCAGCTGGGGTTACCCTTGGCAATCAAGCCTGTGCATGAAGGTTCCAGTGTCGGTCTGATGAAGGTTAACTCCGAGAAAATGTTGGGTGATGCGTGCCTGGTCGCGGGGAGGCATGACTCGATGATCATGGCAGAACCCTGGATAAGTGGTAAGGAGTTAACTGTTGCGATTGTAAATGGCAAAGTGCTAACGCCTATCTGGCTCCAGACGACGCATGAATTCTATGACTATGATGCCAAATACCTGGCAAATGACACTCGTTACAATTTTGATACTGGCTTAGATATTGCAGAACTTACAGAATTGACGAGAATCTGTCAGCAAGCCTTTGATGTTATTGGGTGTCATGGTTGGGGACGGTTGGATCTGATCCGTGATGAGCAAGGTAGAAGCTGGTTGTTGGAAGTTAATACCGTGCCAGGTATGACGGATCATAGTTTAGTTCCCATGGCGGCCAAACAGGCGGGGATGTCGATGGAGGTGCTGGTGTTGGAAATTCTGGCATCGGCTTTTGATCGTAGCCCGCAGGCGAGAGGTTAACGATGAGTACCCGGGGGTTCGAATTTCAGGTGCGCTCTTCCGAGCGTCCACGAGGGGCGACAAGGCTGACACCTCGGGTGCAAAAACCTAAGGTTCGGTTGCCTTGGAAAAAGTGGTTCGGTTGGCTGTTCAATCTGATGGCGCTAATCGTTCTGGTTGTCGGCGCAATCTGTGGCGGACAAGCCCTATGGCCCTGGCTGAATCGGCCTGTGACTGAAATCAGCGTACAAGGCAATATGCATTACGTAGATGGTCAAGCATTACACGCACTGTTGCAGGAAGAGGTAAAAGGAGCATTTTTTGATCTCGACCTCAACAGCATCCAGAAAATGGTTGAAGCGAATCCCTGGGTGGAAAGGGTAGACATTCACCGGATATGGCCTGATCGCCTGGTAGTCAATGTTGATGAGGAGCTGCCGGTTGCGCGCTGGGGTGACAAACAACTGGTTAACTCAGTCGGACGTATTTTTACTCCTCAACAGGCGCAGCTGGATGAGCTGGCCGGTTTGCCAAGATTGTATGGTCCGGATGATCAGGTGCAGGAGGCTATGCGGTATTTTTCTACTCTGAGTCAGCAGCTACGCCCGCTGCAAATGAAGATCAGTGATCTTATTTTGGAAAAGCGCGGAGCCTGGACTGTGGATGTCATTGTTGCGGACCAGCCACTGCGTATTTTGCTGGGGCGGGAAGACCTTCGTGAACGCCTATATCGGTTCAGTACGATATATACTGCCGCTCTGAAAGATCGAATCAGTCAGATTGAGCAAATTGATGTACGTCACACCAACGGGGTGGCCGTACGCTGGAAACAGCCTGCGTCAACTTGAGATAAGCCTGTGGCACCATGGCAAAGGAATAAACCCGTAATGCACAGTCAACGCATTTATCAGAATCCAGAGTTTGGTAGGAACCAGACCTTATCACGACAAGCAGAGATGCAAGCATGAGTGGTGTAGCAGATACGAATATGATTGTCGGACTGGATATCGGTACGTCTAAAGTGGTGGCTATTGTCGGGGAAGTAGGTCCTGACGGTGAAATTGAGATTGTTGGCGTTGGCTCTCATGCTTCGCGTGGTATGAAGCGAGGCGTGGTCGTCAATATCGAGTCGACAGTGCATTCCATTCAGCGTGCGGTGGAAGAAGCTGAACTGATGGCTGGATGTAAAGTTCACTCCGTGACGGTTGGCATTGCAGGCAGCCATATCATGAGTCAGAACTCCCATGGCATGGTTGCTATTCGCGACCGTGAGGTGGTTACCCAGGACGTCGAGCGTGTCATCGATGCAGCACGTGCTGTACCTGAACTTGACAAAGAAAAGATGCGTATTCTGCATATCCTGCCACAGGAGTATGTCATCGATAATCAGGAGGGCATCCGTGACCCTCTCGGAATGTCTGGTGTACGTCTGGAGGCTAGAGTTCACCTGGTAACGGCTGCACTGAACGCGGCACACAACATCGAGAAGTGTATTCGTCAGTGTGGCCTCGAAGTTGACACCATGGTGCTGGAGCAGCTGGCTTCAAGTTACGCTGTGCTTACCGAAGATGAAAAAGAGCTCGGCGTCTGCATGATTGATATCGGAGGCGGCACGTCGGATATGGCGATCTTCACCGGAGGTGCTATTCGTCACACTGCAGTGATACCGATTGGTGGCGATCAGGTTACCAACGATATTGCTATGGCATTGCGTACCCCGACTCAACATGCAGAAGAGATCAAGACCAAGTACGCCTGTGCACTGGGTAAGCTGGCAAGTGCCAGTGAAGCAATCAAGGTACCCAGTGTCGGTGATCGACCCGCGCGAGATCTGTCTCGTCAGTCTTTGGCAGAAGTGGTTGAACCTCGTTATGCCGAACTGTTTGAAATGATTCAGAACAAGATTCGCGAAAGCGGTTATGAGGATTTGATTGCTGCGGGTATTGTGCTGACCGGCGGTACTTCAAAAATGGAGGGAGTGGTCGAACTGGCGGAGGAAATTTTCCATATGCCGGTTCGTTTGGCGTCACCAGTCGGCTTTAAAGGGCTGACTGACATAGTGAATAATCCGGTTTATTCCACTGCAGTAGGTCTGCTGCTCTACGCCAAACATGAGCGAGGAGAGCGGGTGCTGATGGATTCAGTTATCCCTGGTAAGCGTGAACCAGAGGAAGGCTTTATGGGCCGGATGCGTCGCTGGATTCAGGATAAATTCTGATAACTTATTGCTTGTGAGAGAGAGGCCTTGCGGTCTGGAGGAGAGGGAGATGTTTGAATTGGTCGATAAAGCGCCGCAAAACGCGGTCATTAAAGTTATTGGCGTTGGTGGTGGTGGCGGCAACGCAGTGAACCACATGGTCACCTCTTCAGTTGAAGGGGTTGAGTTTATCTGCGCCAATACGGATGCACAGGCTCTCAAAGACATGGGTGCTCGCAGTGTGCTGCAGTTGGGTAGTGAGATAACCAAAGGGTTGGGCGCTGGTGCTAATCCTGATATTGGTCGTGAAGCTGCACTCGAGGATCGTGAGCGCATCGCTGAGGTAATGCAAGGTGCCGACATGGTCTTCATTACTGCTGGGATGGGTGGTGGTACCGGTACTGGTGCTGCACCTGTTGTGGCTGAAGTGGCCAAGGAGATGGGCATACTGACGGTTGCAGTGGTAACCAAGCCTTTCCCGTTTGAAGGCCGCAAGCGTATGCAGATTGCGATGGAAGGTATCCGTCAGCTGCAAGAGCACGTCGATTCTCTGATCATCATCCCTAACGAGAAATTGTTACCTGTTCTGGGTAAGAATGTTTCCCTGATTAATGCTTTTGCGGCAGCAAACGACGTGTTGCAAGGTGCTGTGCAGGGGATTGCTGACCTGATTATCCGGCCTGGTATGATCAACGTTGACTTTGCTGACGTGAAAACTGTCATGTCAGAAATGGGCATGGCGATGATGGGTACGGGGAGTGCTCGTGGCGAAGGGCGTGCACGTGAAGCGGCAGAAGCGGCAATTCGTAGTCCTCTGCTGGAAGACATCGATCTGTGTGGCGCCAAGGGTATTCTCGTCAACATTACAGCGGGCCTGGATTTGGCGTTGGGCGAATTCTCTGAAGTAGGTAACACTGTTGAAGAGTTTGCTTCCGACGAGGCTACTATCGTTGTAGGTACTGTTATTGACCCGGAAATGAGTGATGAGCTGCGTGTGACGGTCGTCGCGACGGGTCTGGGAACCAAGCCTGAACCACAGATCAAAGTGGTAACGGCTAACCCAAGCGGTAAGGCCAAGCTGCCTGATAACTATGAGCAGTTGGAGATTCCTGCCGTTATGCGTCGTGGAGAGCCTGCAGCACCTGCGCCGGTTACCTCCAAGGATGCTGCTCGTCAAACGCCGCCGAAAGACAGCATGGAATACCTTGATATTCCTGCATTTTTGCGTCGCCAGGCAGATTGAGGGTAACGCTTTTTATCTAAGCGTTTCCCCAATGGCCAGTGCTAACTTGTAATGATAGAATGGCCGCTTAGTCTTTTTTGGGTTTAAGGTATTTGGCTTCGGCATGATTAAACAACGCACCCTGAAAAACAGTATTCGGGCTACCGGTGTGGGTTTGCATACCGGCGAAAAAGTTTACATGACTTTGAAGCCTGCTCCCGCTGATACTGGCGTGGTATTCCGACGGGTTGATATTGATCCGGAGGTAGAAATCAAGGCTTGGGCAGAAACTGTTGGCGACACAACCCTCTCCACAAATCTCGTCGACAATGGAATCCGGGTAGCTACCGTAGAGCATTTGATGTCTGCTTTTGCTGGGCTTGGCATAGATAACGCCTATGTTGAGCTGTCTGCAGCAGAAGTGCCCATCATGGATGGTAGTGCTGCGCCCTTCGTGTTCTTGATTCAATCCGCTGGCATTCAGGAGCTTCCAGCCCCTAAG
Organism: Pokkaliibacter plantistimulans; assembly: GCF_003194385.1. Taxonomy (GTDB): domain Bacteria; phylum Pseudomonadota; class Gammaproteobacteria; order Pseudomonadales; family Balneatricaceae; genus Pokkaliibacter; species Pokkaliibacter plantistimulans. The sequence goes on from NZ_LAPT01000034.1 coordinate 70,047, forward strand.
CGGTTCATCCGAATCAAAAAGAAAGTGACGTTCGAACACGGTGATAAATGGGTCAGCTTTGAGCCTTATGATGGCTTCAAGGTGAGCTTCACCATCGATTTTGACCACCCCTTGTTCCGCGGCCAGAACACGCACGCAGAGCTTGATTTCTCCAGCACGTCTTATGTGAAAGAAATTAGCAGGGCGCGGACTTTTGGTTTTATGCGAGATATTGAATATCTGCGCTCAAAAAACCTGATTCTCGGCGGTAGCGTCGACAACGCGATTGTTGTGGATGACTACGGTATCGTGAATGATGGCGGCCTGCGTTACGAAGATGAGTTTGTAAAACATAAGATTCTTGACGCAGTTGGCGATCTGTATCTTTTGGGTCGTAGCCTGATCGGAGAGTTCAAAGGCTATAAGTCCGGCCATTTCCTGAACAACATGCTGCTTCGGGAGTTACTCAAGCATCGTGATTGTTGGGAGGTCGTGACATTCGATGCGGCTGAGCCTGCACCGATTTCTTATGCAGCACCTTTGGTGGCTGTGTGATATAAGCCGGCTTAATGCCGGCTTTGTCATCTTTCAAGGTGGCCTATCTTCAGCATGCCCCCCTGTTCTTACTAAGCCAAAGTTGCTATAACCTTGTGTTTCTTATCGGGATTTTCCGCCCTAGTCTGGTAACGATATTCGCTTATGATAGCCTCTCTAATTAGAAAACTCATCGGCAGCAAAAACGAACGTGAACTGCGCCGGATGGGAAAAATCGTCAATGCCATCAACGGTTTCGAAGCGCAACTTGGGTCCCTTGATGATGCTGCGCTGCAAGCCAAAACTGCTGAGTTCCGCTCCAGACTGGAGAAAGGCGAGTCTTTGGATCAAATTCTGCCAGAGGCGTTTGCTGTTGTGCGAGAAGCCTCCAAACGTGTCATGGGCATGCGTCATTTTGACGTGCAGATGATTGGCGGTATCACCCTGCACGAAGGGCGTGTAGCAGAGATGCGTACCGGTGAAGGTAAAACACTGGTGGCGACACTGCCTGTTTACCTGAATGCCCTGTCTGGTAAAGGTGTGCATGTTGTCACTGTAAACGACTACCTGGCACGACGAGATGCCGAGTGGATGCAGCCGCTTTATCAGTTTCTTGGCATGTCTGTCGGTATCATCGTTTCTGGCCAGGATCCGGAAATTAAGCGAATCGCCTATCGGGCAGATATCACCTACGGTACTAACAACGAATATGGCTTTGATTACCTGCGTGACAACATGGCCTTCTCCAAGGAAGATCGTGCGCAGCGGGGATTAAACTTTGCCGTCGTCGATGAGGTGGATTCTATCCTTATCGATGAAGCGCGCACACCTTTGATCATCTCCGGCATGGCTGAAGACAGTTCAGAACTGTACCGCAGTATTAATCGCCTTATTCCCATACTCAAATTTCAGGAGACTGTAGAGGAAGGCGAGGAAGTTGCTGAGCCTGGTCACTACACTCTGGATGAAAAACAACGTCAGGTTGAGCTCACAGAAGATGGCCATCAATATGTTGAGGAATGGCTGAGCCAGCAGGGGCTGCTGCCTGAGGGTGAAAGCCTGTATGCACCGCAATACCTGAGTCTGTTGCATCACGTACATGCAGGTTTGAAGGCACATGTAATTTTCCATAAAGACGTGGATTACATCGTTCGAAACGGTGAAGTCATCATTGTTGATGAGCACACCGGACGTACCATGGTTGGTCGCCGCTGGTCTGAAGGTATTCACCAGGCAGTGGAAGCGAAAGAAGGGGTTAAGATCAACCCTGAGTCGCAGACGCTGGCCTCCACGACTTTCCAGAACTATTTCCGTCTTTACAACAAGCTGTCGGGGATGACCGGTACCGCAGATACTGAAGCATTTGAGTTGCGTCAGATTTACGGCCTGGACGTGGTGGTCATTCCAACCCATCGTCCGATCCAGCGTAAAGACATGAACGACTTGGTGTACCTGACGGAAGCTGAGAAGTTCAATGCTGTTATCGAGGATATCCGCGAGCAGACTTCAACTGGCCGCCCTGTGCTGGTAGGTACGGCTTCTATTGAAACATCGGAGTTGGTGTCACAGCAGCTGAATAAGCTGGGTATCAAGCACAATGTGCTCAATGCTAAACAGCATGAGCGTGAAGCATTGATTATTGCGGAAGCGGGCCGTCCAGGAGCGGTGACCATCGCTACCAACATGGCAGGCCGTGGTACCGACATCATGCTGGGTGGTAACTGGAAGGCGGAATTGAGTCTTCTTGATAATGTCACTGCAGACGATGAAGCGCGTGCCAAAGCGGAATGGGAAGAGCGCCACCAGCAGGTGTTGAGTGCCGGTGGGTTGCATATCATAGGTACCGAGCGCCATGAGTCCCGCCGTATCGACAATCAGCTGCGTGGTCGTGCAGGGCGTCAGGGTGACCCAGGCTCCTCCCGCTTCTATCTTTCATTAGAAGACAACCTGATGCGTATCTTCGCTTCAGACCGCGTGCGCCAGATGATGGTGGCACTGGGAATGAAAGATGGAGAAGCGATTGAGCATAAGATGGTGAGTAATGCCATCGAGAAGGCACAACGTAAGGTGGAAGGGCGTAACTTCGATATCCGTAAGCAACTGCTGGAATTCGATGATGTTGCCAACGACCAGCGGCAGGTTATTTACCACCAGCGTAATGAGTTGCTTGAAGCGGACGACATTGCTGACACCATCAAGTCTATTCGTGTGGAAGTACTGTCGAATCTGGTCAGTGAGTTTGTGCCTCCCAATACGCTGGAAGAGCAGTGGGATCTTCAGGGGCTTGAAGAAGCTCTGGTGCGAGATTTCGATATCACTCTGCCATTGAGCCAGTGGCTCGAAGAGGATGAACATCTGCACGAGGAGCCCCTACGGGAGAAAATCCTTGCAGAGGTTCAGGGTGCCTATGATGTCAAAGAAGCTGTGGTTGGCGTGTCAACCATGCGGAGCTTCGAGAAGCAAGTGATGCTGCAGGTGCTCGACAATTTGTGGAAAGAGCACCTGTCCACCATGGATCACCTGCGGATGGGTATTCACCTGCGTGGCTACGCGCAGAAGAATCCCAAGCAGGAATACAAGCGTGAGTCTTTTGAGTTGTTCCAGAATTTGCTGAGTAACATCAAGAAAGACGTGATCCGTATTCTCTCGCATGTTCGCGTCAAAACTCAGGAAGAAGCGGCTGCCGAAGCAGAGGCGCTTGAGCAGATGCGTCGTGCAGAAGCAGCCAGTCAGCAGATGGAATATCAGCATGAGCAAGCATCAGCCATGGCTGATGAAACGTCTGGTGATGCATCCCAGGCTGACGGTAGTGACACGGAGCCGTTTGTACGTGAGCAGCCAAAGGTGGGACGCAATGATGCTTGTCCCTGCGGTTCAGGTAAGAAGTTCAAGCACTGTCACGGGCGCCTTGCCTGAGACGGGTTGCAGATAATACCAGCCGGGCTTGCCCGGCTGTTTTACATTAGCGCATCCCAATTTTGGTATTTTGCCCCATGGATGCTGCCATTTTTCAAGTGATTGCGGGAGTGCTGCAATGGCTGTTGGACCAGAAACTTTTCCTCATATGTATCCAGTCGCTGGTGTAGGTATCGGCGTAGCTGAAGCGGGTATCAAACGACCTGGCCGACGAGATGTTGTCGTTTTTTCTTTGGCTGAGGGCGGCACCGTCGCTGGAGTATTCACTCGTAATGCGTTCTGTGCCGCACCTGTGCACCTTTGTAAGGCTCGCCTCCAGGAAAAAGCGGCTGTACGTTATCTGCTGATCAATACGGGTAATGCCAACGCCGGAACGGGACCACGCGGTATGCAGGATGCGATGCGTTGCTGTAATGCCCTGGCTGGCCACGCGGGCGTTACTGAAAATCAGGTTATGCCTTTTTCTACCGGAGTGATCGGTGAACCTCTGCCAGTAGCCAAGATCGAAGCGGTGTTACCAGCGGCGCTTGAGCGTGTGGCGGAAGACAACTGGGAAAATGCAGCCTGGGGAATCATGACCACGGATACCCGTCCCAAAGGAGCCAGTGTTCAGCTAAGTATCGATGGGAAGACGGTCACCATTACGGGTATTTCCAAGGGAGCGGGCATGATCAAGCCGAATATGGCGACGATGCTTGGCTTTGTAGCCACTGATGCGGCTGTTGATCAGGCGTTATTGCAGCAACTGGCAAATGCTGGCGCGAATCAAAGCTTCAACCGTATCACTATCGATGGCGATACATCGACCAATGACTCCCTGATACTGATGGCGAGTGGCGCCAGTGGTGTGGAACTGGACGAGTCTCACGCGAACTTTATCGAGTTTCGTACTGCTTTATTCAAAGTGATGCAGGATCTGGCTCACGCCATCGTCAAAGACGGCGAGGGAGCCACTAAGTTTGTGACTGTTCGTGTTGAAGATGCCGTTGATAGCGAAGAAGCGCTGAAAGTTGCCTACGCGATTGCCCACTCTCCATTGGTTAAAACTGCTATGTCTGCCAGCGATCCAAACTGGGGACGTATTCTGGCTGCAGTAGGATATGCTGGCGTCCACGATCTGGATGTAACTGCTCTGCAAATATGGCTGGATGATGTATGCATCGTCAAAGATGGCGGCCGTGCAGAAAGTTATACCGAGGAGCAGGGCCAGGCTGTAATGAGCCTAGAAGCGTTCACGGTACGAGTCAACCTCGCTCGCGGTGGTGTGACGGAAACGGTCTGGACAACGGACCTGACGCAGGAATATGTTTCTATCAATGCGGACTATCGCAGTTAAACAATGGCAAAAGTGATCCATGTTGTAGCCGCTGCGATCTGTGATGATCGCGGTCAGGTGCTGGTTGCCAGACGTGCACAATCTGCCCATCAGGGTGGATTGTGGGAGTTTCCTGGTGGCAAGGTCGAAGTAGGTGAAAGTCGCGAGACTGCCCTGAGTCGTGAACTGCAGGAAGAGCTTGGGATTACCCCCAGTGATATGCGGCCATTAATTTGTCTGACTCACCATTATCCGGACAAGAGTGTCTGTCTGGATGTCTGGAAAGTATCGGCGTTTACTGGTGTGCCTGAGGGTAAGGAGGGGCAACCACTGGCTTGGGTTGCTGTTGATTCTCTCAATCCTGACGTTTTCCCCGCTGCCAATGCGCCAATAATCAAGGCTGTTCAGCTTTCTGAGCTGATAGCCGTCTCTCCAGCGGTGGCAACACACGAAGAGGCCAGACAGTGGCTGAAACAACAGCTGGCTGGCTCAGCAGGCATATTGCAGCTCAGATTGCCTGACTGGCAGCCTGAACAACGCATGGCGTTCGCGATTGAGCATGCGACCGATGTAGAGGCAGCAGGAAAACAGCTGTTAGTGAATGTCCCTGTGTCCTCATTCCGAGTAGGTACTGGTCTTGGGTTGCATTTGCCACAGCAGGATCTGATGTCATTGAGCCAGAGGCCTGTGCCTGTTGATACGCTGTTCACTGTCAGCTGTCATGATATAAAAAGCCTGCAAAAGGCAGAGGCCGTACATGCTGATGCCATCTTGTTAGGGACGGTATTGCCATCCGCTTCTCATCCTGATGGGGAGTGCTTGGGATGGGACTTGGCAGCTCAAATGATTAGCTCTGTGCGCACTCCAGTGTATTTGCTGGGAGGCATGAACAGTGACCACTTGTCACAAGCCTGGAACGCTGGAGCACAAGGTGTGGCAGGCATCAGGAGTTTTCTATGATTGTTCCATGGCAATCACTGTCAGCTGAAGCTCTGCAGGGAATTATAGAGGAGTTCGTTAGCCGCTCTGGAACAGATTATGGTGAGTACGAGTTTAGCCTTGCTGATAAGGTGGCACAGATTAAACGCGCCTTGAACGAAGGCTCTGTACTTATTGTCTGGAGTGAACTGACTCAGCAGGTGAATCTGATGTCCAGGGAAGAGTGGAGCAGAAACGCATCAACAATCAGTGCGGCGAATGACGAAGATTATCAGTGATTTATCGTTTGGCTTTCTGTGCTACATGCCATGGGCTAAACCCAGCTATCTGCATGGCTCATATTGAGCAGAGCTTGTAAGAGTACTGACTCGGTCACCATCCCCTGCAGGCGATTGTCCTGATCAATGACGGGCACCGCCTGCAGGGACTCTTTGACGAACAGGGATGCAATGTCTCTGACAGTTGCTGTCGGTAAGGACGAATAGAAGCGATGATTGCTGAGTTTTTGTGCGTTGGGCATTTGTGTGTAGAGATCTTGCCCGCCATATAACTGGAGCCACTGACCAAGGCTACGGGAGTCAAGCAATCCCCACGGTGTGCCCTGCTCTGAATTGACCACCAGTACCTCGCCGGGATGGTTTCGCAGTGCACTCTTCACTTCTTGCCAGTCGGCATCGGCCTCCAGCACAACGGAGACAGGCGCCATGATGTCTTTGACCAGCAGCTCAGGATGCCTTTGTTCTTCTGTTTGGGATAATTCTGCATAGGCTCTGCTGGCAATATTCTGTGGTGTTGCTTTCGCTTCCCTGCGCGTATTGGGGTCTAGTCTGTCCATGACGTCACTGAAGGCTTCGTTCTGGTGTTGGCTATCACTGCTGATGACCTGGCCGGTAGCCGCATTGATTTCTCTCACCCCTTTGGGGGGAAAGTTGCTGCGAACTGGAGTGGTCATCCGTTGGCCTTGCTCAAAAATATAGAAGACCATCACTTCACCTCCATACTGATCAATTGGTGGCCCTGTCTCTAACTACAGTCACACCGCGTATATTGCAGGCGGTGCACTTCCTCAGAAGACGGGCCACCCTCTAACAGGTCGTTGAAAATCTACCTGCGTAGTCGAATACCGCGTCAAAAACAGGCTC
>NZ_LAPT01000035.1 GCF_003194385.1 Pokkaliibacter plantistimulans
GCAACCGAGACAAGGAAGAAACAGGCGAAAAAGCGGAGTTTAGTGAACTAAATGAGCATTTTGAGCCTGTTTTTGACGCAGTATTCGGCAACACAGATAGATTTTCAACGACCTGCTAAGGCTTGCCCGGCAGACTCAGCCTTTCTAGGCTGGCAGGCGGATACCCTGCTCTTCAATAACGATCAGTTGCTGCTTGTAGAGCGCACCAATGGCCTGCTTGAATGCCTTTTTACTGATGCCGAAATGGGCCTGTACCTGTTCCGGTGTACTGTTATCACTCACCGGCAGGAAGCCACCGCTGGCTTGCAATTTGTCCAGAATCTGCTGGGCTATCCCTTCAACCTTGGCATAGCCGGGCTTCTCCAGAGACAGCTCCAGCTTGCCGTCCTCACGAATACGCTTGATATAGCCTTTGACCCGCTGGCCTTTGCGTAACGGACGGAATACCTCGTTCTGGTACAGCAGCCCCCAGTAACGATGATTCACAATAGCTTTCATGCCCAGCTCGGTGCGATCAGCAATCAGCAGCCGCACTTCCTGCCTGGGCTTGAGCCCGAGACCGGTGTCATCAAGAAAACGATCTATCTTGGTGGAGCCCGCCAGACGGTTACTGCTATCGACAAAAACTCTGACCAGATAGGACTTGCCCACTTCCATCGGTGCCTTCTGCTCGGCGAAGGGTACCAGCAGATCCTTCGGCAGCCCCCAGTCAAGGAAGGCACCGATGCGGCCGACCGAGACCACCGACAGCCAGGCAAACTCGCCCGCCTGCGCCTTGGGCCGCTGGTTGGTGGCAATAAGACGATCCTCAGAGTCCAGATAAATAAAGACCTCCAGCTCGTCTCCTACCTGACACTGCTCGGGGACATAGCGCTTGGGCAGCAGAATGTCGCCCCAGCCACCGGCATCCAGACGCACGCCAATATCAAGCTGTTTGATCACTTTGAGACGGTTGAAGCGACCGATCTGAACCATGAAACGTCTTACCTGTAAGAGAAACTGGCCAACGCTGACGCGAGGCACTGAATAAAGAAGTTAAGTCTAATGCAAAGCGTGGCAGCAGACACGGCAGAACGTAGCAAAAGCGTCATGCCTGGCAGGCATGATGGCAGTCAACGCATAATCACGCCACTCTGTGCGCTATTGGCGCCCTTTGCTAGAGTACATCCCCAGAGTGCTGTTCAAAGGAAGATGGCCTACCTATGATCGTTCGCTGCGCTGTCATACCCCTGCAGCGCCAGCATTCATTCAGTAAGGAACACCGATCGACTGCCTGGGAAGACCCGTCATGCTGTCAGCTTTACTCAAGCGTAGTTGTCAACGGCCACTCTGTCTGCTTCCACCCGCCTTATTTTGCCTGACCCTGTTTTGTTGTCTGCGGCTGCCCACCGCACAGGCGGTACCGCTCACCCTGACACTGGCCTACGCCGACATCGAATCCTTTCCGTATCAGGCTGGCAATGGCATTGAGCCTGCCAACCCACCCGGCATCGCGGTCGAACTGATTCAGCAGGCCGCAGCCGATCTCGGCATCAAGGTTAACTTCCTGCGGATGCCCGGCCGACGGGTGCTCAGTGAAATGGAAGAAGGTCATGTGGATGGCGGCTTTATCTACTCCTACAACAGTGACCGCATCCGCAGTGGTGTCTATCCGCTGCGGGATGGCAAACCTGATCGCAGCCGCCGACTGGCAACACTGCACTACGTTTTATATCGCCGCATGCACGACAAGGTCAGCTGGAATGGCAGCCAGTTCAGTCACCTCAGCACGCCGCTGGGTGCCAATACCGGCTATTCTGTGGTCGCGGACTTGCGCCGCCAGGGCGTGAATGTGGAAGAGGCCCGCAGCACCGCGCAGAATATCCAGAAGCTGCGCTCCGGCCGACTTGATGCCTATGTGGCTCAGTCTATCGTCGTCGATGCCTATCTGGCCGGTGCGAAAATTACCGATATTGAAAAGATTGCCCCGCCGGTCAGCAGCAAGGACTACTTTCTGATGTTCAGCCATCAGTTTTACGCCAGCCATTCACCGCTGGCAGAAGCGCTATGGCAACATCTGGGGGAAATCAGAGACAGGGCCACGGAACAGCTGGCCAAACGTTATCAGGATTAACCGGCTGCTAGCCGGAGACGGTGATGGCCAGAGAAACAGTGCCTGCCACGGCGCCCAGTGCCAGACCGGACTCGCTGCTGCCCGAGGTGCTGGCGGCACTGCCACCACTGCCAGAGGCCAGCGATCGCGGTAAGTCTTCGTTGTCGGACTGACTGACGACCGTGTCTTTTTGCATACTGTTGACCATTTCACCGGTCTTGCGCAGCAGTGCTTCTGCTTCGCGCACGTCCTTCTGCGCCCGTTGATCATCCTGACGCAATAACTGGCGGATCCGCCGCAACAGCTGGCGCAACTCCTGTGCTGCCTCCTGCAATGACTGCGCATCCTGTTGACGCTGGCGGTCATTGCTCCGTGTTGCATTCTGGGTAGCTGGCCACTGCGACTCGCTGTCAGCATCATCAGACAGCTCCGCATCCTCCGCATCCTCCTCATCCGCTGACGCCGTCGATGACGACTGCTCTGTCGCGGCAACAGTCGCCTGGCGCATCCCCTGCTCAGCTTCGGCTACCGCGGCCTGACCAGTGTCGTCGGTCGTGCTGCCGGTGGATGTTGTACTAGTGGTTGTCGCGCTGGTCGACCCCGTGGCCGCAGCACTACTGCTACCACTGTCTTCCTTTAATACCGACGCCACCTGCTTCAACTGCTGGGCCAGCTGTTTGAGCTGCCGCAAAATCCCCTTGGCCATTTCCGGCGTCAGGGTCGCCAGCAGGCGTTTCAGCACCTTGATCTGCTGCTGAATGTCGGCCAGTTTTTCCCTTGCCACTTCCTTGCGCAGTTCACTTTGCCGGCCACTGATCTGGCTGGCCCAGCTTGTTCCCTGCTGTTGCTCCTGCAGCCGTTGCCACAACTGCTGGGCCTCACTGGAAACCGTCACCTGATCGGCGGTGGTGTTCATGTCGGCCGTACTTTGCACCTCGTCATCGCTGCGCCGTGCAGCCATAGCTGCGCTCGCCGTTTTTTCACGGCTGAACAGCAGATGGTTGAACGAGTTGAACAACGACGAAATCGACATGCCTGGGTCCCGTAGACGTGTTACCACTGCCCGTGTCAGCGGTTTGTCAGGGGGTTATCGGCAAGCCAGAACAAAGCTGGAATAAAAAATGTAACGACTGTGCATCTATCTGCTTAAGAGGCAGCAGACCGTGGAGCAGGCATGTCCGGTAATGACCGGTCATGCCAGAACAGACGTGGACCAGTGCCGTGCTTCAGGCAAAACGCTGATTGAGGTAGCTAATGATGTCTTTGGATTCGTACATCCAGCGGGTTTCACCGTTTTCTTCAATACGCAGACAGGGCACCTTGATACGGCCACCGCCCTGCTCCAGCGCCTGACGGTGCTCGGAGTTATTCTTGGCATCACGCAGCTCAATCGGCAGGTTGAGCTTGTGTATGGTACGGCGGGTGCGCACACAGAATGGGCAGGCGCGGAACTGATACAAGGCCAGCTGACCAGCTGCGCTTGCCACTGCCGCCTGCTGCTCAGGAGCACGACGCATCTTGCGTGGACGTGTCAGCAGATCGCCGAGAATGACCAGCTCACCCAGACCAAGACGCAGGGCTTTTATCAACACAACAACCTCTCCTCTACAAAGCTCACCACCACTGCCTTTTATGCTTTGAGGCAGCGAAAAAACCGCCAGTCTAGCCTAAGAACTGGTTGCTTTTCGACCACTCAATTGCGGAAAAATTCCCCCGGCGTACAGGCAAAAGTCTGGCGAAATGCCGCGATAAACGCCGATGTGGACTCATAACCGCAGCTCAACGCCACCTCGGTCACACTGCAACCGCTCTCCAGCGGGGTCAGCGCACTGAGCAGACGCAAACGCTGGCGCCAAATGCGGAACGTCATGCCAGTTTCACGCTGGAACAACCGTGCCAAAGTCTTCTCCGAGGCGCCGAGCTGTGCGCCCCACTGGCTCAGGCTACGCCGGTCATCGGGCTGCGCCTGCAGTGCCTCACACAGTGCCCGCAGACGACTGTCGGTCGGCATCGGCAGGGACAGCTCGACCTCTTCCGCCAGCAGCAGCTGATCGAGCAACACCTGAACCAGACGCCCTTCTGCGTCGTCCTGCTGATACTCCACCGGCAAGGCGGTGAAACTGCGGATCAGCTCACGGATCAGCGGCGTCACCGCCAGTACCCGCGAGTGCTGACGATCAGCCGGCACTACCGCTGGGTCGAGATAAAGACTGCGCATTTCCACCCGGGTGGAATTGAAGACCGCATGGGCGGTATGAGCCGGAATCCAGATCGCCCGCTGCGGTGGTGCAATATAGCTGCCCGCGTCGGTCTGCACATTCAGCACCCCCTGAATGGCATAGGAGATTTGAATCCACGGGTGCTGATGCAAAGGGGTCCAGGCGCCACTGGACAGTGACTCGGCTCTGGCGTAAAGCGGCCGCGGCAGCTGCTGCAGTTCGGGAACCTGACGCTGTTGTCCGTTTATCGACATTTTCTGGCTTTCTGGCGTTAGTCGGAAAATAGCGTCAAGAGTAAGGTAGCGCCCATGCTTCTGTCAGCTGAAATCACAGCCGGTGACCGGCCAGTGACGAACAGACCAGTCCATCGGCCAGACCGGCGGCGGTGAACAGAAGCGCCACTGCACAGCCAAGAGACCGTCATCATGAGTCGTCCCCGCTTTCTACCCGATAATTTTACCCTGGCCCTGCTGACCACCGTTCTGACCGCCAGCCTGCTGCCCTGCTCCGGCAGCATTGCCAGCGCCCTGACCACCCTGACCCATCTGGCAATCGCTCTGCTGTTCTTCCTGCACGGTGCCAAGCTGTCACGTCAGGCCATTCTGGCCGGTGCCGGTCACTGGCGTCTGCATCTGGTGATTTTCGCCTGTACCTTCGTCCTGTTCCCGGTGCTTGGCGTCATCCTGAAACCAGTGCTGTCGCCGCTGGTCACCGATGATCTGTATCTGGGTGTGCTCTATCTCTGCGCCCTGCCTGCCACCGTGCAGTCCGCCATCGCCTTTACGTCCATGGCCCGCGGCAATATCCCCGCTGCGGTGTGCAGCGCTTCCGCCTCCAGCCTGCTGGGGATTCTGGTCACGCCGTTGCTGATGAAGCTCACACTGGGTGCCGAAGGCAGTACCGGCTCGACGCTGGGCGCCATCTGGCAGATCGTCGAACAGCTGTTGCTGCCCTTCGTGGCTGGCCACCTGCTGCGCCCGGTGATTGGCAGCTTCGTTGACAAGCACAAGGGCCGGCTGAAGTTTGTCGATCAGGGTTCCATACTGCTGGTGGTCTACACTGCTTTCAGTGCCGCCGTTATCGAAGGTTTGTGGCACGCGTTGCCACTGTCTGCGCTGCTCGGTCTGGTGGTGGTGTGCATCGTGCTGCTGGCGCTCGTCCTGTTTGCCACCTCACGGGTAGCGCGCCTGCTGGGCCTGAGCAAGGAGGATGAAATTACTCTGGTGTTCTGTGGCTCGAAGAAAAGTCTGGCCAGTGGCGTACCCATGGCGCAGGTGTTGTTTGCCGCCAGCAGTGTTGGCGCCATCCTGCTGCCCATCATGCTGTTCCATCAGATTCAGCTAATGACCTGTGCGGTACTGGCGCAGAAATACGGTGCACGGAAGGAAACACCAGCCCCTGCACTGGCAGACAGACAGCCCGAAGCAGGCTAACTGAGGCAATAAAAAAACCGCGCGCTGCCTCGGTATATCGGCAGGGCGCGGTGAAGGCTCTCTCAATCGCTCCTGGGAGCAGGGATCAGTAACGCTGATCCCACCGGCACAAAACGTTTATCAGGCCAGACGGTCCTGTGTTTCAGGGTTGAACAACACCGCCTTGCTCATATCCAGCATCAGCTCCATTACCTGTCCCACAGGGGCCTGGCTGCGGGGCTCGATGCGAGCATCCACTTCCTGTCCATTGAAGAAAATCTCGATCAGGGTGTCGGCACCGGTCGGCTCGGCCACTTCTACCCGGCATGGCAGGGTATGGCAGAACGGTTCGGACTGACGGTGCGGCATCACATGGGTGATCTGCTCAGGGCGCAGGCCCAGAATCACTTCCTTGTTCAGCCAGCCATCCAGCGAACCCTGTTTGGCCTGCGGTACGGGCAGTGCGTAGGTATCACCAGCCTGATTGGTCAGGCTGACGCCATAGCCCTGATCCAGCTTCACCAGCGGCGCCTTGATAAAGTTCATTGCCGGTGAGCCCATGAAGCCCGCCACAAACATGTTGACCGGGTTGTCATAGATGTTCTGCGGCGAATCCAACTGCAACACCACGCCATCCTTCATGACTGCAATACGGTCAGCCAGGGTCATGGCTTCGATCTGGTCATGGGTCACGTAGACGATGGTGGTGCCCAGACGCTGGTGCAACTTCTTGATTTCAGTACGCATTTCCACGCGCAGCTTGGCATCTAGGTTGGACAGCGGCTCGTCGAACAGATAAATCTTCGGTTTGCGTGCCAGTGCCCGGCCCATGGCCACACGCTGACGCTGACCACCGGACAGCTGGGCAGGTTTGCGGTCGAGCAGGTGCTCGATCTGCAGCATTTTAGCGACCCGCTCCACTTCCTGATCGCGCTCAGTCTTGGCCACCTTGCGCATTTCCAGACCGAAGGCGATGTTTTCGCGTACGCTCATGGACGGATACAGAGCATAGGACTGGAACACCATGGCGATGTCGCGGTCCTTGGGTGAGCGATGAGTGACGTCATCGCCACCGATACGGATTTCACCGGCAGTGATGTCATCCAGACCGGCAATGGCGTTCATCAGCGTGGATTTACCACAGCCGGACGGCCCGACCAAAATCAGGAACTCACCGGAATCGATGCTGATATTGATGTCCTTGAGGACGCGCACCTTGCCGTAATCTTTGAAAACCTTGTTGATTTCGAGTGCGGACATTTCTCTTAACCCCTATTTGTTCTTGTGTGAGCTACCTTGCCGGTGCTGCTGTGCCTCTTCGCCAGCAGCCACCGGAGCGCAGCCATCAGCCTTTGACCGCGCCGGCAGTCAGCCCTCGTACAAAGTATTTACCTGCAGCAACGTACACTACCAGTGTAGGCAATGCCGCGATGATTGCCGCCGCCATATCGACGTTATATTCCTTCACCCCGGTGGTGGTGTTGACCAGGTTGTTCAGCGCCACAGTGATGGGTTTGGTGTCCTGACCGGAGAACACCACGCCGAACAGGAAGTCGTTCCAGATCTGGGTGAACTGCCAGATGATGCAGACCACGATGATGGGCGCCGACACCGGCAGCAGGATGCGCCAGAAGATGGTGAAGAAGCCGGCACCGTCGAGCTTGGCGGCCAGCACCAGCTCATTGGGAATGCCCACATAGAAGTTGCGGAAGAACAGGGTGGTGAAGGCAATCCCGTACACCACATGGACAAATACCAGCCCGGTTGTAGTATTGGCCAGACCGACGTAGCCCAGCGTCTGCGCCATCGGCAGCAGCACCACCTGGAATGGAATAAAGCAACCAAACAGCATCAGGGCGAAAAACAGCTCGCTGCCCTTGAAGCGCCATTTGGTCAGCGCATAACCGTTAAGGGCACCGACGAAGGTAGAGATCAGCACGGCCGGAATCACGATCTGGAACGAGTTCCAGAAGAAACCACTGACGCCGTTGCAGGACACGCCGGTACAGGCATTGGACCAGGCCTTGTGCCAGGCATCGAAGACGATTTCCACCGGCAGGCTGAGAATGTTGCCGGTACGGATGTCATCCAGCGTTTTTACCGAGGTCAGCAGCATCACCGCCAGCGGTAACAGATACACCAGCGCGGCCGCGATCAGGATGGCGTAGATACCGCCACGGGCCAGACGCTCACCGGTGGAGACTGGGCGTGTATTAGTCATTACGCTTGCTCCTCAGCTCGGAATACAGATAAGGCACCAGGATGGCCAGCACACCGGCCAGCATCATCATCGCCGAGGCCGACCCCAGACCGATCTGGCTGCGGGTAAAGGCATGGGCATACATGAAGGTGGCAGGCAGGTCGGTGGAGTAGCCGGGGCCACCACCGGTCAGGGCCATGACCAGGTCAAAACTCTTGATGGCAATGTGTGCCAGGATCATGACCGCACTGAACAGTACCGGACGCAGGCACGGCAGCACGATACGGCGATAAATGGTGGGCATGGAGGCTCCATCCAGCTGGGCGGCCTTGATCATGGAGTTATCCACGCCACGCAGACCGGCCAGGAACATGGCCATGACAAAACCGGACGACTGCCAGACAGCGGCGATAACCAGGGTGTACTTGGCCATGTCAGGGTTGACCAGCCAGTCAAAGGTGAATTGGGTGAAGCCCCAGTCATGCATCATTTTTTCCAGGCCCAGACCTGGGTTGAGAATCCATTTCCAGGCGGTACCGGTAACGATGAAAGACAGCGCCATGGGATAGAGATAAATAGTGCGAATGGCACCTTCCTGACGAATTTTCTGATCCAGTAGCACCGCCATGAAAGCGCCGAGGAGCAGGCAGATCAGCATGAACAGGCTGCCGAAAATCAACAGGTTGGTGGCTGCTACTGCCCAGCGATCATTCTCAAACAAGCGAACATACTGATCGAAGCCGACAAAGTTGCTGTAGTTCGGCAGCATGCGTGAATTGGTGAACGACAGCACGGCGGTCCAGATGATAAAGCCGTAGACGAAGACCAGGCTGATCAGGAAAGACGGCGCCAGCACGATCTGAGGCAGCCAGTCCTGCAGGCGATTGCTGAAGCGGCGGGGGGCTGCTGCAGGCTGCACGAGACCGTCCGCCCCGGATTTCAGGGCAGCATTGTTATTTGACATAGGAGTCACCTTTTACTTCGGAAACCGGGCCAAAAGCTGGCCCGGTAGCAGAGATCCGATCCGTGGCGAGCATGCACCACGGATCGTGCGCTGGCTTAGCCCGCTGCTTTGACCGCTTTAACCAGACGCTCGGCTGCCTGCTGGGCAGTCATGTTGGCGTCGTTAAAGTAGTTGGTCACTACGTCGTAGATGGCACCCTTGACGTAGGAAGTGGTGGACATACCGTGCGCCATGGAGGGTACCAGGGTGCCGGACTTGGCATCGGCAGTGAAGTCATCCATCGACTTGATGGCGCAGCTGTCGAACTTGTCACGGGGGATGTCAGGACGAACGGGGATCGAACCCTTGTTCAGGTTGAACACTTCCTGGAAGGTCGGCTCCATGATGATACGGGCCAGCGCTTTCTGCGCTTCTTCCTGAGAATTGCTGTTCACATGGAACATAGCAAAGGAGTCGATGTTGTAGGTATAGGCATCGGCAGTACCGGGTACGGCTGAGCACAGGAAGTCCTTGCCTGCCACCTTGCCGGCGCTGACGAACTCACCCTTGGCCCAGTCACCCATGATCTGGAAGGCAGCTTTGCCATTGATCACCATGGCGGTAGCCAGGTTCCAGTCACGGCCGGGAGCATCGGGGTCCATGTAGTCTTTCAGACGCTTGTAGGTAGTCAGCACCTTGACCATGGTGTCACCGCCCAGCGCGTCGTCATCCAGATCAACGAAGGCCTTGCGGTAGAACTCAGCACCACCGATAGACAGGGCGACCGCTTCGAAAATGGTTGCGTCCTGCCAGTCCTGACCGCCGTGGGCCAGAGGGATATAGCCAGCGGCCTTGATCTTGTCGCCGTCAGCGAAGAACTCATCCCAGGTCGTCGGCATGTGGTCAACACCGGCGGCTTTCAGCACTTCCGGATTACCCCATACCCAGTTCACACGGTGTACGTTGACAGGGACTGCCACGTAGTGACCGTCGTACTTCATGCCATCGGCCACCACTTTAGGCAGCAGCTCATCCCAATGGTTGGCCTTGGCCACGTCATCCAGATCAGCGAGGAATCCCAGCTCGCCCCATTCCTGAATTTCAGGACCTTTGATCTGGGCGGCAGTAGGAGGGTTGCCAGACACAGCGCGAGACTTCAGTACGGTCATGGCGCTATCACCGCCACCCCCTGCTACGGCAAAGTCTTTCCAGGTATGGCCTTCTTTTTCCAGCAGCTGTTTCAGTACGGCAACGGATTTGGCTTCGCCACCGGAAGTCCACCAGTGCAGTACTTCTACTTCACCAGCGAAAGCGGAGACGGCAGACAGAGAAGACAGACCCAGAGCCATAGCCAGGGCGACAGGCTTCAATCGAATCATGGTTTTACCCCTGTGTTATTCTTGTCGGGAACGATTTTTTGATTTGCTTTTACTTCGCTCTACCCTGTCTGCACGCACTCAGGTGTCATGCAGCAAAGTCGATGTGAGAGAGCGTCAGTAGAAGGTAGACAAGGCACTGAGAGAACACGAGTTATATAACCCTACATAACATTGTTGAAATATTACGAGCCTGTAATATTTAAGAAAAACACTGATATTGCTTGGCAAAGCGCCCTTACAGCCCGACCGGATAACTCCCCTGAATACACATAAATGCAAACAGCCGCGCGATGGCGGCTGTCTGAAAAGAGCGGTCAGAATGGCAGCTCAGTGATCATCAGGGTACATCCCTGTGCGCCTGAGCGACTTTTAACAGGCTGTTGAAAAACGTTATCGAGGCAGCCGAGACAAGGAAATACCCCGAGGGCACAAGAAACAGGCGAAAAAGCGGAGTTTAGTGAACTAAATGAGCATTTGACTCGCTTTGCTCGCCCCTTCGGGGCCGTGCTAAAGCACGTTCAGCCTCTGGCTGTGAGCCTGTTTTTGACACGGTATTCGGCAACGCAGATAGATTTTCAACAACCTGTTAAAGACGGAACTGCCCCAATACCCGG
>NZ_LAPT01000036.1 GCF_003194385.1 Pokkaliibacter plantistimulans
GAGTAGGTCATCGCCAGGCATGAAATACAGCACCCCCTGATCGGTAACGGTCAGGGGTTTTGCTTTTGGGGATCATAAAAATAATATGTGAATAGTGCTTACAGCTCGATGTGCTGCTGATTCCGATTAGAGTTCTGTAACTTTTACTTGTCCGCGTATGGGTACTTGAAAAAACTGTGTACCATCCCCAGTCTGTATTCCTCTTACTATAAGTACCATTCGAGATCTATCGATGTCAGAGTTTACCCAACAGGTATGGCATATCGTTCGTGAAGAAGCCCTTGCGCAGTCTGTTCAGGAGCCGATGCTTGCCAGCTTCTTTCATTCGACCATTTTGAATCACGATAACATCGGATGTGCACTGAGCTTCCATTTGGCAAATAAACTCGACTGTCCTACTGTTCCGGCGATTACTATTCGGGAAATCATCCAGCAGGCGTTCCGGGGTGAACCTGCTTTGCTTGAGTCTGCCTGTGCAGATATTAAAGCCACTGTCGAGCGTGATCCTGCGGTATGCGAGTACCTCACTCCTCTGCTTTATCTCAAAGGTTTTCATGCTCTACAGGCTTATCGCGTAGCCAATTGGCTGTGGCGTCAGGGACGGCGTACTCTGGCGATCTTTATGCAGAATCAGATTTCTGTTGTATTTGGTGTTGATATACATCCAGCGGCACGAATCGGTAAGGGAATCATGCTCGACCACGCAACAGGTATTGTCATTGGAGAAACCTCTGTTGTTGGCGACAACGTTTCCATTCTTCAGTCAGTCACTTTGGGGGGGACTGGTAAGGAGAGTGGAGACCGGCATCCCAAGATACGTGATGGCGTTCTGATTGCGGCAGGTGCAAAGGTGCTAGGTAATATCGAGGTTGGAGAGGGAGCGAAGGTTGGCGCAGGGAGTGTCGTGTTGAGACCTGTTCCGCCTCATACAACGGTTGCAGGGGTGCCCGCCAAGATTGTCGGACGTCCAGAATGTACTATGCCTGCGCTGGACATGAATCAGGTATTCGAGCCTGAGGTGGAGGAAGGTTGAGAGTGCATGTTCTGTAGTTGATTTCTTCACCAAAAAAGAAGCCTGCTTGATAGCAGGCTTCTTTTTTATAAGCGGGACAGAAAGCCCGATTACAGATCATGATCGTATTCAATCATCAGTGCCGCGTGATTAGAGAAGCGAGGCTCTTTGATAATCTTTGCTGCACGCACTTTTTTGCCAAAATCTGCAGTGGCAATCTGGTAGTCCAGACGCGCACCTTCATTAAGCTCAAAGGCGCGATTGTAACTGGGCCACCAGGTGAACTGACGATCGGCCTGGTTCACCTGACGGAACGTGTCGACAAAACCCATCTCGTCAAACACATCACGGAAAAATGCCCGCTCTTCTGGCAGAAAGCCGGAGTTCTTTTGGTTTACATACCAGTTACTTACATCTCGTGGCTCTCGAGCAATGTTCCAGGTACCACAGAAGATGAACTGACGACGCTTGCGCAGGGTCTTTTTGAAGAACGCATGCATGTGCTCCATGAATTCATTCTTAACGGCCTGCTTTTGCAAGTCATTCTCCCCAGAGGGAAGCAGAATCGAGCCAATGCTGATTTTGTCATAATCGGCCTGAATATAGCGGCCATGGAAATCACACAGTTCAAAGCCAAGGCCAGACATGATGGCCTTTGGTTGGTGTTTGCAATAAATGGCGACGCCACTGTAGTTGTCTTCTGGTGCATCGAAGAAGTGGGCCTGATAGCCGGCAGGATGATAGATAGCATCGTCCAGCTGGTAGGCTTTGGCACGCAGATCCTGCAGGCAATACAGATCAGCGTCTTGCTGGACCATCCAGTCAAACAGTCCGCGCTCAGCTGCTTGCTGGATGCCTTGCACGTTGAGGGTGATGACACGCATCAGTAATGGAGTCCTTTAGAGTCTTGCTAACAGGTCTGTGAAGAAACACATACATTCTTGGGGCAGATTCTGTAAGTTGGCGGCACCGCATTGACTGGGCATGCAAAAATCTGGGAGTAGCAAGTATAGAAATTTTAATCGGCTACTACGACGGCGTGCTGCCTAAAAGCTACTTACTTATTAGCTGCCTCTAAGTCCGCGAATTATAACACCTTTTGGGAGTTCATGCGGATGTCAAGTGTGTTCAGCCCGGCATAGTGTAACTGCACACTCCCTGTCGAGGCTAGCGTCTATAGCACTTTTGGCTATTAATGCCATGGTTGTGTGGCGAATTTGCTTGATATTGCGTGTATGAATCAAATCCATGCAAAGCGGATGCTGCGCTGGGAGTGCTGAGTTAAAATGCGCGCACTGTTTCAACCCATCACGCAGAGGACAAAGCATGCATGCCTATCAACGCGAGTTTATTGAGTTCGCTATTCAGCAACAGGTACTGCGTTTTGGTGAGTTTACCCTGAAATCGGGCAGAACCAGCCCTTACTTCTTCAATGCGGGTCTGTTCAATAGTGGTTTGGCGCTGGCCAGATTAGGAAAGTGCTATGCCGAAGCTATCCTGCAAAGTGGCATCGAGTTTGATGTCATTCTTGGGCCTGCTTACAAAGGAATTCCTCTGGCTGCGGCTACTGCCGTCGCGCTGGCTGAGCATCATGGTCGTGACGTGCCCTACGTGTTTAATCGTAAGGAAGCCAAGGATCATGGTGAAGGAGGCAACCTGGTAGGAGCGCCTTTACAGGGTCGTGTGCTCATTATTGATGACGTAATCACTGCGGGTACGGCTATTCGTGAGGTGATGGCACTGATCGAGCAGCACGGTGCAACACCGGCAGGTGTCGTCATTGCCCTGAACCGTCAGGAGAAAGGCAAGGGTGAGTTGTCAGCCATTCAGGAAGTTGAGCGTGACTACAACATGCCTGTTGCCAGCATTATCAGTCTGGAGCAGATCGTCGAGTTTCTGGCTGAGCAGGGTGACAAGGAAGCAGAGCTTGCTGCCATTCGCCAGTATCGCCAAAGCTACGGCGTATAACGTGAAGTACAGGAGCCAGAAGGAATCTGGCTCCGTATTACAACTTAACTACTTATTTTCTCTGGTCACACAGGGCTTGCGCTGTGCGAAGGTCCAGCGTGCCTTCGTAGATGGCACGGCCGGTGATGGCGCCAGCAATACCCTGATCGGCCACTTTCGCTAGTGCCTCGATATCACGCATGTCAGTAACGCCACCAGAGGCGATAACCGGTAATCCTGACTGCTGTGCCAGGGCGACTGTCGCTTCCACATTCACACCCTGCATCATGCCGTCACGACTGATATCGGTGTAAACAATGCTGCCGACACCGTCATCGCGGAACCGTTTGGCCAGCTCTACAGCGGTAACGCTGGTCACTTCCGCCCAGCCATCAATGGCAACCATGCCATCCTTCGCATCCAGACCCACGATGATGTGACCCGGGAAACGCTTGCACATATCAGTCACGAATTCGGGCTCTTTCACTGCCTTGGTGCCGATAATGACGTACTGCACGCCAGCAGCAAGATAGGCTTCAATGATCTCCTGGCTGCGGATGCCGCCACCAATCTGGATCGGCAGGTTGGGGAAGGCCTTGGCAATGCGCTGGACGATATCACCATTGACTGGCTTACCGGCAAAGGCGCCATTCAGGTCGACCAGATGCAGGCGACGTGCGCCTTGTTCCACCCAACGTCCAGCCATATCGACGGGGTCACTGGAGAACACGGTGGAGTCATCCATGCGGCCCTGACGTAAACGTACGCACTGGCCATCTTTAAGATCTATTGCGGGAATTACCAGCATGATGTTCTCTTCACAAACTTGCTATCTTCACAGGTAAGCGGCCGGTTGCCGTATACCTTCACGTTATGCGGGTTGGCCATTCCAGTGCAGGAAGTTCTTCAGCAACTGCAACCCTGCACTGTGGCTCTTCTCGGGATGAAACTGCACCGCGAATACATTATCGCGGAACAGCGCGACGTCGAAATCCAGGCCGTAGTGACAGCGTCCGGCAACCAGCTCAGGCTGCTGAGCCTGAATATGGTAGCTGTGGACAAAGTAGAACCGGCTGTTTTGCTCAATGCCCTGCCACAGAGGATGGTCGACGGTCTGTTTGACCTCGTTCCAGCCCATGTGAGGCACCTTCAGCTTTTCGCCGTTCTCATCCTGCAGATGGTCGCCAAAGAAGTGAGCCTTGCCGGGGAATACACCCAGACAGTCATGGCCACCATTCTCTTCGCTGAACTCCATCAACAGCTGCACGCCCACGCAGATACCCAGCAACGGTTTGCCTGAGGCGGCAACCTGGTGTACCACCTGGTCCAGCCCAAGGCGAGTCAGTTCGCCCATGCAGTCACGAATGGCTCCGACGCCAGGCAGAATCACCCGGTCGGCACTCTCAATCACTGCTTTGTCGCTGGATACCAGCACTTGCTCACCGGGCTTGACGTGCTCCAGCGCTTTGGCAACCGAGTGAAGGTTGCCCATGCCATAGTCAATAACTGCAACCGAACTCATGATGGCTCCTTACAGACAGCCTTTGGTGGAAGGCATGATGCCCTGCATGCGCTCGTCGGCAGTCAGAGCCATGCGCAAGGCGCGGCCAAAGGCTTTGAATACTGTTTCTGCCTGATGATGGCTGTTGTGGCCCTTGAGGTTATCGATATGCAGGGTCACCAGAGCGTGGTTGACGAACCCCTGGAAGAATTCAAAGAACAGCTCGGTATCCAGACCATTGATGCTTGCCCGGGTAAAGGGCACAGCAAAGTGCAGG
The DNA here is from genome assembly GCF_003194385.1 of Pokkaliibacter plantistimulans. Taxonomy (GTDB): domain Bacteria; phylum Pseudomonadota; class Gammaproteobacteria; order Pseudomonadales; family Balneatricaceae; genus Pokkaliibacter; species Pokkaliibacter plantistimulans. Next base: position 4,738 of record NZ_LAPT01000036.1, read on the forward strand.
CCTGGACGGCCAGAGAAATCAATAACGACACGCGACAGGGCTTCATCCAGAGGAACGTAGGAATGACCGTAGCGGGTGATGCCTTTCTTGTCACCAAGCGCTTTGCTGATGGCCTGGCCCATGGTGATGCCCAGATCTTCGACGGTGTGATGGGCATCAATATGCAGGTCGCCATTGGCATGGATGTCCAGGTCAATCAGTCCGTGTCGTGCCACCTGCTCAAGCATGTGGTCAAGAAAAGGAATGCCGGTAACTGATTTAAACTGTCCGCTGCCATCCAGGTTCACCGTTACGGTGATCTGGGTTTCCAGCGTATTGCGCGTCACACTGGCGGTACGCTCTGCCATGCCAGGCTCCCCTAGTATTGATCGTGAGTCGAGGTCAAATAAGCAAAAACAACATCGTCCGTCTGGAATTACCGCTGATTTTGCGAGGATGAAAGTATAAAGCCTTGTGCTTCGGGTTAGAACCGTTACTAACAAAAGCTATACGGCTTGGTAGATGCTTTGGCGTTGCGACAAGTGTGGCTGTCGATGCAATTGAGTGAGGGAACATGAAGGCAACAAAAATAATCCTGTGGCTGCTTGGGGCGCTGTTTGGCTTGCTGGCACTGGTGGTGATCTATCTGCTGGTCGCTTTTGATCCGAACGATTATCGCCAGCGCATCGGTGAGATGGTGCAGGAGAAAACGGGACTGCAGCTCGAAATTAAAGGTCCGATGAGCTGGAGCCTGTTTCCGCAGTTTGCCATTACGCTGGAGGATGTACAGGCGGGCTATCCTGATCGCCCTACCGTGGCTACCTTGCAGCATGCCAGTGTCGCTATGGATGTGCCTGCACTCATCAGCGGGCGTTTGAGCCTGTCCGGCCTGATGGTGGATGGTCTGGTGCTGGACCTGAATCGCGACAAGACAGGTGCAAATAACTGGGACCGGCCTTCTGCAGCATCCTCACCTGCTGCCCGTTCCACCGCTGAGCCGGGCAGTCAACCGGCATCCTCCGCCAGCCGCTCCATGGCTTTGGCCATTGATGATATCGATCTGCAGAATGTGCAGGTCAACTATCATGACCTGCAAGCCAACCAGAATATTGCGTTGGGCCCTGTCAACCTGCGTGCCAGTGCGATCCGCCTGGGGCAGGCCTTCCCTTTAACGCTTACCTTGCCGCTGTCTGTGCAGGCGGATGGCAAGCAGGCCATCCAGCTCGGCAACAAACTGCAGGCTTCGATGCTGCTGGACCCTGAGCGACAACTGTATCAGCTGCATGATATGGATCTGCTCAGCACCATCGACGGTGTGACCAGACAGTCACTGTTACTGGAGATAAAGGGTGATGTGGATGCCGATATGCAGCAACAGCAGGTGCGCCTACCCAACCTAAAACTGGCACTGAACGGCATGCAGGGTCAGCTTGACGCCACGGTCAAGGACTTGCAGAAGGCGCCGGCCCTGCAGGGCTCGCTGCAGATTGCTGAGCTGAATCTGCGCAAATGGCTGTCAGATATTGGTATGTCTGTTTCTCTGCCTGATGAGAAAGCGTTGACGGCGGCTTCTATGACGACTGCGCTGATGGTGGACCGCCAACAGTTGTCACTGACTAATCTGACGGCCCGGCTGGATGAGAGCAAAATCAGTGGCAGCTTCCAGCAGCCATTGAACAAGGGGCAAACCGAGTTCAAGCTGGGCATTGATCAGCTCAATCTGGATCGCTATGTCGCCAGCTCAGCAACGCCAGCCACCAAACTCGAGGCATCGAGCTCGACCACAGCAGCAGCGACCGCCAAGACTACAAGTGACGCAGGTTATTCAAAGGCTCCCATGCTGCCCGTTGAGGCACTGCAAGGGCTGAATCTGCGTGGCTCGGTGCAGCTGGGTAAACTGACCTATCAGCAAGTTGCGATGTCGCAGGTCAAGTTCAATGTGGCAGCAGCAGCTGGAAAGCTGGTGGTTGATCAGGCCAGTGCGCAGATTGCCGAAGGCAAGGTTGTGCTTAAGGCACAGGTCGATGCGCAGAAGGCGCCACTACGCAATCAACTGCAGTTCAATGTTGATCATCTGGCACTGGAGCAGGTGCAGACCCTGCTGGGCAGCACACAGCCTGCGGTCAACGGCATCGGCTCGATGAGTGGCAGCCTGAGCATGAGCGGGAACTCGGTTTTTGACTGGGTTAACAGTCTCAACGGCTCGGCCAAGGCCAATGTCACGGATGGACGACTGAACAATATCAACCTTACCCAACAAATCTGTGAGGGCATTGCCTTTGCCAATCAGGAAACACTGACGGCAGCAGCAGACAGTGAGCACACCAGACTGACCAACGCAAGCCTGCAGGCGCAATTCAACAATGGTGTCGCCCATATCGACTCGGCGCAGGGGCAGCTGGTGGGGGCCAGTGCCAAAGGCTCAGGACAGATCAATCTGCCACAGCGGCAGCTGGATATGGGGGTGGGCGTCACCATTGAGGGTGACACCAGCCGTGAAGCCTGCACCATCAATCCTAAATTTCAGGGGCTGGAATGGCCCCTGCGTTGCCAGGGTAGTCTGGATGGTGATCCTGCCAAATGGTGCCGTCCCGACAAGGAAGGGTTTGCCAAGACGCTGACTTCCCTTGCCAGCAACGAAGCTAAACGCAAGGCGCAGAAAGAATTGAACCGTGCACTGGATAAACAATCCGATAAACTGAGCGAAAAGCTCGGTGGAGACAACGCCGAAGCAGTCAAAGGTTTGCTCCAAGGATTATTCAAGAAGTGACCCCAGAGGTATTTCAGCGCGCTGTATTTGACTGGTTCGATCAGCATGGTCGTACCAGTCTGCCGTGGCAGCAGGACAAGACGCCCTATCGGGTGTGGGTATCGGAAATCATGCTGCAGCAGACGCAGGTAGCGACCGTTATCCCTTATTACCAACGCTTCATGGAGCGTTTTCCCGCCTTGCAGGATCTGGCTGAGGCTGAGCAGGACGAAGTGCTGCATTTCTGGACTGGTCTCGGTTACTACAGTCGTGCCCGTAACCTGCATAAAGCCGCTCAGATTCTCTGGCAACAGCACCATGGTGAATTTCCGGCAACGGTAGAAGCAGTACAGGAGTTGCCGGGTATTGGTCGTTCGACTGCAGGAGCGATTCTGTCGATCAGTCGTGGTGTGCGTGCACCGATTCTCGATGGCAACGTCAAGCGTGTGCTTACCCGTCTGCACGGTGTTGAAGGCTGGCCCGGCAGCAAACCGGTAGAGGATTTGCTCTGGCGGCTGGCGGATTACTACACGCCTGACCGGCGTCTGCCGGACTACACCCAGGTGATGATGGATCTGGGGGCGACGCTCTGTACCCGTAGCAAGCCTGCCTGTTTGCTATGCCCCTTAAAAGACCACTGCAAAGCCTATGGCATGGGCACTCCTACTGCCTTTCCCCATGCCAAACCGCGAAAAACGATACCGGAAAAGCACACTTACATGTTGCTGGTACACGATCGCCAGCAGCACAAGGTGTTGCTGGAAAAGCGTCCGGCCAGCGGGATCTGGGGGGGGTTGTGGAGTCTGCCCGAGATGGTGTCCACAGAACAGGCGGAGCAGTTTTGCGCGAGCTGGCAGGCGGAGCTGCATCAGCAGTCGTTACCTGCTGTGAAGCATACCTTCAGCCACTTCCATCTGCACATCACACCTTTGCTGGCACAGGGGGGCTCTGACAGTAAGCTCATGGAACCTGAGCGCTGGCTTTGGTATAACCTCGACGCCCCGGAGTCGGTAGGTTTGGCTGCTCCAGTCAAACGTCTGCTGGCACAACTGGATGCACAGCGTTGAACTTTATCTGTAGAAGAGACTGATATGACTAGAACCGTATTCTGCCGTAAGTATCAAAAGGACATGGACGGCATGGAACGCCCACCTTTTCCTGGCCCCAAAGGGCAGGATCTGTATGAGCATATTTCCAGACAAGCCTGGCAGGACTGGCTGGCGCATCAGACCATGCTGATCAATGAGAAGCGTCTGAACATGATGGACATGCAGTCACGCAAGTTACTGCAGGAAGAAATGGACAAGTTCTTTGCCGGTGAAGACGTGACCAAGATTGAAGGCTACGTACCACCGAGCGAGAAATAGCCGTTGATGCGGAATAAATTATTGAATTGCTTGACAACTTTTGGAGAGGCGAGTAAATTCCTGCGGCGTTCGCTTGATGCGCTTAGGGATTGACACTCAGTGTTTTGTCCTTATAATACGCGCCTCGTTGCCCAGATAGCTCAGTCGGTAGAGCAGGGGATTGAAAATCCCCGTGTCGGTGGTTCGATTCCGCCTCTGGGCACCACTGCGGGAGTGGTGGAATTGGTAGACACACTGGATTTAGGTTCCAGCGCCGCAAGGCGTGAGAGTTCGAGTCTCTCCTCCCGCACCAAGTGAACAGATGTAGCCCAGATAGCTCAGTCGGTAGAGCAGGGGATTGAAAATCCCCGTGTCGGTGGTTCGATTCCGCCTCTGGGCACCACTTAAAGTCATCTGTAAGTGGTAAAACATCAGCGTCTTGTGCTTGACAAGTTAAAAAGTTTAAGTATGATACGCACCACTTTTCGAGCTGCATGCAGATGTGGCGGAATTGGTAGACGCGCTAGCTTCAGGTGCTAGTGTTCGAAAGGACGTGAGAGTTCGAGTCTCTCCATCTGCACCAATGCTCTCGTTAAGTGATTACAATCAGGTAGCTTCACATTGCAGATGTGGCGGAATTGGTAGACGCGCTAGCTTCAGGTGCTAGTGTTCGAAAGGACGTGAGAGTTCGAGTCTCTCCATCTGCACCACCTGATAAAGGTGTCAGTGAAGTATAAAAGGAAGTCGCGAAAGCGGCTTTTTTTGTTTCTGCCCCCCCTCATATTTCCTGTGCCAGCTGTGCTCTGTAGCGACAGCACTGCATCTGATCCACTTCCCCCTCCCTCTGATTTAGTCCTGCTAGTCTTTCTTGCGTTTGTGTGAAAAAAGCGTATAAAACGCAATTTCTTGCAGAAGCAGCGACAGGTTTTTATGCAAATTCGACTTTAGATGTACAACAGGCCCTCTCAGTAAGTACGCTGCCTGTTGTGTATTCCGTGGAAGGAAGACAGGTTAGTGGAGCTGGCAGGGTTATTCCCATCCTTTCTCCCGCCTTATCTCACTTCCCCTCGTCGAACTGTCATTGTGCTGTCATCCATTGTCGATGTCATAACAGCATGTCATCTGGTTTTTATTGTGAGCGAGGAAGGAACACGTGACTCAGCCGCAACGCTATATCGAGACCCTCTACGCAGGCTACGGTCAGTCTTTCACTATTGATAAGGTGCTGTTCGAGAGCAAAACCGAGCATCAGCACCTGATCATCTTCGAAAACCGCGATTTTGGTCGTGTCATGGCGCTGGATGGTGTCATCCAGACCACCGAACGTGATGAGTTCATCTACCACGAAATGCTGACGCATGTACCGCTGTTTGCTCATGGCAAAGCCCGACGAGTGCTGATCATTGGTGGTGGTGATGGCGGCATTCTGCGTGAAGTGCTGCGTCATCCTGAAGTGGAGCAGGTGACCATGGTAGAGATCGATGCTCAGGTCATCGAGATGTGCAAAACCTACCTGCCGGGCCACTCTGACGGTGCTTTTGATGATCCTCGTGCGACTATCGTCATCAACGATGGGGTTGAGTTCGTCAACACGACCGAAGAGCGCTACGACGTCATTATCTCTGACTCCACCGACCCGATGGGCCCAGGTGAAGTGCTGTTCTCCTCGCGCTTCTACAATGGTTGCAAGCGCTGCCTGAACGCAGGCGGCGTCATGGTTGCCCAGAATGGCGTGTGCTTTATGCAGCTGGGTGAAGTCTCGACTACCCGCAAGCGTATGGGGCTGGATTTCGCTGATCAGCAGTTCTATGCCGCCCCGGTGCCCACCTATGTCGGTGGCATCATGACCCTGGCCTGGGGCAGTGATGATGCCTCCCTGCGTCAGCTTCCCGTGGACGTTATCGCCGAGCGCGTCGCGCAGGCAGGTTTTAAAACCCGTTACTACACCCCAAGTATCCATGTGGGCGCGTTTGCTTTGCCCCAGTATGTAGTGGATGCCCTGGCGGGGTGTTGATAGCGGGTGTTACCCCTGAGGGAGAGCCGGTCTGTGTTTTCCCTGTCGCTCTTTATTTATCCGAGTTATCCGAACATTCCGGCTCCCTGAGCCGGTTGCTCCAGCCAGGTGCTGGCCGCCATCTAGAGAAAGGCAACGAATGCAATGAGCGCGTGGAACAGCCGCGATGCACTGAAACTTTACAACATCCCCTACTGGGGCAATGGATACTTTGACGTGAATGAAAGCGGTGAGGTGTTCGTCAAACCTCGTCGCGACAAGGCAGCTACGATAAATCTGCCGGAACTGTGCAAGCATTTAAGCGAGCAAGGGGTAGCGTTGCCTACTCTGGTGCGTTTTACCGACATATTGCATGATCGGGTGTCCTCGTTGTGTCAGGCTTTTCAGGAAGCCATTCAGTACTACAAGTATCGTGCGCAGTACACGGCCGTCTATCCGATCAAGGTCAACCAGCAGCAACAGGTGGTTGAAGGCATTCTGGCCGGGCAGAAGAAAGACCCCAGCGTAACCCGTGTGGGTCTTGAGGCGGGCTCCAAGCCTGAGCTGATGGCAGTGCTGGCGCTGTCGGAGAACACCAATTCCTCCGTCATCATCTGTAACGGCTACAAGGATCGTGAATATATCCGTCTGGCTCTGATTGGTGAGGCGCTGGGCCATCAGGTTTACATCGTTATCGAGAAGGTGTCCGAGCTGGATGTGGTGCTGGAAGAGGCACGTCGTCTGCAGGTGACGCCGCGTCTGGGTTTGCGTGCCCGTCTGGCGTCACAGAGCAAAGGCAAATGGCAAACCTCCGGTGGTGAGAAGTCCAAGTTTGGCCTGTCTGCCCACCAGATTCTGCAGGTAGTCGAACGTCTGCGTAAGGAAGAGGCACTGGACTCCCTGCAGCTGCTGCATTTCCATCTGGGGTCACAGGTTGCCAACATTCGCGACATTCAGACGGGTCTGCGTGAGTGCGCCCGTTTCTACGCCGAGCTGCGTCAGCTGGGTGCGCCCATCAGCGTGGTGGACGTCGGTGGTGGCCTGGGTGTGGACTACGAAGGTACCCGCTCACAGAGCACCTGCTCCATCAACTACTCCATGTCGGAATACGCCAGCAATGTGGTGTACGCCATGGCGGAAGTCTGTGCTGAACGCAACCTGCCGCATCCCAACATCGTCAGTGAGTCCGGACGGGCGCTGACAGCGCACCACGCGGTGCTGCTGGCCAACGTTATTGACGTGGAATCGCCCAAGGAACTGCAGCCACCGCGCCCCGGTGCGGCGGATCCGAAGATTCTGCACGCGCTGTGGGAGTCCTATCAGGAAGCCCTGCACAGTGCTGACGAACGTAACGTGGTGGAGATCTATCACGACACTATTTATGACGTGGCCGAAGTGCAGTCGCTGTATACCCACGGCTTGTTGTCACTGACCGAGCGCGCCAAGGCGGAGCAGATCTATCAGGCCATCTGCATGCAGATCCGGCCACTGCTGAGCCACAAGAACCGCGCACACCGCGAGATCATTGATGAGCTGCACGCCAAGCTGGCGGACAAGCTGTTCGTCAACTTCTCGGTGTTCCAGTCACTGCCCGACGTCTGGGGTATCGATCAGGTGTTTCCTGTGCTGCCTATTAGTGGTCTGGACAAGGAGCCGACCTTCCGTGCAGTGGTGCAGGACATCACCTGTGACTCGGACGGTACCATTGACCAGTATGTGGATGGTCAGGGGATCGAGACCACCCTGCCGGTACCGGAGTTCGACCCGGCCAATCCTTATGTGATGGGCTTCTTCCTGGTGGGTGCCTATCAGGAAATTCTGGGCGACATGCACAACCTGTTCGGTGACACCCACTCTGTTGACGTGTCTGTCGATGAAGCGGGTGAATGGGAAGTCAGCAAGGTGCTGATGGGCGATACCGTGGATCAGATTCTGGCCTACGTGAACTTCGACTCCCGCACCTTTGTTGAGGCCTACCGTCGTCAGCTGACCCGGTCCAGCCTCAGTAGCGAGACGCAGGCGGAATGTCTGGCCTTCCTCGAAGAGGGTCTGGCGGGTTATACCTATCTGGAAGAGTAATCGCTACCCGCGATCAGCTCAGAAGCTGACCAGCGATAAGCTCAGATGTTAAAAAATCCGGCTCCCTGAAAAGAGCCGGATTTTTTTATCTGTGTTCAGCCCCTGTCACAGGGTTGGCGGGTGTTCAGGCTTTCAGGCCAGCGCGGTGACAAACACCCTGACCGCCAGCAGGATCAGTACCACACCGCTCAGGCGGTCAATCAGTCGGGAGCGGGCGCGCAGTTTCTCCAGCACGGCGGGGTGTACCAGTAACAGGGTAACCAGGGTGTACCACAACCCGTCGATCACGAAGGGAGTGGCGACCAGTGTGAAGTGGGCCAGGGTATCACTGCCCGGCTGCACAAACTGACTGAATAGCGCGATAAAAAACAGCGCCAGCTTGGGATTCAGCAGCGAGATCATCAGTCCGTCCCGTGCGGCCTGCGCCGCGCTCTCCGGATTGCCAGCTTCCAGCGTCTGGGCAATACCGCCCTGTGACATAAGGGCGCGCAACCCTAGATAGGTCAGATAGGCTGCGCCCAGCAAGGTCAGCACCATGAACAGACGGGGTGACTGATGCAGCAGCACGGCCAGCCCAAACATCGTCAACAGTGCATACATACCGACCCCGGCAGCGTGAGCCCAGGCAATGGCAAAACCATTCCGCTTACCGCCTGCCAGCGCATGACGGGTCACCATCGCGAGACTCGGGCCGGGTGACATGGCGCCCAGCAGACAAATCAGCAGCAAACCGCTCCAGTTACTCCAGCTCATCATGTTCCTCACAGGTAAGAACGTGTTCACGCGAGATCGTGAGCATGTTCCAGGGGGATAAGCCTGTTAGCCTACGAGACCTGGCTGATAAGGTGAAATCATAATTCGGAATACAGCTGATGATCAGGAATCATGGCCGATTCTGTGTGCTGTGGACTTTGATGCCATGGAATAGAGCGAGGCTTCAAAACACTGGAATACCACCTTACGCAGCCAGGTATGGCTGACATCATCGTGGTACTTGGGGTGCCACAGTAGCCAGTAGCGATGAGTGGGGCAGGGCAGATCGAAAGGGCGATAGGTAATGGCATAGTCTGCCTGCATATTGCGGGCGATGTGCTCAGGGATGATCAGCAACAGCTCACTGCGGCTGATGATACGCAGTGCCGAGGTAAAGAAGGGGACATGCAGACGGATACGGCGTGGCTGGCCCAGCTCTGCCAGAGCCAGATCGACAAAGCTGTCCTTGTCGCCACCCCCACTCAGGGACAGATGCTCACAGGCCAGCAGATCATCGACCGTCAACCGCTGCTGCTGCGCCAGTGGGTGGTCCTGCCGCATGACACACACCGGCCCGTCTTCACCGAGTGCCAGCCCTTCTAGCCCCGGCGGAATGGCCTCCAGCATGGTCGCCACCAGCTCCAGTGGCAGGTCGGCCAGTTGTGACAGCTGCTGGGGCAGCCACAGCTGATAAGTCAGTTGCAGTTGCGGTGCCGCACCGGCCAGCGTGCTGACAATATCGGGCAGGATGTAATGGGCAGCATAGTCTGATGACGCCATGCGGACGTGGCCCTGCCACTGTTGCGGATCAAACTGCTGCGGGCTGAACAGCGCATCGCATTGCTGCAGCAACGGACGCAGTTGTGCCTGCAAGGCCAGGGCACGGGGTGTCGGTAGCAGGCGGTTGCCATCACGCACCAGCAACGGGTCTGCCAGCGCCTGACGCAACTGCAGCAGCTGGCGGCTGACGGCCGACTGGGTCAGGCAGAGCCGCTCTGCCGCGCGGGTGACATGCTGTTCTTCCAGCAAGACTGCCAGAGTGCGCAACAGATTGAGATTGGCAGGGAGCATGGGCAGTCCTGTAACGGCGGGCGGGAGCAATCGGCAGTGTAGCGGTCGGGTTCGCTGCCGTCATGGTGCATGTGCAAAAAACAGGCACCGAGGGTATCCGGCGTACCGGGTTGGTGCGCCGGTTGCCAGTCTGATTCTGCTGCTCAGGGCTAACCCTATGTTAAATAGGGTTTTCTCATTTATGGCATGGTAAGTGCTTTTAGCTTCCTCACAGACTGAGCCGACAGTGATCGTCGGCAGAGCAAAGTGAAGAACCCGAAACGTCTGCCCGGCAGCGTTTCGACAATCTGAGAGCACGGTAAAGGCGCCGTTCCACTTCGGAAATATTCCGGAGGGAGCGGCGCCTTTTTTTATTTCCGAGGGAGCAAAAATGCTGACCAGACGTTCCTTGTGTAACAAAGCCCTGCTGGCGGTGGCCATCGCCTCTTTCTCTTTCAGTGCGCTGGTGCAGGCCGAAGTGGGCGCACCGGAAAAGGAGGAGCTGAAGTTCGGCTTCATCAAGCTGACCGACATGGCGCCGCTGGCAGTTGCCTATGAAAAAGGCTACTTCGAGGACGAAGGCCTGTATGTCACGCTGGAAGCGCAGGCCAACTGGAAAGTGCTGCTTGACCGGGTCATCGATGGCGAGCTGGACGGTGCCCACATGCTGGCCGGACAGCCGCTGGGGGCGACCATCGGTTTTGGCACCCAGGCGCATATCATCACGGCCTTCAGCATGGACCTGAACGGCAACGGCATCACCGTTGCCAACGATATCTGGCAGCAGATGAAAGCGAACATTCCTGTCGGTGCTGATGGCAAGCCGGTCCACCCGATCAAGGCCGATGCCCTCAAGCCGGTCATCGACAAGTACCGTGCCGAAGGCAAACCCTTCAACATGGGCATGGTGTTCCCGGTTTCCACCCATAACTACGAGCTGCGCTACTGGCTGGCCGCGGGCGGCATCAACCCCGGTTACTATGCGCCGCTGAAAGGCGACAGCAGTGGCCAGATCAATGCTGACGCGCTGCTGTCCGTTACCCCGCCACCGCAGATGCCTGCCACGCTGGAAGCGGGCACCATTTATGGCTACTGCGTCGGTGAGCCATGGAACCAGCAGGCGGTGTTCAAGGGGATCGGCGTCCCCGTCATCACCGACTATGAAATCTGGCAGAACAACCCGGAGAAAGTCTTCGGGGTCTCCAGCGACTGGGCAGAGAAGTACCCCAACACCCATATCCATGTCATCAAGGCCCTGATTCGTGCGGCCAAATGGCTGGATGAAAACAACAACGCCAACCGCAATGAAGCGGTGGATATGCTGTCTCGCCCTGAGTACGTCGGCGCTGACCGCAACGTCATCGCCAACTCCATGACTGGCACCTTCGAGTACGAAAAAGGCGACAAGCGTGAGATTCCCGACTTCAACGTGTTCTTCCGCCATAACGCTACCTATCCCTATTACTCCGATGCCATCTGGTATCTGACGCAGATGCGCCGCTGGGGACAGATCCCCGAGGCCAAGCCTGACAGCTGGTACATGGACACCGCGAAAAAGGTCTACCGCCCGGATATCTACGCCATTGCTGCCAAAGAGCTGATCGACCAGGGGCTGATGCAGGCGTCCGACTTCCCTGACTTTGGCAAGGAGGACGGCTTCAAGGCGCCGCAGACCCAGTTCATCGACGGCGTGACCTACGATGGCCACAAACCCAACGACTATCTCAACAAGTTCAAGATCGGCCTGAAAGGCGACGACAAGATCTGATCTGCAGCAGGCCGTGCTCCCGACGGGGCACGGTCAGGAGGGTTATCTCATGAACAGCGTCTCTACACTCTTCAACAGCCGTGCCCGCGGCTCCGTGAACAGCTGGCTGAAGCGTCTGACTCAGGCGCTGGGCATGCCGCTACTGGGGCTGGTGGTGTTTCTGTTCATCTGGCAGACCGGCGCCCAGCATATCGATACCTCGCTGGGCAAGTTTCCCGGGCCTGCACAGGTCTATACCCAGGCTCAGTCACTGCTGGCGGAACATCAGCGTGAGCGAGACAAGGAAGCGGATTTCTATGCTCGTCAGGAACAGCGCAATGCCGAAAAACTGGCCAAAGACCCTCAGGCTGAGGTGAAGATACGCGAGTACACCGGCAAGCCGACGTTCTTTGATCAGATCGGCACCAGTCTGGTGACGGTGCTGTCGGGCTTTATCATTGCCGCGCTGATCGCCATTCCGCTGGGCATCTGCATTGGCCTCAACGCATCGCTCTATGCGGCACTCAATCCGCTGATCCAGCTGTTCAAACCGGTGTCGCCGCTGGCCTGGCTGCCGCTGGTCACCATGGTGGTCAGTGCGGTGTACACCTCGGCAGACCCGCTGTTCGCTAAGTCCTTCCTGACCTCCCTGTTTACCGTGTCGCTGTGCTGCCTGTGGCCGACACTGATCAACACCGCGGTGGGCGTATCGAGCATCAGCAGTGATCTGCAGAACGTCAGCAAGGTGCTGCGGCTGGGCTGGCTGACCCATGTCCGCAAGATCGTGCTGCCCTCATCAGTGCCGATGATCTTCACCGGGCTGCGCCTGTCACTGGGGATTGCCTGGATGGTGCTGATTGCCGCCGAAATGCTGGCGCAGAACCCTGGCCTCGGCAAGTTCGTCTGGGATGAGTTCCAGAACGGCAGTTCCGACTCGCTCGGGCGCATCATGGTGGCGGTGCTGGTGATTGGCCTGATCGGCTTTATGCTCGACCGCGTCATGCTGCTGATCCAGCGCGCGGTTTCCTGGGACAAAAACGCAATTACCCGCTGAGGGAGGCAACATCATGGCTGCACATCTTGAACTGACCGGCGTCTCCATCGAGTTCCCCACCGCCAGGGGCACCTTCAAGGCACTGGACAACGTCAATCTGAAAATTGCCCAGGGCGAGTTTGTTTCGCTGATCGGCCATTCCGGCTGTGGCAAGTCCACCGTACTTAATATCGTTGCCGGGTTGCATCAGGCGACCACCGGCGGGGTGGTGCTGGACGGACGGGAAGTCAATGAGCCGGGGCCGGAGCGCGCCGTGGTCTTCCAGAACCACTCACTGCTGCCGTGGCTGAGCGCGTTTCAGAATGTCGAGCTGGCGGTGCGTCAGGTCTTCAGGGGGCGCAAGAGCAAGGCGGAAATGAAGGAGTGGATTGAGCACAATCTTGAGCTGGTGCACATGACGCACGCCATGCACAAACGCCCGGACGAGATTTCCGGCGGGATGAAGCAGCGCGTGGGTATTGCCCGGGCACTGGCGATGGAGCCCAAGGTACTGCTGATGGATGAACCCTTCGGTGCTCTGGATGCCCTGACCCGTGCCCATCTGCAGGACTCGCTGATGGAGATCCAGAAGGATCTCAACAACACCGTGATCATGATTACTCACGATGTGGACGAGGCGGTACTGCTGTCAGACCGGATTGTCATGATGACCAATGGCCCGGCAGCGACCGTCGGTGAGATTCTGCAGGTGGAGCTGGAGCGGCCACGTAATCGTATCGCCCTGGCGGATGACCCACGCTACAACCACTATCGCCATCAGGTGCTGAGTTTCCTCTATGAGAAGCAGCGCAAGGTGGAGGATATGGACCAGCATCGCTCTGCCCGCAGCAAGAAGGATGTGACAGCGGTCAAGGCACAGGCCTGACGTACAGAGAGAGGCCGTGCACCTGTTTATGGCGGTTGAACAGACGCAGGCAGCGGGCTGTTAGCGGCAAAAAAGAGGCCGGAGTTTGCTCCGGCCAAGGTGTGAAAAACCTGTCAGTGTGAAACACGTGCACAACGCGGTATTCGGCAACGCAGATAGATTTTCAACGACCTGTTAGTCCTCGAAAGGCAGACCGACATAGTTCTCTGCCAGCGAGCGGCGGGCGGATTCGGAGCTGAACACCAGATCCAGTTCAGCCTGCTGGATGCGACGGTCGAAGGCATCGTGCTGCGGGAATTTATGCAGCAGTGATGACATCCACCAGGAGAAACGCTCCGCCTTCCAGACCCGGCGCAGGCAGTTGGCAGAGTAGTGATCAATGCCGATGCTGCTGCGGTCCTTATAGAATTCGGTCAGGGCGCGGTACAGATAGCGCACGTCGGAGGCCGCCAGATTCAGGCCCTTGGCACCGGTGGGCGGCACGATGTGGGCCGCATCCCCGGCGAGGAACAACCGGCCAAAACGCATGGGTTCGGCAACAAAGCTGCGCAGCGGGGCGATACTTTTTTCCACCAGCGGCCCGCGCTGCAGGGTTTCACCGGCCTTGACGCCGAGACGGATTTCCAGCTCATCCCAGATCTGCTCATCGCTCCAGTTATCCAGATCATCCAGCGGCGCCTGAATGTAATAACGGCTCAGGGTGTGCGAGCGCATGCTGGCCAGGGCAAAGCCACGATCATGGTTGGCGTAGATCAGCTCGTGGGATACCGGCGGCACATGGCTGAGAATGCCCAGCCAGCCAAAGGGATAGACCCGTTCGTAGGTGGTCAGCGCCTGCTGTGGCACGCTCTTGCGGCAGACGCCGTGGAAGCCGTCGCAGCCGGCAATAAAATCACACAGCACTTCATATTGCTGACCGTCCTTGCGGTAGGTAATGCGCGGCGTGTCGCTGTCGAAATCATGTACCGCCACGTCATCCGCTTCAAAGACGATGCTGGCACCCAGTTCCAGCCGGGCGTTGATCAGATCACGGGTGACTTCGGTCTGGCCATAGACCATCACCGATTTGCCGGTCAGTCCTTTCAGATCAATGCGATGGCGTTCACCATTAAGACTCAGCTCGAAACCGTCGTGCGGCAGACCTTCCTGATTCATGCGCTGGTCAACGCGGGCTTCCCGCAGCAGTTCAACCGTGCCGCTTTCCAGCACACCGGCGCGAATGCGGGCTTCCACATAATCGCGGCTGCGCTGTTCAATGATGATGGCGTCAATGCCCTGCCAGTGCAGCAGCTGCGCCAGCAGCAGGCCGGAAGGGCCAGAGCCGATGATGCCAACCTGAGTACGCTGGGTAGTGGACGAAGTGGGGGTATGCAAACTCATGATTCATATCCTCGGCTGACCCGGCTACGTGGCCCGGTCATTGTTAGAGTTGTTCTGAGGTTGCTCATTACCCTAGCGATGACCCATGCGGATTCAAATGGACAGAGCTGACCAGTATTTGTATTTTTCGAACATTGTGAATCACGCTGACCCGATAACAACAAGAGCGGGAGCCACCCTATGTCGATGGAAGACTGGCTGCGAAATGTGCCCAGTTATGCGCTATATGGCGAGGAAATTGATGAAATTATCCCCGAACGCATGCATTGCGAGTCGATTGCCGAGCGCAGCGAGCTGTACGAGTGGGAAATTCGCCCTCACCGTCATGAAGTTTTTTTTCAAATTCTGTACGTGGAACAGGGGCAGGGGGTAGCTCTGGTGGATCAGCAGCGGTTTGATCTGACGGGGCCCTGCGCGCTGTGGATTCCGCCGTTACTGACCCATGGTTTTCAGTTCAGTCAGGGCATCAGGGGTTACGTACTGACCATTGAAGATGGCCTGCTGCCAAGTCTGCTGGGCGAGTCGCTGCTGCAGTCCACCCTGGCCTATCCGCAGCGTCTGCTGTTTGCCGTCGACGAGGCGGAGTATCAGCATTTCCATCAGGTGATGGCCGCCATTCTGCTGGAATACAAACACTCCTCCTGGGGACGGCTGCAGGCGTTGCATGCCAACCTGTCACTGCTGCTGGTGCATCTGGGCCGGGCGCTGATGCAGCAGCAGGACACCCTGACTGTCACTCAGGACAATCGGGCCGGGCGTCATGTGCGCAAATATCTGGCACTGGTGGACCGGCATTATCGCCAGCACCGGCCGGTGCAGTTCTATGCCGAGCGACTGGGGATCACCCCGACCCAGCTCAACCGGGTCTGCCAGCAGGTGCTGGGGAAGACCGCTCTGACGGTCATTCATCAGCGGCTGTTGCTGGAAGGCAAGCGTGATCTGCTGTATGCCAACCTGAGTATCAACGAGGTGGCGCAGTCACTGGGTTTTGCCGATCAGGCCTACTTTTCGCGGTTCTTTACCCGGCACAGCGGTACGACACCCAGTGAGTTTCGTCAGCAGGCACGGCAGCAGTTGGTCAGCGGTCGGGCGACGCCGCTACAGCGAAATGCAGATATTGTCTGAATTGTTCGCATGGCGTATAAGTGTCCGCCATGCGAATTGTGTCGAGGGCTGGATGCCGTAGCCGCTCATACCGGTTGCGGCACAACGGCAGGTCAGTTGAGGTACTGCGACATTTCTTTGATGCGCGCCTGCAGATAGGGCAGAAACTCGCGGGTCAGGGTATCGATACTGATGCGGGCGGCGTTGGTGCTGACGTTCAGTGCGCCGACCAGTTTGCCCTTGTTGTCGAAGACCGGCAGCGCCAGTGAACGCAGGGCCGAGTCCAGCTCCTGATCGACAATGCAGTACCCCTGCAGGCGGACCTGCTGGATCAGCTGCCTGAGGATGGTTTTGTCGGTGATGGTCTTGTCGGTATAACGCACCGGCTCGATGTGTTCGAGGAAGGCATCCAGCTGGGCATCGCTTTTCTGCGCCAGCAGTACCCGGCCCATGGAAGTGACGATGGCTGGCAGATGCGTGCCGACCGACAGGGTGATCGACATCAGCCGGTGTTTGGCGGCGGCCCGCGCAACATAGACCACATCTTCACCGTCCAGCACCCCCAGCGAGCTGGATTCGCCCAGATTCTGCGAAATATTCTCCAGATACTGCTGGATCACCGAGTGGAAGTTGTTGGAGGACAGGTAGGCGTACCCCAAAGACAGAATCTTGGGCGTCAGCTCGAAATTACGCTGGTTCTTGCGGACGTAGCCCAGTGCCTCCAGTGTCAGCAGGAAACGCCGGGCCTTGGCGCGGTTCATGCCGGTGCGGGCGGTGACTTCACTGAGCGTCATCTGCCGGTTGTTCTGGTCAAACGCCAGGATGACCTCAAGACCACTGGCCAGGGCGCTGACAAAGTCACGGCTGTCCTCGGTCAGCGTGCTTTCATAGCCATCGTCAAAGGTGCCTGGGGTTTTGCTCATGGGGGTCTCCACATTACGGCATGGACTGCCAGACATCGCGGCAGTGAACTGAACTTTACCGATTGAAACGGTCTGGATTCTACACAAATAAAATTCGCCAACGATAGACCTTTGCTTGTGGCGCACCGTTTACCTTCAGATGGATGACAGTCTATGTATACACGTCTCTTTCAGGATCCTTTCACCTCTCCGGCCCTGCGGCAGCTGCTGTCGGCGGAAAGTTATATGCGCAGCATGCTGGAAGTGGAGCTGCAGCTGGTTCGGGTGCAGGAGGAGGACGGGCAGTGGCCACAGGGCACCGCGCAGCAGCTGCGGGAGGCACTGGAAGGCGTACCGCTGCTGGATTACGAAGTGCTGGCGGGGATTGGTCTGGGCGGCAATGTCGCCATCCCCTTCGTCAAACATATTCGTGAGTGTCTGCCGGCCGGGCTGAAGCGCTGTCTGCACTACGGCCCTACCAGTCAGGACATCGTCGATACCGCGCTGATGCTGGAGCTGCGCAAGGCGCTGCTCTGGTTTGAGCGCAAGGGCGAAGCGCTGG
The DNA here is from genome assembly GCF_003194385.1 of Pokkaliibacter plantistimulans. Classification (GTDB taxonomy): domain Bacteria; phylum Pseudomonadota; class Gammaproteobacteria; order Pseudomonadales; family Balneatricaceae; genus Pokkaliibacter; species Pokkaliibacter plantistimulans. Next base: position 22,301 of record NZ_LAPT01000036.1, read on the forward strand.
AGGGGCATCTGCGCCAGCTGGTGGAACAGCACCGTCATACCCTGATGATTGGCCGCACCCTGATGCAGCAGGCGCTGCCGATTACCTTTGGCCTCAAGGCCGCGGGCTGGCTGCAGGCCGTGCGGCAGGCCAATCGGCGTCTGCAGGGTCTGAAGGCTGAGCTGTTACAGCTGCAGTTCGGTGGTGCGGCAGGTACGCTGGCGGCGCTGGGAGCGGACGGGCTCAGCACCTATGACCGTCTGGCTCAGGCGCTGGATCTGGCGGCCCCGGCCATGCCCTGGCACACCAACCGGCAAAGCATGCATGCGCTGTTCACTGCCCTTGATGCACAGGCCGTCAGTGTGGAGAAGATCGCCGGTGACATTGCCCTGATGGCACAGACCGAAGTCGGTGAAGTGGCGGAGCCTGCCGGTGAGGGCATGGGCGAATCCTCCTCCATGCCGCATAAACGCAACCCGGTGCGCTGTGCGCTGATTCATGGCGCCACCCGGCAGATTCACGGTCTGGTGACCACCCACCTGAACAATGCGGCGCACCCCCATGAGCGCGCGCTTGGCGGCTGGCATACCGAATGGTCAACCCTTTATGAAGCCATGCTGCTGCTGGGCGGCGCGCTGGAGCAGGCGGAAATCCTGCTGGCCGGGCTGGAAGTGTTCCCGGCCCGCATGCGCGCCAATCTCTACACCACGCAGGGCGTGATCATGGCCGAGCCGGTCAGCCTGGAACTGGCCCAGCGCATGCCGCGTGATCTGGCCATGGCGGCCGTGAAGAAGGCCACCAAAGTGGCGCTGACGGAGCAGATCGGCTTCACCGAGGCGCTGTATCGCGATGAGCTGATTCAGGCCGCCCTGAGTCGTGACGAGCTGGAACAACTGGCCGCACCGGAGAGCTATCTGGGAGCGACGCAAGGGTTTATTGATCGGGTACTGGCACAGACCAGCTAACACTCCATCTGTTTTCTAACTCTCCATCGGTTTTGTTGCACTGAGTCAGCCCGACAGGCTGCTCACCTGCACTTTTTTGTTTCAATACCGTCCTGCACAGGGCGTGGTGGCAACACCACGCCCTTTTTGTTTTCGGGATAAGTGGTTGAAGTGCTTGATTTTGCTGCGTCGCAGCGGGAAACAGGCCGGGTTTTGGCCGCAGTGAGAAGGGCTTTTTACCCCCAAAGGTGAGTTGACAGGCACCCGGCGCAGGTCTATTTTTGTTCGCGATACGAATTAATGTTTGCAGAGCGAACATTTTCGCAAGCGCTGCAGCCTACTGCTCGCGGTTTTTATCAGCAGACTGTTTCATCAACAGACGGCTGTTGAAGACCGAGCCACGACCAGCGCTGACTTCCAGAAAAATGATAAATCTTGAAGGTATGCCCTATGGCCAAGTTCATGTCGCTCCATGACGCCATCAGCACCTACGTAAAGGATGGCGACACCGTTGCCCTCGAAGGTTTTACCCACCTGATTCCTTTCGCTGCTGGCCACGAAATCATCCGTCAGCAGAAGAAAGATCTGACGCTGGTCCGTATGACCCCCGACCTGATCTACGATCAGATGATCGGTATGGGCTGCGCCAGCAAGCTGATCTTCTCCTGGGGCGGCAACCCCGGTGTAGGTTCACTGCACCGCCTGCGTGATGCACTGGAGCACAACTGGCCCCATTCACTGGAAACCATCGAGCACAGCCACGCGGCCATGGCCAACGCCTATGAAGCGGGCGCAGCCGGTCTGCCTCTGGCGGTACTGCGCGGTTATCAGGGCAGTGAGCTGCCGAAGATCAACCCTTACATCCGTTCCATCACCTGCCCCTTCACCGGTGAAGAGCTGGCAGCGATTCCTTCCATCCGTGTCGATGTCGGTATCGTGCATGCGCAGAAAGCTGACCGTCAGGGTAACGTGCTGATCGAAGGCATCGTCGGGGTACAGAAAGAAGTGGTACTGGGTGCCAAGCACGCCATCGTCACCGTTGAAGAGATCGTTGACGACCTGAACAACCACCCCAACGCGACCGTGCTGCCCGCCTGGGTGATCGATGCGGTGGTGGAAGCTCCCCGTGGTGCCTACCCTTCCTATGCGTACGGCTACTACGAGCGTGATAACAGCTTCTACAAGGAGTGGGATGCGATCGCCCGTGATCGCGAGGCCTTCCTGGCCTGGATCAACGACAACGTGCTGAACGTGCAAGGCTGAGGTGACGACCATGACTGCTACCTACACTCCCAGTGAAATGATGACCGTCACCGCCGCCCGTTCGCTGCCCAATGGCGCCGTCTGCTTCGTCGGCATCGGTCTGCCCAGCGAAGCGGCCAACCTGGCCCGTCTGACCCATGCCCCTGACGTGGTGCTGATCTATGAATCAGGCACCATCCAGACCAAGCCCAATGTGCTGCCGCTGTCCATCGGTGACGGCGAGCTGTGCGAAACCGCACTGACCACCGTGTCAGTACCGGAAATGTTCCGCTACTGGCTGCAGGGTGGCAAAGTCGACGTCGGCTTCCTCGGCGCGGCGCAGGTTGACCGTTTCGGCAACCTTAATACCACCGTGATCGGCCCTTACGATGCACCCAAGACCCGTCTGCCCGGCGGCGGCGGTGCACCGGAGATTGCCACCTCCTCCAAGGAAGTGTTCATCACCCTCAAGCATTCCAAGCGCACCTTCGTCGATAACCCTGACTTCGTTACTTCCGTGGGTTACGGCCGTGATGGCAAGGCGCGGGAAAAATACAAGGTCATCGGTAAGGGCCCGACCCGCGTCATCACTGACCTGTGCATCATGGCGCCGGAAGAAGGCACTAACGAGCTGATCGTGACCTCCATTCACCCCGGCGTCAGCCGTGAACAGATCATCGAAGCGACCGGCTGGGCCATCCGCTTTGCCGACAGCGTGGCGGAAACTGCCGAACCCAGCGAGCAGGAGCTGAGCATCCTGCGTGAGCTGAAAGCCCGCACCGCTGCCTTCCACGCTGCTTCCGGAGCCTGATAATGAACAACGTATACATTGCCCAGCCTCTGCGTACTGCCATCGGCAGCTACGGCGGCACCCTGTCCAGCGTGCGTCCTGACGACATGCTGGCGCAGGTCATCAAGGCGGTGGTAAACCGCTCAGGTATTGATGCCGCGGCCATTGAAGAAGTCATCATGGGCTGTGCCAATCAGGCCGGTGAAGACAACCGCAACGTCGCCCGTATGTCGTCACTGCTGGCTGGGCTGCCGTTCTCGGTGCCCGGCACCACCATGAACCGCCTGTGCGGCTCGGGTCTGGATGCTGTCGGCACCGCTGCACGCGCGGTGGCAGCCGGTGAGCTGGAGCTGGTACTGGCCGGGGGCGTGGAATCCATGTCCCGTGCGCCCTTCGTCATGGGCAAGGCCGACAGCGCCTTCAGCCGTAATCAGGCGATCGAAGATACCACCATCGGCTGGCGCTTCGTCAACCCGCTGATGAAGGCGCAGTACGGCGTCGACACCATGCCGGAGACCGCCGAAAACGTCGCCGAGCAGTTCAGCATCAGCCGCGAAGATCAGGATCTGTTTGCCTATCGTTCACAGCAGAAAACCGCTCGTGCCCAGGCCGAAGGACGCTTCAAACAGGAAATCGTCGCCATTGAGATCCCCCGCAAGAAGCAGGATCCGCTGGTGTTCGATACCGATGAGCATCCGCGCCCACAGAGCACACTGGACAAGCTGGCAACCCTGCCTACGCCTTTCCGCAAAGGCGGTTCCATCACTGCCGGTAACGCCAGCGGTGTCAACGACGGCGCCTGCGCCATGTTGATTGCCTCTGAAGCCGCCGTGCAGCAACACGGTCTGCAGCCCATTGCCCGCATCGTCGGCATGGCGACCGCCGGGGTGGAGCCACGCATCATGGGGATCGGCCCGATTGCCGCCACCCAGAAGCTGATGAAACGTCTGGGCATGACCCTTGATCAGATGGATGTGATGGAGTTCAACGAAGCATTTGCCGCTCAGGCGCTGGCCTGCACCCGTGGTCTGGGTCTGGCTGACGATGATGCCCGGGTCAACCCCAACGGTGGCGCTATTGCCCTTGGCCATCCGCTGGGCATGTCCGGCGCCCGTCTGGTGACGACCGCCGCCAATCAGTTGCAGCTGATCGGTGGACGCTATGCCCTGTGCACCATGTGTATCGGTGTTGGTCAGGGGATCGCCATGGTGATCGAGCGCGTCTGATTAAGACAGTGAACGTGCGGTGAGCTCGGCTCGCAGCGCGAAAAAGACATGGCTCCGGTGGCCCGGCAACGAGCACCGGCGCCAGAATCCTGACCGGGTTATGCGAACACACGTTGATGTTAGCGCTAGCCTTGACGGGGTTTTTCATCACAGTGGTGCGCGGAAGTGCCACTGTGGCTGGGCGGTGACTGCACCGCCCGCCAGTTCTGCCTGACGACGCCGGTTAGCGATCACACAGAGGATGGCGGCAAGCGATGTAAGGGCAGGCGTTAGGGATGACGCCCGCAGATGTGACACTTCAAAAAAATACAAAACACAGGTGTGAATAAATGCGTACAACCAAGAAGACCTCGCTGACCACTCTTTTGAAAGGCGCTGCCGCTGCCCTGCTGGCTGGTTCCCTGTCCCTGAGTTCTGCCTTTGCCGCGGATTTCCCCGATAAGGATCTGCAGGGTGTGATCATGTGGGGGGCCGGTGGCGCCACCGACAACGTCGCCCGCGCCCTGACGCCTCATGTGGAAAAATACCTCGGCAAGAAAATCGTCCTGACCAACAAATCAGGCGGTGCCGGTGCGATCTCCACCAACTATGTCTTCAGCCGCCCTGCCAATGGCTACACCGTCCTGTACGGTGCCGAGAACCCACAGATTCATGGCGTGCTGGGCCTGTCCAAACTGGACTACAGCAGCTTTATTCCGGTCAACATCATTGCCAGTGGCACCACGGTGATCGTTACCCGTGCCGACAAGGAATGGAAGACCGTTAAGGACATCGTCGATGACGTCAAGGCGCATCCCGATACCATCAAGATGGGCACCGCCGGCCCCGGCTCACTGCCCTTCGTCGTCAGCTCAATGCTGAAAACCACCACGGAGATGCCCGTGCTGACCGTGCCCTTCGACGGTGAAGGCCCCGGTATGACGGCGCTGGAAGGTGGCCATATCGACTTTATGGCCGTCGGCCTGACCGCTGCCCGTGAACAGCTGAAAGCCGGTCGCCTGAAAGCGCTGGCCGTGGTGTCTGACACCGCCGTGCCCGGCATGGAAAACGTGCCGCTGATCACTGAAGACTTCCCGGCGTTCAAGAAATTCCTGCCCTGGGGACCGTTCTACGGCATCTTCGTCAAGCAGGGTACACCTGAAGAAGCGGTCAAAGCACTGACCGATGCCTTTGCCAAAGCCGTTGCTGAGCCTCAGTTCCAGGACTTCATCAAGGACTTCGGTGCGACGCCGCTGAACATCCATGGTGATGAAGCCGTCCAGTACCTGAAGCACAACCAGTCCGTCAGCGCCTGGCTGCTGCAGGATGCCGGTGCGGCCAAGATATCTCCTGAAGAACTGGGCATTCCACGCCCCTGAGATTGAGTAGTAACTCACCTCCCTGATGTCTGACATCAGGGAGGGTCGGGAGATTGATGATGAAAGCAACCACTCATGTGCGTGCCGGTGAGGTGATCTTCACCCTGCTGTTGCTGGCGGTTTCCGCCTTTCTGCTGTTTGAGGCCTATGGCATCGCTGCGCTCTCTTCCTGGAGTTCGCCCGGTGCCATGCCGCTGTTTTCCACCGGCATCATGGTCGTGACCGGTATTTACCTGGTGTTCAATGGCGCCCAGCGCGGGGAAGGCCGTGAGGCATCGGTATCACTGGCCCACCATCTGGGAGCCGCTGTGGCGCATCTGTTCCGTCCGGTGGTGCTCAGTTACTGCGTACTGCTGGTGCTGTATCTGCTGGCCTTGTCCTATATCGGCTTCTTCTACAGCTCTGCGGTGTTCCTGTTTGTCTCCTTCATGGTGCTGTGGCAACAGGGCGTGGTGAAAGCGGCCGGTATCACGGTCATCAGCCTTGGCGCGGTGTACGTGATTTTTCAGTATCTGTTCAGCGTTGTGCTGCCATAAGGGGAAGGTGAGTGATGAGTACTGATCTGTCCTACTTCCTGATGCCCTGGCTGGATCCGTCGCTGATGATGCTGACGGCGCTGGGCACCTTTGCCGGTATCTATATCGGCGCCATTCCCGGCCTGTCGGTGACCATGGCTGTTTCCATCCTGATTTCCTTCACCTTCTCCTGGGAGGTCAACGACGCGCTGGCGCTGATGGTCGGGGTCTACATGGGCGGCGTCTATGGTGGCTCGCGCACGGCCATTCTGCTCAATATTCCCGGCGCGCCATCGGCCATTGCCACCAGCTTTGATGGCTTCCCGCTGGCCAAGCTGGGGGAGGCGGGCAAGGCCATCGGCGTGACCACCGTGGTGTCCTTTATCGGCGGTATGGTCGGTATCGTGGTACTGGCGCTGGCAGCCCCGATGGTGGCGGATTTCGCCCTGATGTTCGCCCCCCGTGATTACCTGCTGCTGGCGGTGATGGGGCTGCTGCTGGTGGGCAGCATGTCGGGTGAATCACTGGCCAAGGGGCTGTTCTCCGGCGCGCTGGGGATCACCATCGGCATGGTGGGAATGGACCCGCTGACAGCCGAAGGCCGCTTCACCTTTGACAGTGTGACCCTGCTTGGCGGCATTCCTTATGTGGTGGTGATGATCGGCATGTTCGGTATCTCCGAAGCCATCAGCCAGCTGCATCATCTGAAAGATGTGGTGATTCGTCAGGACGTGTCGAAGATCCTGCCGTCGTGGAGCACGGTGGTGAAGTACATTCCACTGTCCATCCGTACCTCTTTTATCGGTGTGATCATCGGGGCCCTGCCGGGGACCGGCGGTGACATTGCCGCGCTGTTTGCCTATGACCACGCCAAGCGTTCGGTGAAGAAGCCTTCCCGGCCGTTCGGACAGGGGGCCTATGAAGGGCTGGTAGCGCCGGAAGCGGCCAACAATGCCGCCGTCGGTGGTGCTTATATTCCGATGCTGACCCTTGGTATTCCGGGCGATGCGGTGACGGCCGTGATGATCGGCGCGCTCTATATCCACGGCCTCAAACCCGGCCCGATGTTGATGATCGAAACGCCCCATCTGTTCTGGTTCAGTGTCGGCAACCTGACGCTGGCCAATATCTTCATGCTGATCTTCGGTCTGATGGGCATCCGCCTGTTCGCCAAGATCGTGGAGATTCCCAAGGGCGTGCTGATTCCCCTGATCGTGCTGTTGTCGGTGGTGGGGGCCTATGCCATCAACAACAACGTGGTCGACATCTACTGGATGCTGGGCTTCGGTATCTTCGGTTATCTGCTGAAGATGTACGGTTTCCAGATCGGCCCGGTGATTCTCGGCGTGATTCTGGGGCCGCTGATGGATGTGTCTTACCGGCGCGCCATGATGTCGGTGAACAACACCCCTGACGCCTTCTTCATGGACCTGCTGACCAACCCGATTTCCCTGGTGCTGACCCTGGCCATCCTGTTCATGCTGATCGGCCAGACACCATTGTGGACTAAGCTGAAAGCGGGTTTAGCTAAGGCCAAGGCGGCGTAACAGGCCGGGGCGCGAGGAGTCTGGATATGAGAAAGGCCATTGCCACCGTCACCCTCTCCGGTGACCTGTATGAAAAGTTCGAAGCCTGTGCGGCAGCAGGCTATCAGGGCGTGGAAATCTTTGAAAACGACCTGATGCTGTTTGACCGAACGCCGGAAGAGGTGCGGGAACTGGCCCGTTCCTTTTCCCTCGATATCCTCTCCTTGCAGCCCCTGCGTGATTTCGAGGCGCTGCCCGAGGAGACCATGAAGAAGAACCTGCTGCGCGCGGCGCGCAAGTTCGAGCTGATGCAGCGCCTGGGGGCGCAGCATCTGCTGGTCTGCAGTAATACCTCGGCGCAGGCGCAGGACAATAACGAACAGGCGGCCGCTGATCTGGCCCGTCTGGCGGAAATGGGCAAGGCCCACGGTATTGCGGTGGGCTACAGCGCGCTGGCCTGGGGTCGGCACGTCAACCGTTATGAACAGGCCTGGGAGATCGTCCGCATGGCGGATCACTCCCATCTGGGTCTGGTAGTGAATTCCTTCCATCTGTTTGCCGCAGGCAGTGATCTGGCCCTGTTGCAGCAGTTACCGCTCAACAAGCTGAGCTATGTGCAGCTGGCCGATGCGCCCCGCCTGCAAATGGAAACCCTGCAGCTGAGCCGGCATTTCCGCTGCTTTCCCGGTCAGGGCGACATGCCGGTGCTTGAGCTGATGGCCTGTCTGCAGCAGCGTGGCTACCGCGGTTATATTTCCCATGAAATCTTCAACGATGACTTCCGCGCGGCACCGCCCAAACCCAAGGCAGTGGACGGCATGCGCTCCATGCTGTGGATGGATGAGCAGCTGGCCCGTCAGTCCGAACAGGCCAGTGTGCTGGCCGAGCAGGAGGAAGTGGGTGTGCTGCCACCGCAGGCGTCGGTGGATGATCTGGAGTTTATCGAGTTTGCCATTGACGGTGAGGAAGCCGCCGAACTGACGGCGCTGCTGACAGGGCTGGGCTTCGAGGAAAGCCACCGGCATCGCTCCAAAGACGTCAGCCTGTGGCGGCAGGGGCAGATCAATCTGGTGCTGAACCACGAAATGGAAAGCATGGCGCACTCGCATTTCCTGCTGCACGGGGTGTCCGTTTGTGCGCTAGGCTTCTCCACCCGCGATCTGGGCGCCATGCTCAGGCGTGCCGAATACTTCCTGTGCCCGCGCATGGGCAACAAGATCGGCCCCGGTGAGCTGAACATCCCGGCGGTGCGTGGGGTCGGCGACAGCGTGGTGTACTTTGTCGAGCACAGTGAGCGGCTGAAGTTCTACGACGTCGACTTCTTCCCGCTGAAACAGGCCAGCACCGCAGCACTCGGCCTGACGCGCATCGACCATATCGCCCAGACCGTCAATCCGGGGGATTTTCTCTCGGCGTCCTTCTTCTACAAGAGCGTGTTCGGGTTCGAGGTGGAGTCCAATCAGGACCTGTTTGACCTCTACGGCACGGTGGTCAGCCGCACCATTACCAATGCCGACAAGCGGGTGCGTATCCCGCTCAACATGTCAGCCAACCAGCAGTCGTCGTCCCAGCGCTTCCTGCGGCAGGCCAAGGGCTCGGGTATTCAGCAAATTGCTTTTGCCTGCGATGACATTTTCCACGCCGCCGAAGCCGTCGACCGCCGTTATGTGCTGCCGATTCCGGCCAACTATTACACCGAACTGGCGATCAAGTACGACCTCGACGAGGCGCTGGTCAGCCGTATGCAGGCGCTCAATATTCTCTATGACCGCAATGATGACGGTGAGTTTTTCCACCTCTATACCCGCGAGGTACACGGGGTGTTCTTCGAGATCCTGCAGCGGGCAGGGGGGTATGACCGCTACGGCGAAGTGAACTCCCATGTGCGCATGGGCTGCCAGTCGCGTGAGTACCGCGACAAGCAGCGCCGACTGGAAAGCCTGCTGGCCCTGTATTGATACGGGGCTCAGTACATAACAAAACAGCCTTGGCCGGTGTATCTGCCAGAGCACGTGACCTTTTTGACAGGGTGTCAGACCGGTCGCGCGCCACATCGATACAGCGGCAACTGTAAAAGCGCAGCCGGAAAACACCCCGGATCTGTGCCATAACACCCCGCACGAGCCTATCAGGTACAGCTGGCCGGGCGGGGTGTAACGGGAGAATGAACAGGGACGTAAACCAACTAAAAACTACAACACAGGTGTATATATGAATCACAAGCTCCTGACCAAGGCAGCCCTCGCGGCCGCCCTGTCCCTGACCACCGCTTATGCCAGTGCCACCACCACCCTGCGCTTCTCGCACTTCTGGCCGGCCACCTCGGCCATTCACAAGGAGGTCTTCCAGGCCTGGGCCGATGATGTGGAAAAAGCCTCCAATGGCGAACTCAAGGTGCAGCTGTTCCCCTCCCAGACTCTGACCAAAGCGGATGCAGCCTATCAGGGCGCCGTCAACGGTATCTCTGATATCGCTGCCACTGCGCAAGGCTACACCGCCGGTCGTTTCCCGCTGACTCAGGTGGTAGAGCTGCCCGGCGTGTCACTCAGCGCCACTCAGGGTGGCTGCATCACCCAGTCGCTGTATGACAAGGGCATGCTGGCGGACGAGTACAAAGACTCCCATGTACTGTTCATGTTCTCCACCGGCCCCGGCTACATTCATACCACCGACAAGGAAGTGAAGGTGCCGGATGACCTCAAGGGTCTGCGTATCCGTCGCCCCAGCGCCGTGGTCGGCAAGATTCTCACTGAGCTGGGTGCACAGCCCATCGGTATGCCCGCACCGGAAATCTACTCTTCCATGCAGCGTGGTCTGCTCGATGGCGTCAGCCTGCCGTGGGAAGGCATGAAAACCTTCCGTCTCAATGAGCTGTCCAATCAGCACACCCAGGTGCCTTTCTACTCGCTGGTGTTCGTCGCCACCATGAACAAGAAGACCTATGACCGTCTGCCCGACAATCTGAAAAAGGTGATCGATGAGCATTCGGGTCTGGCCTGGTCGAAGAAAGCCGGTGAAGTCTTCGATGCCGAAGACAAGGCCGGTCGCGCCGAAGCCAAGGGCAATATCGTCGAGATCAACGATCCGCTGAACGATCCCAGCTGGGGTGGTCCGCTGAACGCGGCCATCAAGGACTATCTGGGTGATCTGAAAGCGAAGAACGGTCAGGCGGTGTATGACGAGGCGCTGGCACTGCGCAGCCAGTGCGCGATGTAACGACCTGAATACGTTCTGACTCTGTCAGACGGACAGGCAGGGCCGCCGGGCCCTGCCCGCAGGTGATGCACTCTACCGGGGCAGTTGTTGCGGGCGTCAGCCCGAAGCCCGGGTAGTCAAGCGGGAGAAGAGGTTATGTTCAAGTTGTTGCAGCTGTCGAAAGGGATGTCGTGGCTGTGTCTGGGTTTTGCCGGAATTGCCCTGGTTGGATTGATGGGGGTTACCGTCGTCGATGTGATTACCCGCTGGCTGTACAAGCTCACCTCGGGGGGTTTTGGTTTCACCATTGTCGGCAGTGTCGAGATGGTGAAGTACCTGCTGTATTTTGCCCTGCTGTCTGCCATGGCTGCTTCGGTGGAGCGCGGGCAGGTGGTTGTTGAGCTGTTCACTCAGGCGCTGCCGGCACGGGTCAAGGCGCTGATGGGCAGCTGCTATCTGATCGGTTTTACCGTCCTCGGTGCGGCGCTGGCCTACGGCTCCTGGGAGGAAGGCTTCAATTCGCTGGAATACGGCGAAGTAACGCAGGATCTGGCCCTGCCCATTGGTCCGGTGTATTTCGTCGCTGCCATCATGTTTGCGGTGATGGCCATTCGTACTCTGATTCACACCCTGGCCGGACTGGCAGGGGTCGAGACCGGGCAGGAGGAACAGCATGAGCTCTGAGATGATCGGCGGTATGAGCATGGGTATCCTGCTGCTTCTGCTGGTGTTGCGTGTGCCCATTGCCCTCAGCATGCTGCTGGTGGGCTTTTTCGGTTTTGCGGCGGTGACCAGCATGGATGCAGCGATTTCCATGCTCAAGTCGGTGCCGCAGGAAGTGCTGGCCAACTATGACTACAGCGCGATTCCCATGTTTATCTTCATGGGCGTGCTGGCTTCTCACTCCGGTATGGCCAAGCAGCTGTTCAATGCGGCGCGCAGCATGTTCGGTGGCTGGCGCGGCGGTATGGCGCTGGCAGCGGTGAGTGCCTGCGGTGTGTTTTCCGCGATTTCCGGCTCTTCGCTGGCCACCGCCAGTACCATGAGCCGGGTTGCGCTGCCGGAGATGGAGCGCAGCGGTTATGCTCCCGGTCTGGCGGCTGGCACGCTGGCCGCCGGTGGCACTCTGGGGATCATGATCCCACCCAGTATCGCCCTGCTGCTGTATGCCATCATCACCGAGCAGTCGGTGGGTGACATGTTCATGGCCGGTATCCTGCCCGGTCTGGCGGGTCTGCTGTTCTACATCATCACCGTTGCGGTGGTGGTCAAGTTCTGGCCGCATCTGGCGGGTGAAGCGGCGTCCACCACCTGGGCGGAGAAGTTCAGGGCCGTGCTCGGCATGGTGCCCTTTGCGCTGGTGTTCCTGATGATCATCGGCGGCATCTACGGCGGTATCTTCACGCCGACCGAGGCTGCCGCGGTCGGCGCCTTTATCACGCTGCTGTATGCCATCAGCCAGCATATCGGCTGGCAGGGCTTCATGCAGGCGGTGAAGGAAACCCTGATCCTTTCCAGCGTGATCTTCTTCATGCTGTTGGGTGCCACGGTATTCGGCTACCTGATCTCGGCATCGCGGATTTCCTTCTCCATCGTCGACTATGTGGTCAGTCTGAACATGACCACTTTCGGCGTGATGGCCTGCATCCTGCTGATGTACTTCGTGCTGGGCTGCTTTATGGACTCCATCGCCATGCTGCTGCTGACCGTGCCGGTGGTGTTCCCCATCGTCGTCGGCATGGGCATTGATCCGGTGTGGTTCGGGGTGGTGACGGTACTGACGGTCGAGCTGGGGCTGATCACGCCGCCGGTGGGGATGAACGTCTTCGTCATTCAGGCCATGGCGCCGCACATTGCTATCAACAAGATATTCCGTGGGGTTACGCCGTTCATCATCTCGGACTTTGTGCGTCTTGGGGTGTTGCTGGCGTTTCCGATCATGGCTACGGCCTTTCTGTAACTGACAGGCACTGGCTCACGGGTGGTGAGCCTGTGCCATAAACCTGTTCGTTCCGTCCGTAGCGGGCGGGGGCGAATACCCGGAGTCTTTGTTCAGGTAACACCAACCGCAGTACTCACCGTCCGTCAAGCAACCGCAGTAACAACAACAATCAGAGGTGCTTATGTCATTGAATTCTCGTTCCGTCGTTGCATCACGTCCTGCCCGCGCCTGGAAACGCGCCGCTCTCGGACTAGCACTGGCCTGTGCCGCTGGCTCCGCCAGTGCCACCACCACCCTGCGCTTTGCCCATATCTGGCCAACCACTGCCGCTATTCACAAAGAGGTGTTTCAGGCCTGGGCGGACACCGTGGAGAAAGAGTCCAACGGTGAACTCAAGGTGCAGATCTTCCCGGCCCAGACCCTGACCAAATCCGACACCGCCTATCAGGGAGTGGTCAACGGTATCGCCGATATCACCGCCATTGTGCAGGGCTATACCGCTGGTCGCTTCCCGCTGTCACAGGTAGTGGAACTGCCGGGGGTATCGATGAGTGCCAAGCAGGGCAGCTGTATCACCCAGTCACTGTATGACGAAGGCAAGATCGCCAGTGAATACGCCGACAGCCATGTGCTGTACCTGTTTGCTTCCGGTCCGGGTTATATCCATACCAACGACAAGGTAGTGAAAACCCCGGAAGATCTGCAGGGCCTGCGTATCCGTCGTCCTACCGCGGTGGTGGGCAAGCTGCTGAGCGAGATGGGCGCACAGCCTGTCGGTCTGCCTGCACCGGAGATTTATTCTTCCATGCAGCGTGGCCTGCTGGATGGGGTGGCGATCAACTGGGAAGGGCTGAAAACCTTCCGTGTGTCCGAGCTGTCTAACGAGCACACCGAAGTGCCGTTCTACTCGCTGGTGTTTGTCACCACTATGAACAAGAAAACCTATGATCGCCTGCCGGACAACCTGAAGAAGGTGATCGATGACAACTCCGGCATGAAGTGGGCGATGAAGGCCGGAACGGTGTTTGCCGCGCAGGATGCCGAAGGCCGTGCCGAAGCCAAGGGCTCGATTCTTGAAGTGAAGGATCCGCTGGCCAGTGGCCCCTGGGCTGCGCCGCTGAAAAAGGCGACCGAAGGTTATCTGGATGAACTCAATGCCAGTGGCAAGAACGCCACCGAAGTCTATGACGAAGCCAAACGCCTGCAGGGTGAATGTGCTATCTGATAGCTGGACTGTTAGATCACCAAAACGGCTCCCTTGATGAGCCGTTTTGCTTTTTGCTGGCCGCGTTAATGAATGTGGTGATGTTGTCCGTCGTCACTGGCAGCCCTTCCTCGGATACTTCTATACTGCATTGCACAAACCGAATTGAACCAGGCCAGCAGCCTGTCGCACTTGACCCGCGTTGAGTGCCGGGGTGGCTGGCGGCTGGGCGCCGTGTGCTACTGCGCCCGCATGACACAGGAGTGGCAGGATGGCATTGGCAGTGGATTTGAAAGGTAAGGTCGGGTTGGTGCTGGGCATTGCCAACGAGCAGAGTATCGCCTTTGGCTGTGCGCAGGCATTGCGGCAGGCCGGTGCCGCGCTGTGCGTCACCTATCTGAATGACAAGGCCCGGCCCCATGTTGAACCGCTGGCGCAGCGGCTGCAGGCTGAGCTGCTGCTGCCCTGCGATGTGCGTCAGCCGGGGCAGCTGGAAGCGGTGTTTGCCGCCATGGCCGAACACTGGGGCAAGCTCGATTTTGTGGTGCATTCCATTGCCTGGTCGCCGCTGGATGAACTCCATGGGCGCCTGCTGGATTCCACTGCCGAGGGCTTTGCCCAGGCTATGGATGTGTCCTGCCATTCCTTTGTCCGCGCCGCCCGACTGGCCGAGCCGCTGATGCAACAGGCAGGTGGCGGCACCTTACTGACCATGAGTTATTACGGCGCTGACAAGGTGGTGGCGCACTACAACCTGATGGGGCCGGTCAAAGCCGCGCTGGAAAGTGCCAGCCGCTATCTGGCTGCAGAGCTGGGCAGCAGCGGCATTCGTGTGCATGCTCTGTCGCCTGGGCCGATGCCGACCCGCGCAGCTTCAGGCATTGAGCAGTTTGACCAGCTGCTCGACAAGGGGCGTCATCATTCGCCGCTGCAACGTCTGGGTACGCCTGAGGATGTCGGTCATCTGGCCGCATTTCTGGTCAGTGATCTGGGTGCCCACCTCACCGGCAGCACGCTGTTTGTCGATGCCGGGCTGAATATCATGTCCTGAAATCGTGCGCCTATGGCTGGCGTCTGGCTGCCAGCTGGCGTAAGTAGTCCAGTCGCTCCTGCTGGCCGAGGGTGGCGATCTGCCCCGGGGCGCTGGTCTGGCTGAATGTCTCCGGCTTCAGTGCACCACGGTCGAGGCTCTGCTCGGCCGCAGTGAGGCAATGTTCTGCCAGCTGGTGCTTGCCCCATGCCAGCAGATTGCCGATCACACTGAGGCGCGTCGGCATATCAGCAGGCAGCAGCAGGGTGTTGATAACGTGCTCTTGGGTGGCTTTGTCAGCCTCGGTAAACACCTGCTC
The DNA here is from genome assembly GCF_003194385.1 of Pokkaliibacter plantistimulans. Lineage (GTDB taxonomy): Bacteria > Pseudomonadota > Gammaproteobacteria > Pseudomonadales > Balneatricaceae > Pokkaliibacter > Pokkaliibacter plantistimulans. The sequence continues at coordinate 37,571 of NZ_LAPT01000036.1, forward strand.
CGGTATGGCCAGCAGACTGTCAACCTGCTGTGGCAGACCGGGCAACCGGTTGCTGGCATCCAGTAACCGCTTCAGTCCTGCCTGCTGCCGGGCCGGATCCTCGCTGCTCATGTCGGCCCGGCACAGGAAGGTATGCAGCGCCATGATGTTGGTCCGGCCGAGGTTGGAAACCCCCGGTAACCCGGACTGAATCAGCGGGGGGAGCAATTCATCCAGTAACTGACGGTCAGGGCCACGTTGCCAGTCTTCCGGCACGCCCATTTTACGGGTGAAGTTACCCAGAAAATTGACCACCGAAGTGATCTTGTTCAGGGTGAAGCCGCTGCGCTGGTTTGTTTCCTGCTGCTGACGCTGTGCCAGCACGCCTGTCTGTGCAGAAGGGCTGGCGGGGAGTTCCTGACGGCCGATATGGTTCAGCTTCTGTGCCAGGGTAGACGGACGGTTGCTGGCCATGGGGTGTTGCCGCAAGCCCTCGTTGACCAGCGCGTCAATCAACTGCCGTGCCTGCGGCCAGCCCCACTGGCAATGGGGCTGCTGCATCATTTTGCTTGCCAGATAGAAGGCTTCCGTCAGCTCCGCATGGCTTTCCTGACCGATAAAGAGGCGATCAGCATTCTGATCGTTCAGGGGGGCGGACGAGATAGTGGTGTCGGCGTAGCCGAAACCGGCGCGCGGATTGACGTAGTTGTGATTGATATAGGCCGCCATGCCGATATCCACTTTGACCTCACCAGATTGATCTGTCAGATGCAGGGTGTGTTTGGTCTGGTCATCACGCAGTAAGACGGCATAGGGCATGGCCGGATCATGGGCATCGAAGCGGGCGTGACCGGCCAGACCGTGGAAACAGGTGCGGGCAACGAAGTCCAGATTCTGTTTGGCGTGATCAAGCAAATCAAACTCGTGCTCATGCTGTTTAAGCAGATGGGTCAGCAGCTGCGCTTCATTGCCTGCCATCCAGTTCACATCCCGTTCTGCCAGTTGCAGGCTTTGTCTGGCCCGCTGCGCGGCCTGATCATTGACCGAGACCAGCGCCACGGTGCCACCCATGGCTTTGCCGCAGCCGAGGTTGGCGTACTTTTGCAGGCTCTTGCACAGGATCAGCCGCAGCTTGCCCTGTTGCAGGGGCTTGGCCAGCTGATGGAGCAGGCTGTCGACTTCACCGCGTTGCTCCAGTGTGGTGTCCAGCATCACCACCATCGGTTTGCTGAAGCGCGAGGCCGCGGCCAGTTTGCTGTTGATGGCGCCGACCAGGGTGTCCACCGTAATGTCAGGGCGATGACCCTTCTGGCTGGGGATGCTGTCATGCAGGGTGGCGCTGAACGCCCCACCACTCATTCCGGGCAGGTGCAGCCCGGCTCTCAGACTGTGTTTGGCACGACTCAGCAGCGATGCCTGCTGCGGGTAATCGCGGACGGTATTGGTCTCGTAGTAGCTGGGGATCTTCTCCCCCGACGGTTTCAGCAGGTCGTCCACCTTGCTGCTGCCTGCCAGCTTGCGGCACAGATTGAGGCCGGTCGACAGCGCTGCCATCCCTGAGCTGAACAGCCGTACTTCGCTGTCCTGACGCAGTGCGGGTGGCAGCAGGTGATGCCCTCCGGTCGAGGCCGCGGCCTGATGAAAGTCGTGCAGGGTATAGGGGCGGCTGGCGCTCAGGCAAACCTGCATTTCCTCCATCAGGATGTTGTAGGCATTGATGAACTGCGCACTGTTACGGCTGAGCGCGGGCATGCTGTCAGCCACCGCGTGCAGCGCCTGCAGCCCACTGGCTAACAGCGGATTGTGCCGGTGCCGCTGGTCCAGCCCTTTTTCTTCCAGTGTGGTCACCAGCGAGTCGATCAGGGCGGCAGCCGTCCCGGCCAGTGCTGACATGGCATGGTCAGCCGGGATGGCGCGCAGGGCGGTGCTGACCGAATCGGCCTGCTGTGGTTTGAGTCGCTGCAGCAGCTGGAGGTTGTCGACGGTGCGGTCGCTGGCGACGGGGCCACTGTTCACGCCGCTGGTCGCATAGAGAGAAGGTGCGCCGCCAAAATGCTCGCAGTAGCGCTTGCCATACTCAACGGCCAGACCGTTCTCCAGATTCAGGGCAAACAGCCCTGGCTGTAATGGCTTGAGGTGCTGGTTCAGATAATCGGCCGTGGTGGTGAACTGCTCAGGCGTCTTACCATCGTGGCACAGCTGTTTGACGATCTGCTTGGCTGCATGGCGGCTATTCACAAAGATGATGTTGTTATCGTTCTGACCTCCGCTGGCGTGATACAGCGCCAGACAGCGGTCGAGCTGAGCGGTGGAGGGTTTGGTCCTGACGTAGTCGGTATCCAGCGGGTGGCGCAGGGCTATTTTGCTGCCCTGGCGGATGTCGGCGGTACGAGGGGGCATACCTTCCTGGGCGAAGTGCAGGCCATACTGACTGGCGATCTGTTCACCGCCTTTGATACTGGCCAGCTGCTGTCGGCGCAGTGCGGCAAAATCGCTGCCGTGGCTCGATTGCTGCTGGGTACGCTGATACAGCCAGGATTGCGCCAGCAGGTGCTGCAACTCCTGCTGTACGCCGCTGTGGCTGCTGCGCTGCAGCGATGCCAGCCGGTCGGTCAGCCGAGCCTGCTGAGCGGCGGCGCCTGCACCGGAGGCCGGTAGCGACTGCGAGCGCTGTAAGGTGGATGGCTGGCCCGCCGCGGCCAGCAGCGATGTCTGCGGCAGTCCGGCATGAGTGACCCGTGTCATGGCGCCTCCTGAGACTTCAAGCATTCTATGTGAGTCGCTTTCCAGCGGGATTGGTTGCAGAACACACCGACAGTGATGTCATTCCATGCAGCAGACTGAAGCAGCTGTTGACTGGCAAGGGGACGGTGACGTCATCACTATGGACAAATTTAGACAGCAGTATGGATGCCGTTATGGATCACCCTGACCTCGCCACCGCCTCTTCCGGCTTGCCTGACATTGTTGCCGGTCCGCTGTTGCGGCGTGCCGAAGCGAACCGGCTGGTGTTCTGGCTGGTAAGCACTTGCCCACTGCACTGGCAGCTGAAACTCAGCGTCGGTGACGGTGCGGAGCAGGCCGGGCAGCGTCCGGCCGGAACCTCTCAGGCCCTGCAGGTGGGGCTGCGCTGCTGGATTCACCTGCTCGATTTCCAGCTGGAGCAGCCACTGCCTGATGATCAGCCGGTCAGCTATGACCTGCAGTATCAGCACGCTGATCAGCCTGAGGCGGACTGGCTGGGGATACGCCAGTGGGCGCCCGAGCTGTGTTATGACAATGAAGCGCTGCCACGCATTCTGGTGCGTCAGCAGCTGACCCAGCTGTTGCATGGCTCTTGCCGTAAGCCGCATTTCCCCGCTGGCGATGGTCTGGTGCGGGCCGATCAGTGGCTGGCCGAACATCGCCAGCAGAATGATCACTGGCCCAGCCTGATGATGCTCTCCGGTGATCAGATTTATGCCGATGATGTAGCTGGCCCGATGCTGGTTGCCATTCATCAGGTGATGGCACTGCTGGGGCTGTGGCCGGAGCAGTTGCAGGGGGCCAGGGTCAGCAACACCGCTGAGCTGCTGGGCAGCGAGCATTGTTACTACGACCGTCAGCACCTGCTGCCGGACACGGCGCTGGCAGAAGAGGTCAGACGGCGTTTCTTTCGCGGCGTGCGCAAACCGATCTTTACCTCCGACTCGGCACACAACCATCTGATCACCTTTGCTGAAGTGGTAGCCATGTACTGTCTGGTCTGGTCACCGCTGCTGTGGCGTCAGCTGCAGCTGGCGTGCCCGGCGCGGCTGACGGCCGAGGCCCGGCAGTGCTTTGAGCGGGAGCGGGAGCATATTGAGGCCTTTGCTGGTGGGCTTACCGCGGTGAGGCGAGTCCTTGCTCACCTGCCAAGCTATATGATCTTTGATGATCACGATGTCACCGATGACTGGAATCTGAATGCCGAGTGGGAAGAGGCCGCTTATGGCAATGCCTTTTCCCGCCGCATTATTGGCAATGCACTGCTGGGTTATCTGCTGTGTCAGGGCTGGGGTAACCAGCCTGAACGCTTTGCCGCGGTGATGCCGGAACTACAGCAATGGTTGCTGCAGGCGCAGCAGGGTGAGGCTGCGCAGCGCCATGATGAACTGATCACACATCTGCTCGGCAGTCGTTACTGGCACTACGCGCTGGCTACCGAACCGGCACTGGTGGTGCTGGATACCCGCACCCAGCGCTGGCGCTCCGAGCGCAGTCTGGCCCGGCCGTCAGGGCTGATGGACTGGGAGGCGCTGGTGGAGCTGCAACAGACGCTGATGGACCGTCAGGCTGTCGTACTGGTGTCGCCGGCACCGGTATTCGGGGTCAAGCTGATCGAGGCGATACAGCGGTTGTTCACCTGGTTCGGCAAACCGCTGATGGTGGACGCCGAGAACTGGATGGCCCATCCGGGAGCGGCCAACGTGATGCTGAATATCTTCCGTCATCCACGCACCCCGCAGCATTTCGTCATCCTGTCCGGCGACGTGCATTACTCCTTTGTCTACGACATTCATCTGCGTTTTCGCCGGCAGGGGCCGACAATCTGGCAAATCACCAGCAGCGGTCTGAAGAATGAGTTCCCGCACCGTCTGCTCGACAGCTTCGACCGTCTCAATCGCTGGCTGTATGCCCCCTGGTCGCCGTTGAACTGGCTGACCAAACGGCGGCGGATGCGGGTTCACCCCCGTCGGCCACAGCAGGCTTCGCGCGGTGAACGGCTGATCAATGGGGCGGGGATGGGGTATGTGCGGCTGGATCCGGCCGGTGAGCCGCTGGAAGTGGTACAGCTGATGGTGGACGGACGCAAACTGGCCTTTGAAGTACACGAAGGGGAAGAGGAGCACTGGGCCTGATCAGCGTCGTTCTGTGCGGATCCATAAAGAAAAAAGGACCCGCAAAGGTCCTTGAAAGGGGCTGTACCTGCCCGTCCAGACACGACAGGGCCTGTCAGACAGGCACCGGGGCAGGAGCAGCGGTTGGCATCGTAAGGGTAACGTTGCACAACTCGGGAGCGGCCAGCAGCAGGCTGTGCTGCTGGCCTTCAGGCGTTACTCAGTAATCGAAGAACACCGTGGCGTTGTCGCCCTGCATACGGATATCAAAGCGATAACGCACGCCATAGGGGCTGTCGACACGCTTGGCCACCAGCGTATGGCGACGGCCTTCCGGCACCTGATTGAGGATCGGGTCCTGGGCGTTGGCCGCCGCTTCATCCTCGAAATACAGACGGGTGTAGGAGTGAATCAGCAGGCCACGCATAAAGACGATGACGTTGATAAAGGGCGCATGGCCGTCTTCGATACTGCCGGGTTTGATGGTCTCAAACTGGAAGTGGTTACCGGGCAGGGTGCCGGTGCCCATGCGACCGAAACCGTTGAACTCGGGGTCCAGTGCGCGCTCTTCACGCTGATCCGCAGGGTGGGCGAAGCGACCGCTGCTGTTGGCCTGCCAGATTTCAATCATGGCGTCATCAACGGTGTTACCGGCACCGTCAAACACCTGTCCGACGATCTCGATGTAATCCCCCTTGGTCTTGTCGCTGGCCAGCTTGCCGGAGGTAATGGGGGGCAGCGGATAGCCGTACTGACGCGGAGTCAGGCCGTAGGCGAAGTAAGGGCCAACGGTTTGGCTTGGGGTTTCCTTGAGCTTGTTGTCTGCCATGATCAGCCCTCCAGCGGGGTGGCGTTGGGGCCACGCAGGACGATATCGAAGATGTAACCCAGCGCGAAGTTTTCCTCGGTGACATCAATGGAGAAGGTGCTTACCAGACGGCTGCGTGCCGTTTCGGGAATGCCCTTGTAAATCGGGTCGAGGTCGAGCAGGGGGTCGCCGGGGAAATACATCTGGGTGACCAGACGGGTGCGAATGGTCGGCCCGAACAATGAAAAGTGAATATGGTTCGGACGCCAGGCGTTGGGGTGGTTGCCCCAGGGATAGGCACCGGGCTTGATGGTGTAGAACTTGTAACGACCTTCGCTGTCAGTGACGCAACGGCCTGAACCCTGGAAGTTGGGGTCCAGCGGGGCATCGTGCTGATCACGCTTGTGTACATAGCGACCGGCGGCATTGGCCTGCCAGACTTCGATCAGGGTATTGGGGACCGGGTTGCCATGTTCGTCCAGTACACGACCGGTAACGATGATGCGCTCGCCCAGTGGCTCGCCATTGACCTGACCGTTCTTGGTCAGATCGCTGTCCAGCGGACCGACGTGCTCGGCACCGAACACCGGGCCGGTGTCTTCCGCCAGGGTGGTGCTCACTTCTACCAGAGCCTGATCCACGCCGCGCAGACGGGTGGACTTGTAACCTTCATCGATGTAGCCGGGATGGCTGCTCCAGTCGCGCTGGCCGTAGGCGGCCTTGTAATCACGGGCGCTCATAGGAATCTCCTGAATGCTTGTTCTTGTCGTCAGGCAGTAATAACGCTTCGCTGCCTATACAGGATTGTTCGCCAGGCTGGCATAGGCCTCTTTGGCGATCTTGATCGCGGTGTTGGCTGCCGGTACGCCGGCGTAAAGGCCGACCTGCAGTAACACTTCCTTCACTTCCTCCACGGTGGCACCGGTATTCACGGTGGCGCGGATGTGCATCGCCAGTTCATCGTGATGGCCGAGCGCGGCCATCAGGGCGATGGTGATCAGGCTGCGATCACGTTTGCTCAGGCCATCGCGGCTCCAGACGCTGCCCCAAGCGGCTTCAGTGATAAAGCGCTGAAAGTCTTTATCAAAGTCGGTGATATTGGCACTGGCACGGTCGACGTGCTTGTCACCCAATACCGAGCGGCGCACTTGCATGCCGCTTTCATAACGTTCATCAGACAAGGCCGTTCTCCTTGAAGAAGGTGGCAATATGGCCTGCCAGCGCCTCAGGCTGTTCCGCACAGGGAATGTGGGCGGCATCGGGCAGGGTGACAAAACGGGATCCCTTGATCAGCTGCGCCATGGATTCCACCAGAGCGGGCGGTGTGGAACCGTCTTCCTCGCCGACCACGCACAGGGTGGGCAGGGTCAGCTGACTGGTTGACGCGGTCAGATCATTGTCACGCAGCGCCGCGCAGGTGCCGACGTAACCTTCGACCGGTGAGTTGATCAGCATGTTTTTCCACAGCTGCAACTTGTCCTGATGGTTGGCGTGGTAATCCCTGGCGAACCACACCTTCATGATGTTGTCGGCGATGGTGGCCAGACCCTGTTCCCTGACCAGACTGATGCGGGTGTTCCAGCCGTCTTCGGTGCCGATCTTGTGAGCGGTATCACAGAGCACCAGTGCCTTGACCAGATCGGGGCGCTGTGCCGCCACGCCCTGAGCGATCACCCCCCCCACCGACAGTCCGCACAGCAGCACCTGATTCAGTTGCAGGCTGTCGAGCAGCACCACGAGGTCGTCGATATGGCGTTGCATGCGGTAGGGAGCAGGGGTGGCTGTCGACAGGCCGTGGCCGCGTTTGTCATAGCGGAGGAAGCGAATACCGGGGATGGCGGCGCTCAGGTAAGGCAACAGCGGATTCCAGACGCGGAAGTCAGTCCCCAGGGAGTTGGCAAATACCATGATCGGGCCACTGGCATCCTGGCTGGTGGATTCCAGGCTGTAGTGGATGCGGCAACCGTCGATATTCAACACGTTCATCAATCAGATCTCCTGTCAGGATAAAGACAGGCGTAAGCGCGAAGGCTTCGCCGTGGGTGTTTGTCTTTATCCTTATATCAGCGAATGGTTTAAAAATACGCTCCATTTTCTGCATGTAAAATGAGGTTTTGTCCGTTTTATATATCGAAAACGGAATGAATGCGTTTGAGTTGCTGCAATAGTGAGCAGCCATCAGGGGGCAAGACGCAGTGTTGCCGCAGGCGTCAGGCGCAGGACTCAGGTTGCAGGGGGAGTACGACAGGGAAAGAAGGGGGAGGCGATGTGGACAGAGTGCCGGTGGGCCGCAGGAGACGGCTCACCGGCAGTACCGTTCAGCGATCTCTGGCAACGATATTTTTGCTCAGGGTCTTCAGCTCGGCACTGGTGTACAGGTCAAGACACTTTTTGGTTTTGAACTGGCCCTGCACCGGGCCGCTGTAGCTGCGACGCAGGTACTTGTCCACCATGGCGTCGAGCTTCTGCATGGATTCCGCGCTGGCCTTGCTGTGCTCCAGCGCAATGCTGGCGGTGATGGAGGCATCCCGCCCGGCTGCGGTTTCAGTGCCGTAGGCTTTGGCCAGACAGTGGCTCAGTGCCCAGTTGCGCAGTTTATCCTGAGCCGAATACTGGGGGCCGGTATCGGCCCGGGCTGACGAGAGCCACAGGCCAGACAGCGTTAACGCGGACAGTGACAGGCTGAGGGCAAGGCTGACAGATTTTCGTCCCATGGTCTCCACTCGTTGGTTAGCGGCGTGCAATGATCCACACAGCATGCACGATACCGGGGATATAGCCCAGCAGCGTCAGCAGAATGTTGAGCCAGAAGGCTCCGCCAAAGCCTACCTGCAGAAAGACGCCCAGTGGTGGCAGCAAGATAGCGAAGATGATGCGAATCAGATCCATGACAGCAAACTCCTGTTTCAGCACAAAAGGGGGTATCCCTGTGTTTGGCTGCCATGAGGTGCGCAGGCAAGTCGCGGTGACGGGATCGAAACAGGCTGTTCACGCCTGGATACCTTCTGCAACCTGACGGATACAGTCGATCAGCATTTCCAGCGAGGCACTGGCCTGCAGGTCGGTGCGGGTCGTGATACCCACCGGCCCCATGGTGTCACGGGTATCCATATCCAGCTCGATCAGGATGCCTTCTTCAATATCCTTGGCCACCACGCCGTGGGAAATGATCCAGATGGCATCCGAGTGACGCACATAGTCGCGGCCAAACTCGGTGGAAATGGTTTCAATACGATCCGGTAAATGGCCGATGCCATGGGTGATCAGCAGTTTGTCTACGGTGCTGCGGATGATGGAGTCATCCGAGGGCAGCAGCACGGTGAAGTCCTGGATACGGTCCAGACGGGTGATATGGTCCTGCTGCAGCGGATGGCCGGGGCGGGTCACCAGTGCCACCCGCTCGGAATACAGATGACTGAAGCTGAGGCCAGTCATCTGCTCGGGGGCGGCCAGCCGGCCAACCACGACATCCAGCTCACCCAGACGCAGTTGCTCAAGCAGCAGGGCATTGGGGCCGGTCTGGACGCTGACGGTGGCATCAGCCCCGCTGGCTTTGAACTTGCGTACCGTGTCGGGCATGATGCGCGCCGATACCGTGGGCAGAGCGCCGATGCGCAGCAGCAGATCGCCACGGCGTGCCTGCAGGATGCTGTCGACACCCTCACGCAGGGCCGCCACACTGGCACCGGCATGACGCAGGAAGACTTCACCGAAGGCGGTCAGGGTGACGCCTTTCTTGCTGCGTTCAAACAGCTGCACGCCCAGCATGTCTTCCAGCTCTGCCAGCTTTTTGGAGACGGCAGGCTGAGTCAGGGCCAGCACCTGCGCGGCTTTACCGACACTGCCCTGGCGTGCGACTTCGAGGAAGCACTGCAGATGGCGAAACTTGATACGGTTATCCAGGGCTGACATCGACGACTCCGGTCAGGAAGACTGTGGGGGCGAGTGTAGGAGCCACTCTGCAACAGGACAAGTCGCGCGCTGAGTTTGAGGAGAGCGATGATGAATGATCGTGAGATGTTTCTGCCGCTGCTACGTCAGGCCATGGTGGAAGATGCCGCCCATGACCTGGCCCATATCGAACGTGTCGTTGCCAATGCGCGGCGGCTGGCAGACGCGGAAGGGGCTGAGCTGGGGGTGGTATTACCTGCTGCCTGGCTGCATGACTGCGTCAATGTAGCCAAGGATTCACCACTGCGCAGTCAGAGTTCACGCCTGAGTGCTGACAGGGCGGTAGTGCTGTTGCAGCAGATTGCTTACCCCTCCCGCTGGCTGGAGGCGATTCATCACGCTATCTGTGCTCACAGTTTCAGCGCGGCCATCACACCGCGTACGCTGGAAGCGGCAGTGGTGCAGGATGCGGATCGTCTGGATGCTCTGGGCGCCATTGGCATCGCCAGAACTTTCATGGTCGGTGGCCAGTTGCAGCGGACGCTGTACAGTCTGGATGACCCGTTCTGTGTGGAGCGTGAACCTGATGACCATCGCTTTGGTCTGGACCACTTCCATACCAAGCTGCTCAGGCTCGAACAGTCTTTCACGACGGCTGCAGGGCGTGCAGAGGCTGTCCAGCGGACCAGCTTCATGCGTTGCTATCTGGCCCAGTTACGGCAGGAAATTGTGTACCTGGACGCAGCCGATAAGTGTCGTTAGTAAATAACCCTGCAATAAATAAAGAGTGCAAATGCGGGGAAAGAAGCATACTGTAGCGACCGGATTGCACACTTTTCAGTCACTCTTCAGGCTCGTTGCAGTAATGACGGTCTTGTCCTGACTCCTCAGTGGATGTTGTCGGATAAGTGCCCTATACCGGCAGTTATCAGGCTGTCAGCCTTCCTTCCCCTCTGCCTTCGGCAGCTTTAAGCAGGTTATTTGTGCGCTTGGTAACCTGATTGATGATCTCGCGAACAACGCATACCTCCGCTAAGAGTGATATTTAATGAATCTATATGTCGGCAACCTTCCCTACACTGTCACAGAAGCCGATTTACGCGACGCTTTTTCAGCCTTTGGCACCGTAGAGAGCGTATCCCTTGCAACTGACAAATTTTCAGGTGAATCCAAAGGTTTTGGCTTTGTCGAGATGCCCAGTAATTCTGAAGCTGATCAGGCCATCAAGGCCTTAAATGACAAGCCGCTGAAGGGTCGCAACATCAAAGTCAATCAGGCACAGCCCCGCAGTGAACGGCCTCAGCGTCGCCCGCGCTACTGATCTTCAGTATATGCTGTGAAGCAACAACGGGAAGCTTAGCTTCCCGTTGTTGCTTGTGTTAATAGCTGGTTTACCTGAGCGTTCAGTGATTTATGAGTTGCGCAGGCTAACAATCTCCCAGCCGCGCTCGGTGGCTACCTGCTTCAGTACGTCGTCCGGATCGACAGCGACAGGCTGTGAGGCCAGCTCCAGCAAGGGCAGATCATTGTGGGAGTCGCTGTAGAAGTAGCTGCCTTCAAGGCTGAGTTCGGGGTGTTGCCTGAGCCAATCCTGCAAACGCGTCACCTTGCCTTCGCGATAGCTGGGAACACCGGTGGGACGGCCGGTATAACGGTTGTCGATAATCTCGGCTTCACAGGCAATCAGATCGTCCACCCCCAGGTATTCGGCAATGGGGGCAGTGATAAAGCGGTTGGTTGCGGTGATGATCAGCAGATAGTGGCCCTGCTGACGGTGCCATTGCAACAGCTGGTGCGCCTTGGGTTGCAGCAGTGGCAGCACTTTCTGGGCAAAGTAGTCACGATGCAGTGAATCCAGCTCTGCCATGCTGAAGCGGCTCAACGGTGCCAGTGAGTGACTGAGGTGGGCATGGATGTCCAGCGTGCCAGCCATGTAGTCCTGATAGAAAGCACTGACCTGGGCCTTGTAGGCATCGCCGTCCACCAGGCCGGATTCTGCCAGAAAATCACCCCAGACCTGATCGCTGTCGCCGCCAATCAGGGTATGGTCAAGGTCAAAAATGGCCAGTCTCAAGGTCGTTTCTCCCGGTTTTTGCATGCCCCGTCACAAGGCGGGGCTAAGCTGCTGTTTCCAAAAAGTTTTGTATTTGCACCAGCCCTTGGTGAATCTGGGCAGTTGTGGAAGAATAAGGCTAATTCAAAGTTATGACAGGGTGATTCCGTGATCGACGAAGACGGATTCCGGCCCAATGTGGGCATCATCCTGGCGAATGGACAAGGGCAGGTACTCTGGGCAAGGCGCATCGGACAAGATGCGTGGCAGTTTCCTCAAGGTGGCATAAAAGAATGCGAAACCCCTGAGCAGGCGCTATTTCGTGAACTCAAGGAAGAAGTGGGGTTAAACCCGGAACACGTCGAGATTCTTGCCTGTACCCGTGGCTGGTTACGTTACCGTTTGCCCAAGCGCATGGTACGTTACCACAGCCAGCCTGTCTGCATCGGTCAGAAACAGAAATGGTTTTTGTTGCGTCTGCTGGCTGAAGACGAGCGGGTGTGTATTGATGCGGGTCCGTCGCCGGAATTTGACCACTGGCGCTGGGTAAGTTACTGGTATCCGCTGGGCCAGGTTGTATCGTTCAAGCGTGAGGTCTACCGCCGCGCCATGCGGGAGTTGTCCACACGCCATATGCGTCTTTGCTATGGACGCGACATGGGGTAATTGCATACGGGTAAACAGATGGCTCGCAGCACTGCTGGCCGGGCCAACTTTGAGGGAGCGGCATCATGCCTAAACTGGAGACGTTACGCAAGATAGTGCAGGAGGTGGACAGCGCCGAGACGCTGGACGACGCTCTGGTGCTTATTGTGAAACGTATCCGCAGTGCCATGAGCACGCACGTTTGCTCCGTTTACCTGTTTGACAAAGATCTGCAGGCCTTCGTACTGATGGCCACCGAGGGTTTGCATCAGAAGTCCGTCGGACAGGTCAGCATCCCTCTGCATGAAGGTCTGGTGGGTCTGGTTGGTCAGCGGGCAGAGCCCCTTAACCTGGATGACGCCGCCCAGCATCCTCAATTCCGCTATTTCGAAGAAACCGGTGAAGAGCGCTTCAAGTCCTTCCTCGGTGTGCCCATCATTCATCAGCGCCGGGTACTCGGTGTGCTGATCGTCCAGCAGCGTGAGCAGCGCAAGTTCGATGAAGGTGATGAAGCCTTTCTGGTAACCATGTCGGCCCAGCTGGCGGGCATCATTGCTCACGCTGAAGCCACCGTTGGTATCTACTCCTCTACCAATCAGACGGAAACCGTCGGTTCGGAAAGCAAGTACGACGGTATTGCCGCTTCTCCCGGTGTGGCTATCGGTGTGGGTGTGGTGATGGCGCCCCCGGCCGATCTCACCACGGTGCCGCAGAAGACGATCAGTGAAGACAAGATTGCACTGGAAATCGAACGCTTTCAGGCGGCCCTGAAGCAGGTCCGGCGCGATATCCGGGCGGTAGGCCGGACGCTGTCGAAGCGCCTGCGCAAGGACGAGGCTGCGCTTTTTGACGTCTATCTGCGCATGCTGGATGACAATGCCCTGCCCGGCGAAGTTATCAGTCTGATTGAAGACGGCCAGTGGGCGCAGGGTGCGCTCTGCGCCGTGGCGATGGAGCATATTCGCCAGTTTTCCCTGATGGATGACCCCTACCTGCGTGAACGGGCCACGGATATTCGTGACCTTGGCCGCCGGGTATTGTCCTACCTGCAGGAAGAAGCCAGTGCGGAGCCCAAACAGTTTCCGCCGCACACGATTCTGATTGCTGAAGAAGTGACCCCTGCCATGCTGGGGGAAGTGCCACCGGAATCGCTGGTGGGGTTGGTATCCGTATTAGGTTCATCCAACTCCCATGCGGCCATTCTGGCGCGCTCCATGGGGATTCCTACCCTGATGGGGGCCGTCGATCTGCCGATGACCCAGCTGGACGGACAGGATCTGGTGCTGGATGGCTACATGGGACGGGTCTTCGTCAATGCATCCAAGGACCTGCGTCATTACTACGAGCTGATTATCGCTGAGGAGCGGCAATTGGTAGTGGGGCTGGAGGCGATCCGCGATCTGCCAGCGGAGACGCTTGATGGGCGCAGCATTCCCCTGTGGGTGAATACTGCCATGGGCGCAGATGTTAACCGCTCACTGGAGCGGGGTGCTGAAGGTATCGGTCTGTACCGTACCGAAGTGCCCTTCATGATTCGCGAGTCTTTCCCCACCGAAGCCGAACAGGTACAGAGTTACCGGGTGCAGCTGGAGTCCTTTGCGCCGCGCTCCGTGACGATGCGTACGCTGGATATCGGCGGGGATAAGGCGCTGCCGTATTTCCCCATTGAGGAAGATAACCCCTTTCTTGGCTGGCGCGGTATCCGGGTCACGCTGGATCATCCCGAGATTTTCAAGGTGCAGGTACGCGCCATGCTGAAAGCCAGCATCGGCCTCGACAACCTGCGCATCATGCTGCCGATGGTGTCCTATGTCGGTGAAGTCATCGAAGCCAAACGCCTGATCAACGATGCGCTCAACGAGCTGCGTGATGAAGGCCTGCCGATTGCACGCCCCGCCCTCGGCGTGATGATCGAAGTACCTGCGGCGGTGTATCAGGCACGGGATATTGCCCGTCATGTTGACTTCCTGTCGGTGGGCAGCAACGACCTGACGCAGTATCTGCTGGCGGTGGATCGCAACAATCCGCGGGTCGCCGGACTTTATCATTCCTATCATCCGGCGGTGTTGCAGGCGCTGCGCTGCGTGGTTGAGGAAGGGCATAAGGAAGGGGTGCAGGTCAGCATCTGTGGTGAAATGGCAGGCGACCCCGGCGGTGCCGTGCTGCTGATGGCCATGGGCTACGATGTGCTGTCCATGAGCCCGATCCATCTGCCCAAGGTCAAGGCGGCGATCCGTGCGGTCAAGTATGCCGAAGCCTGTGCCATGCTCGATAACGTCATGCAGCTGCTCGATCCCAAAGCGGTGGAAGAGGCTATCTATACCCTGCTGTATGATGCGGGCGTCGGCCGGCTGGGTAACCGTCGTAACCTTGAGGCGGGCTAAACCCCACTCGTGCGACAGACTGATGTGATTACGGAAGGCCGCTAATGCGGCCTTCAGCGTTTATTGCTCAGGGGCTGAGGTTGCATTCTGGGGCGGGCGAGGCTGCAGCGGCAGGCGCAAACGCAGGCTGAACCCCTTCTGTTGCGGGCCAAACACGCCAAAGACCAGCTGTGCCTGCAGCTGCTGCACCAACTCATTGATCATCAGGCTGCGGATCGGATTGCTGCCGCTATCAGCGGTCATGCTCTGCCACTGGCTGGTGGCGTCGCCGTCGGCATCTTCCAGTTCAATCTGGATATCCTCTTCCTCCTGGCGCGTGCGTATGCGCAGACGCCCGTTGCCCTGCAGCGACTCTTCCGCCTGAATCAGCAGATGGATCATCAGCTGGCTCAGTTGCAGGACATTGCCCTGATAAGGCGGCAGCTCGGCGAAGTCCTGCTGAATCAGGATGTGTTCACTGATCTCGGTGCGCAGCACTTCCAGCACGCTGGTGATCAGGCCATTGACCTCCATGGGGATATGCCCCCCTTGTTCAGCTTCGGCCAGATGCTGCAGCTCCTTGACGGTTTGTTCTACCTGATTGAGGCCTGCCAGCGTCGTGGTCAGATGCTGGTCAAGCATATCCATCTCGGTATTGCAGACCTGACTGAGCTCCGGCAGCAACGGTGAATCAGGCTGCTCGACGCTGATACGCTGATAGATGTTGTCCAGCTTCTGCATGGTCTGCTGACCATTGCTTTGCAGCTGCTGCAATTGATACAGGGCAAAGGCCAGCGGTGCGTGAATTTCGCTGATCACGCCGGAGGTGACCTGTCCCAGTGCCACCAGTTTTTCCTGTTGCAGCAGCTGTGCCTGGGCCTGCTGCCAGTGCTGGATCAGCTGCTGCTGGCTGCGTCGTTCTTCCTCCAGCGCCGCGGCAGTGCTTTGCAGCTGCTGGTTGGCATCCTGCAGCGCCTGGGTTCGCTCATTGACGCGCAGCTCCAGCTCGCTGTTGAGCTGCTCCATCTTGCGCAAGAATTCGGATTTGATCTGTGATGAGGCCAATGCCTGATCGCGGGCTTCTGCCAGAGTCATTTCCAGTGTCTTCTGTTCGCTGATATCGCGGATGACCACCACGTAAAGCGCGGGCTGCGAGTTGGCCACCTTGTTGATCTGCAGCATGACCGGGAAGCTGGAGCCATCAGGGCGTAACCCCTGCAGTTCCTTGGGAACGTTGCCGGTGGGCAGCCAGTGGTCGGGTGGTGTGCTGAGGGCATTGAAGTACTGGGTCAGCGGTTGCTGCCGCAGTTGCTCCCAGTTGCTGCGCAACAGCTGGCAGCCTGCCGGGTTGCTTTGCTGGATACGCCATTGCTGGTCAACCAGCATCAGGCTGTCGGCCACGCTGTAGACGATGGCCTGATTCTTGGCGGCGGTCAGGCGCAGCTCCTGTTCGGCTTCGCTGCGTTGCTGAATCTCGCTCTGCAGGCGTTTGTTGACGTCGAGGGTCTTGTCATTCAGCGCTTCGGCATGGCGCAGGGATTTATGCAGCCGTGACATGCTGTACCACAGCAGTCCCAGCGCCAGCACGCTAAACAGGGTCTGCACGAAGGTCAGTGACCAGAAGAAGCTGGGGCCGGTGCCGGTGCTGATATTGCGGGTCACGCTCATGACGCCACGCACGTCGCCGGCTTTCCAGTCGCGCTTGGGGGTGCCGGGATAGGAGTTATGGCAGGCCACGCAGCTGGGGGAGAGAATGTCGGCACGGGCGTAGCGCAGGGTCAGCTGATCGTTCTTGTCGTCAAACTGATAGAACGGTTCGAAGGAGTTGGAGTGCAGCGCCCTTAACGCATCATTCTCGAAGGTATCCTGAGGGCCGCCGGACTTGTTCCACGGGAAGGGCAGCTCGCTGAACAGACGAATCCGCAGGCCGGTATTCTCGGCCATCAGGTTGCGGGCAAAGTCCATGGTGAAGGAGGTGGGTAGCGGCAGCATGTCATTGTGGAAGGCGTAATCATGGCCAATCCGCATCCCGGCGTCTTTCGCTTTGGGGACAATCTCCCGCGAGTAAAAAGCGCGAATCTGCATCATCAGCTGCAGGTATTCATCGGCCTGTTGAATGGCCTCCTGCTCCAGATGATTCCGGTTCTGTTCGTAACTCCACCAGCTGATCGACAGGCTGGCGACGATCAGGACCACGATAAAGGCCGAGAACCAGGTACTGGAAAAGTGGCTGGCAGACGGTGCTCCTGACTCCTTGGTTGTCACTGCATGGTTCCCGATAGCAAGGGGCAGCCCCTGATCCGCCGTGACGATTCATGGTGGATCTGGGGCTGCCCGAAAAATGAGTAAGGGGCTCGATGAGGCAAGCGACCGTCGATCAGGAGCGGTGATCGACCTCCAGACTGACCGGTTGCTTGATAGGTAGCCACAGCGTAAAGCAGGTTCCCTGGCCTTTGACACTGGTCACATCGATGCGCCCGTGATGTTTTTCCATAATATTGTAACTCATGGCCAGACCCAAGCCCGTGCCCTTGCCCACCGGCTTGGTGGTGAAGAAGGGGTTGAAGATCTGGCCCAGATGCTTCTCATCAATGCCGCTGCCGGTGTCTTCCACCTGAATATAGACCTGATCATCTTTCTGGCCGGTGCGCACGGTGACCCTGCCAAACTGCTCGATCGCCTGGGCGGCGTTGATCAGCAGGTTGAGCAGCACCTGATTGATCTGTGAGGGGATGCACTCCACGGCGGGCAGATTGCCGTACTCACGGACGACTTCGGCTTTGTACTTGAGCTCGTTGTGGGCGATGTTGAGGGTGCTTTCCAGACCTTTGTGCACATCGGTCCAGGCCCAGTCGCTATCGCCCCCGTGTGAGAATTCACGCAGATCTTCAATGATCTTCTTCACCCGTCGCGTGCCTTCGCGCGACTCTTCCACCAGTGCCTGCAGGTCATTGATGAGAAAGTCGTAATCCAGCTGGATCTTGAGCTCGTCGAGAGACTGACGGGCCGGGTCACTGCTGGGCAGCAGGGCATGTTCATAGGCCTGATTGAGGCTGAGCAGATCGCCGACGTAATCTCCCATGGCTTCGATATTGGCAGAGATGTAAGCCATGGGATTGTTGATCTCATGGGCCACACCGGCTGCCAGCTGGCCAATGGAGGCCATTTTTTCTGACTGCACCAGCTGCGCCTGCGTTTGTCTCAGCTCATCAATCAGCTGCGCCTTGGCGGTATTTTCCTGATTGAGCTGGTGATTGAGGTCCTGCAGCTCCTGAGTGCGTGTGGTCACCCGCGCTTCCAGCTCCTGATTAAGGTTTTCCAGATTGGTCTTGGCTTCTTCCAGCGCCTGGGTGTATTGTCCCAGCGCCTTACCCATCTGGATCAGGCCGGTGGCGGTCTCCTGGGCCTCACGTACGACAAAGGGTTCCAGATTCTGGTAGTAGTCGCCTTCCCCGATTCGCTTCATGGTGGCCGACAGCGCCTGCAGGGGCATGGCGACCGACTGACTAAGGGTGAATGCCTTGCGATAGAGATAAACAAAGAAGCACAGATAGAACAGTACCAGTACACCGATCATCAGATAGCCAATGCGATTGAAGCGGGCGTTGAGCACCATGGCATCGGTGTAGATATTGTCATCATCGACCAGCAGCAGGAGCGACCAGTTGGTGCCACGAATGGTATGCCAGCTGACCAGCATCAGATCGTTGTTAAGGTTGAGTTCGGTGATGCCACTGTTGGCTTTCTGCATCGCCTGACTGAGCGCCTGCGTATCAGCACGCTTGTGGAGGTTGAATTCATCGGGTTTGAAAGTGTCCTGCCGAATGGCATCGGCATACGACTGATTGGTCAGCTCTTTCAGGCCCCAGGCCTCTTCACCTTGCGGCGGCAGGGCCATGATGGTGCCGCTCTTGTCCACCAGAATGCCGTAGCCCTGCCAGGGCACATCAAGATGAAGTATCTGTTTGATCAGTTGTTCCAGGGTGATGTCCAGCCCAACCACGGCTTCCGGTCCTTTGGCCGGATCACTGCCGGGCAGGTACACCGGGGCGATGCAGGACGTCATCCAGCCCTGTCCGGCCGGATCGATGTAGACATCCGTCCAGACCGGCCCCTTGCCGGGGTTGTGCTTGATGTCGGCATCGTAGAAGAAGTTGTACTCGGTGATCTTCATGTCGTGGGGATACTGATCAATGACATCGAAGTAGGGATAGATGCGATTCATCGAGTCCCGGGTGTTGATGTAGGCCTGCGTCACCAGTGGCTGGGCATCGACCACATCACGCATCACGTTATCGAGCTGACCGAGCTGCAGGGCCTTGTCACGCTGCGTCTGGCCAATGGTGTTGATGTTGGAATAAAACAGTGCCGCCCGTCCCGGCAATTCACGGGTGGTATGCAGCACGCCGTCGGTCACTGAATAGCGCTGCTGTTCTTCACTGCTGGCCTGATACGGGGTCTGGTAGGCTACCTCGGTCTGACGCTGGAGCAGTCGGGTCATATGCGCCACACTGTCGAGCTGGTCAGAAATACGCCCGGCCTCAAGATTGGCCACGCCCTGCAGCTGGTCTTTGGCCAGCCGTTGCAGAGTCTGAATATTCTCGTCGCGGATGATGGCATTGGTCAGCAAGTAGGCTACCACCAGTGCCAGTTCGATCAGAATGATCGGGAGCAGGGCGCTGCGCAGATAGGAGCGCCACACCAGGCTGAAGAAGGACTGAGAGCGGGGTGTAGTCATGACCGTGATCCAATAGGCATGCAACAGAGGACCTGCCTGACCGCCATTGAGAACTGCCGGATGACATAGAGGCGGGTGTGGCAAATCACATTTCTACCTGATGCGCGTCAAACAGCAGCAGGCCTTAAGGTGTCTTTTGAGACACTTATAACTAAGCGGCAAATCCATTTCTGCCCCGAACGTGCCAGCTTTCACAGGTTTGCTGAAAAGCATAGCCGCCGGGGGAAAAACTGCACTCCCGCACGCTGATCAGCCCTGCCTGATCGCGGCTGAGGCCGAGACTGGAGCGGGTCCCGTAACCGGGGCTGGCAATAAAACAGGAAGACAGACGCTGCTCCCACTCCACGCTGATGCCGGTATCGGGCAACTCTGCAGTGGGCGCCTGCTGACGGCTGCCAAGCAAACGTGGCAACGAGGGCAGATCGCGTCCGGCCGCGAGCCAGTGTTGCATGGCCTGACGGGCCTGCTGTGTTTTCGGCCAGTGGCTGTGCAGCCGGGCGTTGGACAGCGTATACAGGCCCGGTTGCAGACGTTCGGGCCAGGGCAGACGGTTACTGCAATAGATCACTTCATCCGGGCTGCCGAGCAGCAGGTTGAAACCGGCGTAGTGGTGGCCCTGTTCCAGCACCTGCAGTGCATAGTCAAAGGCCGACAGGCTGTAGGGGGAGCGGCTGTCCTCATGCTCGGTATCCATCTCCAGCTGGCGCAGATAGCCGCTCACCAGTTCGCCCCGGCTGCGCAGGTGATCCGCCTTGCCACTGCCTTCACGGACGTTGGTCAGTGCGGCCCAGTAACCGGCGCGATTGATGACGAACCAGCTCCCGCCTGCCTGCAGGTCCTGTCCGCCCCAACATTGAGGAAATTCCGGCCACCAGCGCCCACTGCGGGTCGGACGCTGATAGAATTCGTCGCGATTGGCGGCCAGCAGCAGTGGATAGTCAGGATCATGCTGCCAGGCCAGAACCAGCAAACACATGGTGGGCTCCTTGTCTGCCGTGTCATGCCTTGCGTGAGCTATGACACGGAGGAATGGATGGGAGGCCAGTATGCCGAGTGAGCGAATTTGATGTCTATTTTTTTGCTGTATCTGCTGTTGGGAGCGGTGGCGGGAGTGCTGGCCGGGTTGTTTGGCATCGGCGGTGGCATGGTGGTTGTACCGGCACTGATCTTTGCTTTCGGTGCCCAGCATCTGCCGGTGGACGTCCTGACCCATCTGGCCGTGGGGACCTCGCTGGCGTGCATTATCGGCACCGCGATCAGTTCCATCATCGCCCATCATCAGAAGGGCGGGGTGCTGTGGCCGATTTTTACCAGCTGTACGCTGGGCATTCTGCTCGGCGCGGCACTGGGGGTGAAAACAGCGGTGCTGCTGCCGGGTGCCTTGCTGCAAAAACTGATTGGTATCTTTGCTATCTGTGTGGCTCTGCAAATGGCGTTGAATCTCAAGCCCAAAGCCAGCCGCGGACTGCCCGGCAAGCCCGGTCTGGTGGGCGCGGGCGGGGTTATTGGCTGGGCATCGGCGATTTTTGGTATCGGTGGCGGCACCCTGACTGTGCCGTTTCTCACCTGGTGCAATGTCAGTATGCAGCAGGCTGTGGGCACCTCAGCGGCGCTGGGGTTGCCGATTGCCATCGTCGGTGCGGCGACCAATATCGTCGCTGGCTGGGATGCGCCGGGTCTGCCGCAGTGGAGTCTGGGTTATGTTTATCTGCCCGCCGTGCTGGGAATTGTGATCGCCAGCACGCCATTCGCCCGTGTGGGCGCCAGACTGGCGCATCGTCTGCCCGGTCATATTTTGAAACGGGCCTTTGCTTTATTGTTGGTGATTGTCGGCATACGGTTCCTGCTTTGATGATCGAGTGCGTAACCGCAGCCAGGGTTCTTGGCCAGCCGCCATGTTAAGGGTGCCACGGAAAAACTATGCTTACCTATCCTCAGATTGACCCCATTGCCATTGAGCTTGGGCCCCTCAAGGTTCACTGGTACGGACTGATGTATCTGGTCGGCTTTTCTGCCGCCTGGTTACTGGGCCAGCAACGCCGTGAACGTTTTGGTCTCAGCAAGGAGCAGTTATCTGATCTGATCTTCTATGGTGCGCTCGGCGTGGTGCTGGGCGGGCGGATCGGCTATGTGCTGTTCTACAACTTTGACCGCTTTCTGGCCGACCCTAAATGGCTGTTTTATGTCTGGGAAGGCGGCATGTCGTTCCATGGTGGCCTGCTTGGTGTGACCGCGGTGACACTGTGGCAGTCGCGTAAACTGGGTCTGTCACTGCTCAGTCTGGGGGACTTTGTCGCACCGCTGGTGCCCATCGGTCTGGGGGCGGGTCGTATTGGCAACTTTATCGGTGGCGAGCTGTGGGGGCGGCCGACGGATGTGCCCTGGGCTATGGTGTTTCCCCGCGCTGACAACCTGCCACGCCATCCGTCCCAGCTGTACGAATTTGTACTGGAAGGCATCGTACTCTTTACCGTACTCTGGCTGTTTTCGCGCAAGCCGCGTCCGGCAGGGGCGGTGTCAGGGTTATTCCTGATTGGCTATGGCCTCAGCCGTATCATTGTTGAATTCTTCCGTCAGCCGGATGAACAGCTGGGCTACATTGCCTGGGGCTGGCTGACGCAGGGACAGCTACTGAGCCTGCCGATGCTGGCCGTCGGTGCCGGCTTTATTGTTTACGCGTATCAGAGCAAACGCGCCATCCACTGATGGCGCAGGCGCCGTCACTGAGGCAGCTGGCGGCGTGACGACAAGGTGTATCTATGAAGCAATATCTGCAACTCTGCCAGCGCATCATTGATGAAGGCGTATGGGTTGAGAATGAGCGTACCGGCAAGCGCTGCCTGACGGTGATCAACGCTGACCTCAACTACCGTGTCGGCGCCAATGAGTTTCCGCTGATCACCACCCGCAAGAGCTACTGGAAGGCAGCCATTGCCGAACTGCTGGGCTATCTGCGGGGGTATAGCAGCGCCGCTGATTTCCGTGCACTGGGCACCCGAACCTGGGATGCCAATGCCAACGACAACGGCGCCTGGCTGAACAACCCCTACCGTACCGGTGAGGATGATATGGGCCGGGTCTACGGTGTGCAGGGACGCAGTTGGGCCAAGCCTGACGGCGGCCATCTGGATCAGGTGCGCAAGGTGGTGGATAACCTGAGCCGTGGTCTCGATGACCGTGGCGAAATCATCACCTTCTATAACCCCGGCGAGTTCCACATGGGTTGCCTGCGGCCGTGCATGCACACTCATACCTTCTCGCTGCTGGGCGATACGCTGCATCTGACTTCCTATCAGCGTTCCTGTGATGTGCCGCTGGGGCTGAACTTCAATCAGGTGCAGGTGTTCACCTTCCTGGCCCTGATGGCGCAGATCACTGGCCATAAGGCCGGGATGGCCTATCACAAGATCGTCAATGCCCATATCTATGAGGATCAGCTGGCGCTGATGCGCGATGTACAGCTCAAGCGGGAACCCTTCCCGGCACCGCAGCTGCGTATCAACCCGTCGATTCGCCGTCTGGAAGATCTGGAAACCTGGGTGACGCTGGATGACTTCGAGGTGGAGGGTTACCGCTGCCACGATCCCATTCAGTATCCGTTCTCGGTGTAGGCTGCGCCTGCACCACCCCTGATCTGCCCTGCAATCGGAAATACGCTCATGAAACTTGCTGCCATCGTCGCCGCCAGTCAGAACAATGTCATCGGTATCGACAATAAACTGCCGTGGTATCTGCCGGAGGATCTCAAGTACTTCAAGCAGGTGACCATGGGCAAGCCCATCCTGATGGGCCGCAAGACCTTCGACTCCATCGGCCGGCCGTTACCCGGACGCACTAACATCGTTATTACCCGTCAGACTGACTGGCAGCATGACGGCGTCAAGGTGGTGCACAGCCTGCCGCAGGCCATTGCTCTGGCTGAGGCAGAATGCCTGATCGGTGGCAGTGATGAGTGCATGATTATCGGTGGTGCCCAGCTCTACAACGAGGCGCTGCCACACTGTCAGCGGCTCTATCTGACCCGGGTCTGGGCCGATATTGAGGGAGATGCCTTCTTCCCCGTGCTGAATGATGCCGACTGGCAGGAGCAGGGGCGTATCGATCATCAGCCCACCGAACGTAATCCCCATGCCTACAGCTTTCTGGTGCTTGATCGCCGGTATTAAAGCTGTTCAACGAAAGCGCATATCTCCCTTTTGGCAGACCGTACCAACGCCAATTCTGCCGATCTTGTACTAAGCTTCCAGCACGGGCTGCCGACATCCCGCAGGGGTTCAACCTGACGGTCTGTCGGTGCGGCCTGTAGTCGTTCCCATCATCTGTTCGTTGTCCTGCATTGGGAATACCACAAGAGGATGTTGTATGAATCTGTCACTGCGTGCGCGCCTGCTGGGCGTCAGTATCGTTGCCGTGTGCGTGATCGTGCTGGCGCTGGTGTGGGAAACCAACATCACCATGCGTCAGCAGATGCTGGACCAGTTGCTGAAGGATGCCCAGCATTTCGCCGGTGCTTATGGTGAGGGAGTGGGGCAGTGGCTGCATGACCGCCAGCAGGCCATGACGTCCCTCAAGAAGCAGATCGAAGACCATCCGCAGGACAGCCCCTACGCCGCCATTCTGCAAACACACAATGCCGCGGGTTTTGCCCTGACCTACTACGGCAATGAGCAGGGGCAGATGTTCCGCCAGGATCCGGCGCTGGACAAGAACAACGCCAGCTATGATCCGCGCAAGCGTGACTGGTATCAGCAGGCGCTGAAAGAGAACCGGGCGATTGTCACCGCACCTTACATCAGCGCCACCCTCAAGCAGCTGGTCGTGACGCTGGCGGAGCCGGTAAAGGCCAGTGGCGCAGTCATCGGTGCGGTCGGTGCCAACCTGACGCTGGAGCAGCTGACCAAACGTACCAATGCACTGGATGTGCCGGGCAAGGGCTACGCCATTCTGGTGGATCGCAGCGACCAGATCATCACCCATCCGCATACCGACTTGCAGACCAAGTCTGCCGGTGAGCTGAGTCCGCTGTTTGACAGCAGCCACCTGCCTCAGCTGATCAGTGATAACCGCCTGTTTGAAACGTCACTGGATCAGCGTGAGCGCTTTGTCTATGCCCAGGCTATTCCGCAGACCAACTGGGCGCTGATCTTCGTGATGGACAAAGCCACCCTGATGGCACCGATCTATGACCTGCTGATCACCCAGATCGGTATCGCCGTGGTGCTGCTGGCCCTCTTTACCCTGGCGCTGATCTACCTGTTCAAGGTGCTGTTCCGCAATCTGGAGCGTGTCGCCGTCGCGCTGGAAGACATCGCCGAAGGGGAAGGCGACCTGACCGTGCGCATTCAGGTCAGCAGCAAGGATGAGATTGGCCGTCTGGCCGGTGGTTTCAATCGCTTTGTTGAACGTATGCAGGGCATTATCAGCCGTCTGCATGGCACCTCGGTGCAGCTGACTGGCGAAGCCGATGGGGTTGCTGGTGCTGCTCACAACCGCAGCCAGCGGGTGCAGCTGCAGCAGGATGAAATTCATATGGTAGCCACGGCGGTCACCGAGATGGCCATGGCGACTCAGGAAATCGCCGGCAATGCTGAGCGCACTGCCTCTGCCGCGCAGGATTCGGTCAGCCTCAGCCATGAAGGCCGGGTGCAGGTGGAAAAAAGCCAGGGCTCAATTCGCAGCCTGGCGGATGAAGTGGAGCAGGCCACCAGCACCATTGCCGAACTGAATCAGCACGCGCAGCAGATCAGTGGCATTCTGGCCACCATCAGCGGTATTGCCGAGCAGACCAATCTGCTGGCGCTGAATGCGGCCATTGAAGCGGCCCGCGCCGGTGAGCAGGGCCGGGGCTTTGCCGTGGTGGCCGATGAAGTCCGCGTGCTGTCACAGCGGACCCATGCCTCCACTGCGGAGATCCAGACCATGATCGAGACCCTGCAGCAGACCACTGCCCGGGCGGTGACGATCATGGAGCGTGGGCATCGGCTGGCCCGTACCAGCGTGGGTGATGCCGATGCGGCGCATCAGCGTCTGGGGCAGATCACTGAAGCCATCTCCAGTATTGCCGACATGGCCACCCAGATTGCGTCGGCAGCGGAGGAGCAAACCTCCGTCACTAATGAAATCAATCGCAATACTGAAGCCATTCGCGGCGTGGCCAGTGACATGGCAGAAGAAAGCGAGCAGGCGGCAGCGCAGGCCAGGGTGCTGCATCAGCTGGCCCGTCAGGTCGAGCAGGAAGTCGGGCGCTTCCGTCTCTGATTTTTGTCTCGGTTGTAGTGCTGAGAAACGGTCGCGCGATCACCGTAAGGTGACAAGAGCTGGGGAGGGGTGAACAGACACCGCTGCTTCAGCGTCTTGTCCGGATCAGCGGACTAGGCACTGTATCTGGCCTGTATCAGTCAGGCCAGATGCGACGTTGCAGGGCATGCATGGGGCGGACACGCTCAGTGCTCGTGCTGCCAGCTTTCCGCCTGTGGTGACGTGGCTTTACTCAGACGTTTGGCTTCCAGCTGGGCCAGATCGGTTTCACGGAATTCGAGAATCCACTGCCGCGCTTTATCTGCCGGGACACCCAGTGCCTGCAGCGCCTCCAGACTCACGCCCAGACTGGTGTCGTAGGTTTCCAGAAATACGTGATCGAGATCCAGCTCCAGCAGATGCAGGGCATTCTCACTGTTGCGGGCACGGGCAAACAACTTGGCCCGGGGGAAGTGTTCACGTATCTGCAGTGCCGCTTTCTCGGAAATATCCGGGTTGTTGATGGCCAGAATGATCAGTCGTGCCTTTTCAGCGCCTGCTGCTTCCAGCACGTCGTTGCGCAGGGCATCTCCGTAATACACTTCATAACCCAGACGCCGGGCAAACCGGATATGCGCTGGGTTGGCATCAATGGCGGTAAAGGCAATATTGCGTGCCTGCAGCACACGGGCGATGGTCAGACCGATGCGGCCAAAGCCGATGATCAGCACTTCCGGGTTGTGTTCAGGGAAGGTCTCATGTTCCAGGGCCTGGGTATCCTCGTCATCACTCTGGCGTTTTTGCTGACGGCCAAGGTAGCTGTCAGCGGCCTTGACCACCAGCGGCGTGAAGGCCATGGAAATGCTGACCACCAGCGTCATGATGCCAGTCAGCTCGGTGCTCATCAGTTTGGACTGGGCCGCCGTACTGAACAGCACAAAGGCGAACTCACCGCCTTGTGACAGGGTTACGCCCATGCGCAGACTGTCGGCATTGTTATTGCCAAAGCCCCGTGCCATGGCATAGATCAGACCGGTCTTGATCAGCATCAGCACCACCACCGCGGCGAGGATAATGCCGATGTGTTCCAGCAGCAGATGCAGGTCCATCTGCATACCCACCGCCATAAAGAACAGCCCCAGCAGCAGGCCGCGGAAGGGTTCGATGTCGGCTTCCAGCTGATGGCGGAACTCCGAATCCGACAGCAACATGCCAGCCAGAAACGCTCCCAGAGCCATCGACAGCCCCACTTGCTCCATCAGCCAGGCGGTGCCCATCACCACCAGCAGCGCGGCAGCGGTAAAGAGTTCGCGGCTATGGGCTTTGGCGACCAGATGGAAGGCGGGTTTGACGGCAAAACGACCGATCACGATGACGGCAATGATCATGCCCAGCCCTTTGGCCAGATTCAGCAGGGCGTTGGAGTCATGTACCTTGGAATCCGCCAGAGCGGCGACCAGAGCCAGAAGAGGGACGACCGCGAGATCCTGAAACAGCAGGATGGCAAAGGCGCCGCGGCCATACTGGCTCGACAGCTCGCCCCGTTCGGACATCAGCTGCAAAGCAAAGGCAGTGGATGACAGCGCCAGACCAAAGCCAGCGATCAGTGCGGTCTTCCAGGTCAGGCCGAACAACAGCGCAACGCCACCCAGCAGCGCCCCTGACAGCAATACCTGTGCCAGACCCAGACCGAATACCGCCTTGCGCATCACCCACAGGCGGCGTGGTTTCAGCTCCAGACCGATGAGAAACAGCAGTAACACCACGCCCAGCTCGGAGAAGTGCAGGATAGCCTCCACCTCACTGATCAGCCCAAGGCTGTTGGGGCCGATCAGCAGACCCGCGCCGAGATAACCCAGCACTGCCCCCAGGCCGTTGTGTTTGGCCAAAGGTACGATCAGTACCGCAGCCAGCAGAAAGATGATGGTACTGAGGAGAAAATGATCCATATATCGTGATCCGTCGTTAAGCCGATAACAGCAGGGTCCATTGACGGCTGCAAGGCTAGCCTATTTGCTCGCCGCACAGAAGCCACCATTGTGCAGACAATGTGTCGTTAAAAAAGATGGCCAAACACAACGGCGGCTTATGCGTCCTCAAGGGTGGCAAGTCGTTGGCCAACAGCTTGCTTTTGTTGGACTAAAGTACCCGTGCTGGATCAACACACTTTGTCGAAAAGCAGGCTATGCTTAGGCCCGATAACAACCAATACCAAGCTGTCCGGTACAGGTTGCCTGGCGTGCCAGGGCCGCCGATACCGGCAGGTCATGCCTGCTGACAGGGGGTTGATCTGTGATCCAGACGTTGACACATATCTATAAGGCCGTAGAAAAAGCGCTGTTCTTTACCCTTACCCGCAAACTGGTCGGGAATCTTGGCTTCATCTTTCTGGTCACCAGCCTGCCACTGGCCTACTGGCTGCTGTGGGGTGGCCTTGATCTGCAAGGTATCAGCCGCGAGCAGCAACAACTGATCAGAACCTGGCAGGATCAGCGCTTTGGCGCTCTGATCGGACTCAATCTGCTGGTCTGTGTCGGCATTGGCCTGTACATGCGTCATCTGTTCCTGCACCCGATCCAGCACATGATTGATGTGCTGTCAGCTATTGAAGAAAAGAACGGTGATATCTCGGCCAGCCTGCCGTCGTTCACCTATGACGAGATCAGTCTGATGGCTGAGCGTTACAACCATTTTTCCGACAACCTCAAAGAGGTTATCGACAAGGTACGCAGCCGCAGCGTCACCCTGTCGCAGGAGGCAACCCGGGTGCGCAAGGTGGTGCTGAGCAGTGGCGAGGCGATGACCAGCCTGCAGCACGCGGCGGGCGTGCTCTATCAGGAAAGCGAGAAGTCGACCCGGGCAGTGCAGGAGATTGCCGTGCATACCGGCAGTATTTCCAGCAAAACCACCGATACCATCAGCAAGGTCGGCGTAGCGGCCAGTGAGCTTTCCCGTACCAGTGCCGAGATCGAGCAGGCCCACAGCCTAATCGACCACTTCCAGCAGACGGTCCTGCAGTTGCAGGACAACTCCGAACAGATCAAGCGCATTCTGGCCATGGTCAACGAATTTGCCGACCAGACCAACCTGCTGGCCCTGAATGCGGCCATCGAGGCGGCACGGGCCGGTGAACACGGACGCGGTTTTGCCGTGGTGGCCGATGAGGTCCGCAGCCTGTCGCAGCAGGTAGGTAAGGCGACGCAGGATATTCATGGCTATATCACGCATATGGGCGAGCTGGTGGAGCACACCCGGGAGGAGTGTGATGACATTCAGCGCCGTATTGGCAGTGCGCGCGGTGTGGTGGTGCATACCTGTGATGACTTTGCGGTGATGCAGGAGGATTTTCGCCGTACCCATCAGGAAATCATCGAGATCAATCAGGCGGTGGAATCTGTCTCAGCGGTCAACGAGGTGTTGTTCCAGCGGGTGACGGAAATTCAGAGTCTGGCCGACAGCACCTCGGATGCCATGCAGCAGGCCAGAGGCTTTACCCAGCAGCTCACCGGGACAACCGAGGAAACCCAGCAATATCTGTCCCGTTATCAGATCGGTCGCGGCGGCTTCGAGAAGGTACTGCAGGAGTCCCGTCATTTCCGTGATCAGGTACAGGCGCAGTTGCAACAGCTGGCCAGTCAAGGCGTGGAGCTGTTTGATCAGCAATATCAGGCCATCAATCAGAGCGAACCCCGCAAGTATCGCACCCGTTACAGCGACCAGCTGGCCAGCTTGCTGCCCCCTCTGTATGACGCTTACCTCAAGGCGCATCCGGGCTTTATCTACAGCATCGCCGTTGACAGCAATGGCTACGCGCCAGCACATCATACCCATGTGTCGCAACCGCTGACAGGCGATGCCCAGCAGGACAATCTCAAGAGCCGTCATCAGCGTATCTTCAATGGCAGTGAGGAAGAACGACGACGGGCAGGCAATACTCAGCCGTTCCTGCTGCAGACCTTTATCCGTGACACCGGGGAAGTGATGAATGACCTCTCACTGCCCATTTACGTCAACAATCGCCATTGGGGAGCGATGATTTTCGGCATGGGCAGTGAGATTCTGGCGAGCTGAGGGGCTTTAACAGGTCGTTGAAAATCTATCTGCGTTGCCGAATACCGCGTCAAAAACAGGCTCACAGCCAAAGGCTGAACGTGCTTTAGCACGGCCCCGAAGGGGCGAGCGGAGCGAGTCAAATGCTCATTTAGTTCACTAAACTCCGCTTTTTCGCCTGTTTCTTGTGCCCTAGGGGTATTTCCTTGTCTCGGCTGCCTCGATAACGTTTTTCAACAGCCTGTTAAGCCGC
>NZ_LAPT01000037.1 GCF_003194385.1 Pokkaliibacter plantistimulans
CGCTTTTTCGCCTGTTTCTTCCTTGTCTCGGTTGCCTCGATAACGCTTTTCAACAGCCTGTTAGAACACGCTATTACAAGGCCTGACCCAGCGGGCTATCGGCATGCCTCAGGCCGCATCCAGCTCGCTGCCCATATCCTTCTCATCTTCAAGATAGGTGTAGTCGCCGTCGATCACCCCGGCATCCCAGCCCATGCGGATGTAGTCAGGGTCGCTCAACAGTGAGCGCGCCTTTTCCACATCATCCAGTCGCAGCAGAAAGAATACATTATTGGGCTCATCGACTGTGCGCCACAGATTCAACAGGTGCATGCCAGCATGCCGTCGTTCTGTGCTCATGGTGTCGAATACAGACTTCCACTGGTAAAAGTCAGTTACCCGGTTCCGGCAGAGTAAAAAGATCATGCAGTCCCTCCTGCAATCCTGGTCCTGGAAGCAGCTCCGCATAGCGCTGGCTCATTCGTTGCTGCCGACTCCATCATGGATCTGAAACGATCAGCATTCGGTGAGACCTGTACCCACTGTGCAGAGACCTCTTGGTATTTTCAACTGCCTTTTGAAGTTAACCCGGCGACTGGATGTACTGCCTGAATGAACCGTCGTGGGATAACACGCCACCTGTCTAACTATAGGGACAAGATTCCGTCCGCCAAACTCACTGTGGTGTCAAAGCCCTTTGCTGTAACGATTTGGTAGATTGTTGCAGTGTCAGTGGCAACGTCATCAGTGCTCCTGCAGACCTGTCCAGTGTACGACACAGTTACGCCCCTGTTCCTTGGCCCGATAAAGCGCCTGATCGGCATGACTGATAAAGGTCTGGATGCTGTCTCCCTGCGCCAGCGTGGCCACGCCGATGCTGACGGTGACCGTTCTCAGCGTCCAGCTATGCGCTGCAATACTGGCGCGCAGGCGTTCAGCGATACGCTCCGCATCTACCGTGCTGGTGCCGGGCATGATGACAGCGAACTCTTCCCCGCCGTAGCGGGCCACCAGATCATAACTGCGGGCATTGTTTTTCAGCAGCCCCGCGACTTCCTGCAGAGCAATGTCCCCTTCGCTGTGTCCAAACACATCATTGAATGACTTGAAGTGATCCACATCCACCAGCAGCAGCGATACCGGAGTACGGGTACGTATGGAACGTTCTACCTCTTCACTCATGCGGGCATCAAAGGCGCGGCGGTTGAAGAGGCCGGTGAGGCTGTCGGTCAGGCTAAGCGTGCGCAATTGCTGGTTGACCTCTTCCAGTTCGAGCTGTTGCTGTTGCAATAGCTGTTGTTGCTGTTCCAGTTGACGTTGACTGTGACGCAATTGATGGGCGCTGTCCTGCTGGGCACGAATGACTTTGCGCAGTTCCAGCTGAGCCATTACCTGTCGCGCCAGGGTCGCCAGAGCATCACGCTGAGCATCGCTGAGATCGCCGGGCTGGGTATCAAATACACAGAGTGTGCCCAACGCTTCGCCGCAGGGCGTTATCAGCGGAGCACCAGCGTAGAAACGAATACGGGGTGGGCCGATGACGGCCGGGTTACGCATGAAACGTGGGTCCTGCAAGGCATCCTTGACCACCATGATGGTATCGGGGTTGAGAATGGCATGGGTACAGAAGGAGTCCTTGCGTGAGCCTTGATTGGCATGATGACCAAAGCGTGATTTGAACCATTGTCGCTGACTGTCCACCAGCGAGATGACGGAGGAAGGTGTATGACAGATGTAGGCAGCCAGACGGGTCAGGTCGTCATACGCCTGTTCGTCTAGCGTGTCGAGCACTCCATAGCTGTAGAGCACCTCCAGACGATGGGTTTCGCTGGCAGGTAGGATCATCGCACTACTGTTCATGATCAAGGCTGCGTGGTCTGTTCAAAATCCATACAGTTTGTAGTCTAGCAGCCTTTACGCCGAAGGCGATGCAGTTGTCATTTTGTTCATACTCAAGCCGGGATGGCTCTGCTATGATGCGGGACAGTCCGAATGAAAACGTTTTCATTTTTGCGGCTAAGTGTTGCTGACAATCCTCCAAGCATTAACAGCGTGAGAGCCTTGCTGGCTCTGCGTACAACAAGGACAACAATCGCTATGTGGCCAGTCTGGTGTTTCGGTGAAGTGCTGATCGACTTTCTTAATATTGGTGCCAGTGAAGAGGCCGGGCTGCGTTTGCCCGAGCTGCGCCAGTATCCGGGCGGTGCACCGGCCAACGCGGCCGTGGCAGTGGCCCAGCTGGGTGGTCAGGCAGGCTTTATCGGCCAGGTAGGGGATGATGCCTTCGGGCATTTTCTGCTACACGCATTGCAGCAGAAAGGTGTCGATATCTCGCGCACGGTGATCCACCCGACGGCACCGACACCGCTGGCTTTTGTGCTGCTGGACGCCAATGGCGAGCGCAGTTTCGAGTTTCTGCGACGTGACAGCGCAGATGTGCTGTTCCGCCCTGAGCAGTTCCTGCCGCAATGGTTCCAGGGTCAGGGCATTCTGCATCTGTGCTCCAACACCCTGACCGAAGCCGCTATTGCGGCGACCAGCATGTATGGTGTGGAAAAAGCCCACGAAGCCGGCTGGTGGGTGACTGTCGACGTCAACCTGCGTGCCAATCTGTGGCCCGGTAAGCAGATTGATGTGGAGCGGGTACACGCCCTGTGCTGTGCGGCTGATGTGATCAAGATTTCCCGTGAAGAATTGCAGGTACTGGGTGGCGAACCGCGTGTGGCTCAGTGGTTGGAGGCGGGTTGCAGGCTGGTGCTGGTCAGTGATGATGGCAATCCGTTGTATTTCGCTACCTCGGCGGCTCATGGCGGGCTGAGTGGCTGGGTGACCGTACCTAGGGTACAGGTCGTCGATACGACGGCGGCGGGTGACAGTTTCAGTGGCGCGGTGCTGTATGCGCTGGCCCGCTGCCTGCCTGAGCAGCCAGCATTGCTGAGCGACGAGCAGGCATTACGGGCGGTGATTGGCTTTGCCATCGCCTGCGGTGCACACACTGTGCAACGCAAAGGCGCCTTTCCGGCATTGCCACAGTTCAATGATGTCGCTGCTGCCTGGCAGCTGTAACACCTGCACTCATAGCGCATGAGCAGCAGCCCTTTCATTTCGTCAGTGAGGCAGGTCGGGGCTGCTGTGGCACAGGAGCAGAGTATGCAACAGGAATTCACCATGGACTTTTTTAATCCTGAACACCTGCGCGAGCATATCGCTCGTACCATGGCGTTTTATCATCCCGCCTGCATCGATGAGAAAGGTGGCTTTTTTCATTATCTGCGTGACGATGGCAGCATCTACAACCGTGGTCATCGCCATCTGGTCTCCAGTACCCGCTATGTCTTCACCTATGCCCAGTATGCCCGCCACTTTCAGGCGCCGGAGTATCTGCGCTGGGCCCAGCATGGGTTGGATTATCTGCAGCAGGCGCACTATCAGCCCGATTATCAGGGCTATGCCTGGACCTTGCAGGATGGCCAGATCGAAGACAGCACTAACCACTGCTACGGCCTGGCCTTCGTCATACTGGCCTACGCGACCGCACTGAAAGCCGGTATCGAAGAGGCGCGCGACGGCCTGTATCGCGCACATGAGCTGCAGACCCAGCGTTTCTGGGAGCCGCAGTGGCAGCTGTATGCCGATGAGGCGGATGCACAGTGGCAGGTTGGCGACTATCGCGGCCAGAATGCCAACATGCACAGCTGCGAGGCACTGATTGCCGCCTATGAGGCCACCGCTGATCAGCAGTTTCTTGAGCGGGCGTTGCAGGTAGCGGAGGCCATCTGCGTACGGCAGGCGGCACAGGCCGACGGGCTGGTGTGGGAGCACTATGATCGTCAGTGGCAGGTCGACCTCGACTATAACCGTGATAACCCCCGTCATCTGTTCCGCCCTTGGGGTTTCCAGCCCGGCCATCAGACCGAATGGGCCAAGCTGCTGGTGTTGCTGGAGCGCTACGCTCCGGAGCATGACTGGCTGCTGCCCAAGGCCGAGTTTCTGTTCCTGACGGCGGTGGAGCATGCCTGGGACAGGGAGCACGGTGGTCTGGTCTACGGCTTTGGCCCTGACTATCAGATCTGTGATGGCGACAAGTATTTCTGGGTACAGGCCGAGAGTCTGGCGGCCGCCGCTTTACTAGGGCAGCGAACAGGTGATCAGCGTTACTGGCAGTGGTATGAACAGATCTGGCAGTACAGCTGGGAGCACATGGTGGATCATCGCTATGGCGCTTGGTATCGCATTCTCAGCCGCGATAACCAGAGCTATTCCGATGAGAAGAGCCCGGCAGGCAAGGTGGACTATCACACTATGGGTGCCTGCTACGATATGATCTGGGCCTTGCAGAACCGCCGTTGAGTGAGAGGTGCATCATGGCGTTTATGGGCATTCATGACTTGTGGAGCTTTATTATTGCTGTGCTGGTGTTTCTGGCTATTCCCGGACCCGGCACCTTCGCCCTGCTGACCGCCAGTGGCAAGCACGGTGTGCGGGGCGGCTATGCTACCCTCGGCGGGCTGATTCTGGGTGATCAGATTCTGATGTGGCTGGCTGCGGGAGGTGTTGCTGCTCTGCTGGCGGCGAATCCCACCCTGTTCAAAGGGGTGCAGTATCTGGGTGCGGCCTATCTGGTATGGATCGGTATTCAGCTGCTGCGCAGTCGCGGCGAAACGGCTACCGGGCTGATCAGGTTACAGCCCGGACATCTGTTCCGTCAGGGCATGCTGATCACGCTGCTGAACCCTAAAGCCATTGTGTTTTATATGGCTTTCTTTCCGCTGTTTATTGATCCGGTCGCGCATCAGGGCATGCTGACTTTTGCCACCATGGCCGCCCTGATTGCGTTGCTGTCTCTGGGCTACTGCTCTCTGTTGATCTTCGCAGGTACTGCCATGCGTACTCAGGTGCAGCGCCATCGCTTTTTAAGTCAGTGGCTGC
Source organism: Pokkaliibacter plantistimulans (assembly GCF_003194385.1). Lineage (GTDB taxonomy): Bacteria > Pseudomonadota > Gammaproteobacteria > Pseudomonadales > Balneatricaceae > Pokkaliibacter > Pokkaliibacter plantistimulans. The sequence goes on from NZ_LAPT01000037.1 coordinate 4,909, forward strand.
AACGGCTGGCGGGTCTGTTTCTGGTCGGCTTCGGTATTCGCCTGGGCGCCGGCTGAGCGATCCCTGATCACTATCAACAGAAACGGGCCTCACGGGCCCGTTCTTGTTTCTGCTGATACTGTGCGCTGGTGCCGATCAGGCCTGGCTCAGCTGCAGATATTTCTGATACAGCTGGTCGTGGTTTTCCACGTGGTCGGGGTCTTTGGGAATGCAATCGACCGGGCACACCTCAACGCACTGCGGCGTGTCGTAGTGACCTACGCACTCGGTGCATTTGCTGGGGTTGATCTCATAGATCTCTTCGCCCTGAGAAATCGCTTCGTTAGGGCACTCTGGCTCACATACGTCGCAGTTGATGCATTCGTCGGTAATTATCAAAGCCATGGCAAGTCCTCACTGGTTGTCAGCTAGTCGGATGCGCAGTGCGCCGTCCGTTGCCGTTATCTAATCAGGTTCTGTTCATGATCCGGGCTCGTCACACTGACAGGCAGCGCTGGCCGGATCTGTAATAGTGGGTGGTGCTTGATGAACTACTTGTGCAGTTCATTGATATAGGTGCGCAAGGCCTTCGCCACGGAAGGATGCACAAATTTCGAAATATCTCCTTTCAGGGTGGCGACTTCGCGCACCAGCGTCGAGGAAATAAAGGAATACTGTTCGGCAGGTGTCAGGAACATGCTTTCCACCTGGGGGGCCAGTACACGGTTCATATTGGCCAGCTGGAATTCATATTCAAAATCTGACACGGCACGCAACCCGCGCAGAATGATATTGGCGTTTTTTTCTTTCAGCAGGTCCGTCAGCAGGCAGCTGAAGCCGCAGACGCTGACGTTGTCGAGGTGAGCAGTCACTTCCTTGGCCAGATCGACACGCAGATCATGGGGCAACAAAGGACGCTTACGCGGGCTTTCTGCCACGGCAACCACCACATTCTCGAACAACCGGCTGGCCCGCTCCACCAGATCGGTGTGGCCGTTGGTAATCGGATCAAAGGTGCCGGGATAGATGACAGTATTCATGTCGTGAGTCCACACTGCTGGCCAGAATACATTCTGGGGGCCTGTTTACGTGCACGGCGGCAGGTTGCTCAGAAGAGCCGAAAGGCGTGTTTGACACCTCCCCGGCACCTTATGGCACCTGCGTTCAAGGCAGCGCGGCCGTGGCACGGCGCTGAGCGGCCAGATACTAGCCCAAATGGTGCTGGGGTACAACGCGCCGGATTGGCCTAATGCTGCGCTGCAGGCAGCCGTACAACCATCACAGGGTGGGCGAGTCGCTGCCACCTGTCTGTCGGTGATAGAGCGAATAGATCACTTGTCCGGCCTGTTTCTGCCGGTGCAGCTGCCAGCTGGCAGGGAGTTGTGGCTGCAATTCCTGCTCGTGCTCGACATAGATCATTGCGGTATCAGCCAGCCAGCCCTGTTGCTCCAGCGCCTGAGCCGCAGGTTCCAGCAGCTGACGCTGAAAGGGGGGATCAAGAAATACCAGATCGAACTGGCGGCTGGCCGGTTGCTGCAGCCAGTCCTGAGTCTGTGCCTGTTGCACCTCGGCCTGCCGGCAGTTGAGTAGTGTCAGGTTGGCCTGCAACTGGCGGGTAACAACCTGAGCATTATCAATAAAGGTGGCCCATTCAGCGCCACGTGACAGGGCTTCGAAGCCCAGGGCGCCACTGCCACTGAAGGCGTCCAGACAGCGACTGCCAGGCACCCAGCTGCTGAGCCAGTTGAACAGGGTTTCCCGCACCCGGTCGGTGGTCGGGCGCAGACCGGGCACATCCGGAAATGTCAGCTTACGGCTACGCCACTCGCCCGCGATAATGCGCAGTTGATTGCGGGCAGCTCCGGCCTTGGGAGAAGAGGGAGTGTTGCGTGCCGGTGTTCTTGCCATGGGAAATCAGATGCTCAGTCAGTCGGTGAAAAGGGCAGGGCGGTCAGTTCAGGGATGCACCGTCGCTTCGCCGCGCGGTTGCCTGGCCAGCTGTGTCAGCAGTTGCAGGAATGCCTGACGTGGCTCATTTGCCTGTTGCTGGTCCCAGACCTTTAATACGTTCAGGGGTTGACCGCGATGCCAGGCCAGGGTCAGCCATTGTGCCAGAGTCAGTGGATCCTGCTCCAGATTTTTGCGCTCGGTGGCCACTTGCCTGAACAGGGCATCCAGCTGCTGTGAGTCCGGCTGCTGCTGTAACAGTGGCTGCCATTGTGGTGGGGTTGCCTGCAGATCGCCCTCCCAGCTGAACAGCACCACCGGTTGTTCACTTGAACGCCAGGGGTTGACCTGCAACTGGTGTTGCTGTCCCAGCTGGGTTAACCACAACAATAGTAAGGTGCTCTGATAGGGATCCGCCTCTGGCAGGACAAGAGCCATGGCAGCCTGCTGGCGCAGCTGTGGCCGCTGCAGGGCCAGGGGCTCAGCGCGGGCAGCGGGTAGCGTCGGCGTGGCCTGCGTCGACATGACCTGCTGAGGCAGTTTGGTGAGCAGTTGCTGTGCCCGTTGTTTCGCCTGAGACTCGTCGAAATCACCGAGCAGCAGCAGTTGCTGTGGCGCAGTTTGCCAGAACTGGCTGACAAAATGGTTAACCGTTGAGGCATCGACAGTGGCCAGGCTGGCACGGCTGCCATACAGCGGACGGCTGACCGGGTGATCTGGATAGAGCGCCAGCAGGCTGCCCTGTATGGCCAGTGCTTCGCCGCGGCTGGCCAGCAGGTTGGCCTGAGCCAGCAGGCGCAGACGAGCCTGTTCTGTGTGCTGTTGATCGTCCGCTGTGGGGCTGAAGAGTTGTTGCAGCCCGGCGATGGCCTGCTGGCGGTGATCCTCGTCATCCGGCAGTTGCAGCTGGATCTGCCAGTGCTCCTGCGTAAGCTGGGTGGAAAACGCCATCTGACGGTCGAGGAACCAATGGCTGGCGCCACCCGGCAAGCGCTCCTGCAGCATGGTGTCTGCAAGGGCGGCCGTTCCCGCCTGTGCCTCCGCCATGGCGCCGGGGGCAAAACTCAGGATCCATACTTCACTGCCCTTGTTGTCATGATTCAGAGCCCGCACTTCGGTACTGCCCTGTTGCCATTGCCAGGGAATCAGGGCAGCAACGCGCTGGCGCTCATGCCAGTTAAGCAGGACGATGGTGATGGCCACAACCCACAGGATGACTTTCAGATAGGTACGGTTGAACAGGGGCTGGTAGGCTTCGGCCATGAACGTGTTACCTCAGGCATTATGACGGGCATGCTGACGTGTTCATCTTCTGCACGGATTTGTGACAGCAGCCCAGGGCTCCTTTACTATATGCCCCAATCTGACCCGATCTGTCAGCCTTTTCTGCGCCAGTCAGGCGTATTGTCACGAAGGTGCAAGGTTGTGATGCGGTCTTTTCACCACGTATGAGTGCCCCTGCGTCACTGCATATGTCGAGAACTATCTGGAGTAAGTTGAAAAACTCATGTGGGACAAACTGAAAAAATCGCTGTTCGGCAGCCGCAAGAGTAACGAGGCCGAAAAACGTAACGACGCCGAAGCAGTGGTCGTCGAGCAAGAGCAAAGTCCGGTACCTCAGGCCGACGCTGAACCTGCTCTGGTGAGCGAAGCCAGCCCGGCCATCATTGCTGAGCCGGCGGTAGCAGAACCAGAGGTTGCAGAGCCGAAGATTGCCGAGGTTGTGGTTCAGCAGGTGGAGCCTGCGACAGTCAGTATTGAGCCAACCCCTGCCGCTGAGCCTGCTCCCCTGGTGCTCGATGCGGTCGAGCCGGGCGTGGCGGCGCAACCCGTGCATGCCGTGACCATCGAGGTAGAGCCTGCAGAAGCGGTGGTACAGGTTGCTGTCGAACCCGAACCCGAACCCGAACCCGAACCCGAACCTGTTGCCCGTATGGTGGAGCAGGAGAAGCCGAAGTCCAAACTAGGCTTTTTCGAGCGCATCAAGTCTGGCCTGTCGCGGACCAAGGCCAATCTGACTGAAGGTCTGGCGTCGCTGTTTCTCGGTGCCAAGCAGATTGACGATGATCTGCTGGAGGAGCTGGAAACCCAGCTGCTGCTGGCCGATGTGGGGATGGAAGCGACACAGAGCATCATCAAGCGTCTGACCGAGCGTGTCAGCCGCAAAGAGCTGAAAGACCCGCAGGCACTGTTTGGTGCACTGAAGGAAGAGCTGCGTGAGTTGCTGCTGGGTGTGGAGCAGCCGCTGGTCATCGACAGCAGCCATCGGCCAATGGTCATCCTGATGGTGGGTGTCAACGGCGTGGGTAAAACTACTACCATTGGCAAGCTGGCGAAGAAGTTCCAGAGCGAAGGCAAGAAGGTCATGCTGGCGGCGGGGGATACCTTCCGTGCTGCGGCCGTGGAGCAGTTGCAGGTATGGGGTGAGCGCAATCACGTACCGGTCATCGCCCAGCATTCCGGTGCTGACAGTGCGGCAGTGATCTTCGATGCCCTGCAGGCCGCCAAGGCGCGCGGTATGGATGTGCTGATTGCCGACACTGCCGGACGTCTGCAGAACAAACAGCATCTGATGACCGAGCTGGAAAAGGTGGTGCGTGTGATGCGCAAACTGGACCCGGAAGCGCCCCATGAAGTGATGCTGGTACTGGATGCCGGCACCGGTCAGAACGCTATTTCCCAGGCCAAGACCTTCCGTGAAGCGGTCGGCGTCAGTGGTATCGCACTGACCAAGCTCGATGGCACGGCCAAGGGCGGCATCATCTTCGCAATAGCCAAGCAGTTTGAGCTGCCGATTCGCTATATCGGTGTGGGTGAAGGCATTGATGACCTGCGTCCGTTCCAGGCCAATGAGTTTGTCGATGCACTGTTCGAGCGACCCGCCTCATGATTCGATTTGATCAGGTCAGCAAGCGTTACCCCGGAGGCCATCAGGCGCTGTCGGCGGTCAGTTTTGCCATTCGTCGTGGTGAGATGGCCTTTCTTACCGGCCACTCCGGTGCTGGTAAGAGTACGTTGCTGAAACTGATCATGCTGATGGAGCGTCCTACCGCCGGACAGGTCTTCATCGGTGAGCAGAACCTCAACCACTTGCCTGCTTCGCAGATACCTTATCTGCGGCGGCGCATTGGCGTGGTGTTCCAGAACCACCAGCTGCTGTTTGATCGCAGCGTTTTTGAAAACGTGGCGGTGCCGCTGCATATCAGCGGCTATGACCAGCATGACATTGGCCGGCGGGTAAGGGCGGCACTGGACAAGGTGGGGCTGCTCAACAAGGAAAAACTCAATCCCATCGCCCTCTCCGGCGGTGAGCAGCAGCGCGTGGGTATTGCTCGCGCTATCGTCAATAAACCTGCAGTGATTCTCGCCGATGAGCCGACCGGTAACCTGGATCCGGAGTTATCGGCGGAAATCATGCGGCTGTTCGAGCAGTTCAACCAGGTCGGTGTCACCATGCTGATCGCCAGTCATGACCTCCGGCTGATTGCCCGTATGCATCACCGGGTGCTGACCCTGCAGAACGGAAGAGTGAGTCAGGATGCGCAAGTCTGAGACACGCCAACGTCAGCGCCCGACCGCTGACACTCGCCGTGCTACTGCCGGTGCGGTATCCCATCGTGTGCACTGGCTTGACCGCTTGCGCGCCTGGGGGCGGCATCATCGCCAGGAAGCGGGGATCAGCCTCGGCAAGCTGCTGCGTCAACCCTTTGCCAGCATGATGACCCTGCTGGTTATCGCCATTGCCCTGGCACTACCTGCCTTGTTGTATGTGGTGCTGAACAATGTCAGCCAGCTGAGTGGTGAAGTCGGGCAGTCGACTCGTATTTCCGTCTATCTCAAAGACAGCGTCGAAGAAGCTGAAGGCGAGTCACTGGCGTTTGAGCTCAGTCGTGATGCCACCTGGCATGATGTGCGTTACATCTCCAAGGAGCAGGCACTGAAAGAGTTTCAGGCGTTGTCAGGGCTGAAGGATGTGCTGGCCGGGCTGGACGAGAATCCGCTACCTGCTGCCATCGTACTGGAGCCCGGCCGTCAGCTCGGGCCGCTCGAAGCGCAACAGCAACTGAGCAAACTGCAGGCATTGCCGGAGGTGGAGCAAGCCGAGCTGGACCTGCAGTGGGTGCAGCGGCTGCATGCCATTCTGGATATCGCCAAGCGGGTGGTTGTTGCCCTGTCGGGCTTGTTTGGCGTGGCGGTGCTGCTGGTCGTGGGTAATACCATTCGGCTGGCCATCGAAAGCCGCCGTGAGGAAATTGTGGTGATCAAGCTGGTCGGCGGTACCGATGCCTACGTGCGCCGCCCCTTCCTTTATACCGGCCTGTGGTTTGGCCTGTATGGTGGCCTGTTAGCCTGGGGACTGGTCAGTATGGCGCTGTTCTGGCTGGAACAGCCGGTGACCGCACTTGGCTCACTGTATCAGAGCTCCTTTGCCCTGGCGGGGCTGGATGCCGAGGCCACCCTGATTCTGATCAGCGGTGCGGTATTGCTTGGCATTCTGGGCGCCTGGCTGGCCGTCGGGCGCCATCTGACGGCCATTCAGCCGACGTGATCTGCAGTCTGAAACAACTTGTTATCCTTGGAGACGCTCACTTGTAGGACCGACGATTAAACTGAACGCCATTCAGATTCTCGTTTGACCTTTGCGGCTTGCCTGCGTCAGTTGACCAGACATTTTTTGACGTGAATGCAAGGTGGGCCGATGACATTCACCCCCGCGGCTGACAGGGGCTTGTCAACGTCTGAAGGATGCGTTAAAAGTGTGTTCCGCTGTCCCTGGGCCACCGAAATGGCCGGGTAAAAGGTAAGGAACCAACAGGCAATGCCTGTGTCTAAATGACAGCAATGCCTGATCTGGGTTGAAATTTGAGTTAGAGGTGAATTCATGAGTCGTAGTCTTCTGCCTGTTGAGATCATGTCCCCGGGTCGCAACCTCGAGGGCTACATCCAGGCTGTCAACGCGATTCCGATGTTGACCGCTGACGAAGAAAAGCAGCTGGCCGAGAAACTGTTCTATGAGAACGATCTGGCTTCTGCTCAGCGGATGGTACTGGCGCACCTGCGCTTTGTTGTACATATCGCCAAAAGCTATTCCGGTTATGGCCTCAATCAGGCTGACCTGATTCAGGAAGGCAACATTGGTCTGATGAAAGCGGTGCGCCGTTTTGACCCCAGCGTGGGTGTGCGTCTGGTGTCCTTTGCCGTGCACTGGATCAAGGCCGAAATGCACGAGTTCATCCTGCGCAACTGGCGTATCGTCAAAGTGGCCACCACCAAGGCTCAGCGCAAGATGTTCTTCAATCTGCGCAGCGCCAAGAAGAAGCTGGCCTGGTTTACCAACGATGAAGTGCATTCCGTCGCTGACAGCCTGGGCGTTGATCCTCAGGTGGTGCGTGAGATGGAAGGTCGTCTGACCGCGCAGGACATGGCGTTCGATGCCGGTAATGATGACGATGATGACAAGGCTTATCAGTCGCCTGCTTACTTTCTCGAAGACAAGCGCGCTGATCCGGCTCGCCAGCTGGAAGAAAGTAACTGGGAAGAGCATGCCTATGAAGGTCTGGACCGGGCACTGGAAATGCTGGACGAGCGCAGCCGCGATATTCTTTACAAGCGCTGGCTGTCAGAAGACAAGTCTACGCTGCATGAGCTGGCCGCAGAGTATGGCGTGTCCGCCGAACGTATTCGCCAGCTGGAGAAGAGCGCAATGAAGAAACTGCGCACTTCTATGGAAAGTGTGATGGCGGCCTGACAGGCCACCGCTAATACCTGAGTCACCCCGCCCTGTGCGGGGTGACTTGTTTCTGGGCCCTGAGCAGGGAAATGCAGGGACCAAGGAGAATCAAGGAGGACGTCATGTCTGTTTTATCACTACGTACCTGGGGGGCGCTGACCCTGGCCGGGTTATCTCTGTCGGCGGCACCACGCCTGTTGCTGGCTGCCGATACGCCACCGCTGATGCTGGCCAACAGTTTCAGCCCTCATACCGTGCTGGCCAATTACTGGATCAGCGAAAAACTCGATGGTGTGCGCGCCTATTGGGATGGCAAGCGCCTGCTGAGCCGTCGTGGCAACGCCATTGAGCCACCAGCCTGGTTTACCGCCGGGTGGCCGGAGCAGTCGCTGGACGGAGAGTTGTGGATAGGGCGTGGTCAGTTCGCTGCTCTGTCAGGCACGGTGCGCCAGCTGCAGGCCGATGATAGCGCCTGGCGCAAGGTGCATTTCATGGTCTACGACCTGCCAGCCTGGCCGGGCGATTTCAACCGCCGTGATCAGCAACTGTCTGAGGTGATCAAAGCCATCAATCAACCCTGGGTGCAGCATGTGGAGCAGCAGCGGGTCAATAATCTGGAAGAGTTGCACACGTGGCTCGCCAACGTCGAACGTGAGGGCGGTGAAGGGCTGATGCTGAAACGCGGTGAGTCGCTGTATCACGCCAGCCGCAGCGATGACTTGCTCAAGTACAAACGCCATCAGGATGCGGAGGCCGAAGTGATTGGCTACATCCCCGGCAAGGGCAAATACACTGGTATGGTCGGTGCCTTGCTGGTACGTAATCAGGCGGGGCTGGAGTTTCGGCTGGGCAGTGGCTTGAGTGATGCCGAGCGCCGGGAGCCGCCACCGCTGGGCAGCCAGATTACCTATCGCTACGACGGCACCACCAAGACCGGGGTGCCGCGCTTTGCCCGCTTTCTGAGAATGCGCATAGAGTAGCAGTTCCGCGTCGAGCAATAGCCGATGAACGGTCAGTCGGATCTGGCTGACAGTTCATCCACTGCTGACAACGCATGGCTGCCGTAAATTACCGAAGGGCCGCCGCCCATCATAATGGCAACATTGATAGTCTCTACCAGCTCTTCACGGCTGGCCCCTGCCTTCAGCGCTCCCGCCACATGATCACCAATACAGCCGTCACAGCGCGCGGCAATGCCGATCCCCAGCGCAATCAGCTCCTTGTGCTTGCGTGACAGCGCACCCTCTGCCAGCGATGCCTTATACAGGCTGGCAAAGGCCGTCATGGTATCGGTGCTGGCCTGTCGCAGCTGGCTGCTGTACTGGCGCTGATCCTGATTGATCTCTTTGTAGCTCTTGGCCATGTTCATCTCCTGTGTCGGTATGAAGGTGGGTACAACATTCCACGTACACTGTCGGAATTTAGTTTAGAAAAGTCTAATGTAGTCTTTGTGTGTTTGATGACCTTGATGCAGCTCAGGGATGTTCATGACTGCCACCAGTGACTGAACATATAAAGCGCAGATTCCACCATGGCCCACAGCAATCCATAGACCCAGAACAAGCTGGCAGCACTGAGGGCAATGCCCAGCAGTAGCAGCAGGCCATCGCGCTCAATCATCGCCAGTGCCAACAGCACCAGTGCCCAGGCCGGTGGCACGTTGCCGAAGGGGATCGGCAGAATCAGCACGACTGCCAGAATCAGGCTCAGCAACCCCAGCCAGCGTTCCGCCTGTCTGCTGGTCAAAGGGAGCCAGCGCGGGCGTGTCAGGCGTTCGATGCGCGCCAGCCAGGGACAGGTAGTACGGCACAAACGCTGGAAGTCGCGACTGCTGAGAGAGCGGCGGCTGAGCCAGCCGGGCAGCACCGGAACCGGGTAGGCCAGCAGCAACTGCACGGTAATCAGTGCCAGCGGGATACCGGTCAGGGTCGACAACCCGGGAATACCGAGGGGAATGCAATTGGGCAGGGCAAACAGCAGGAGCAGTATGCCGAAGGAACGGTTGCCAAGGCCGCTGCAGAGCTCTGCCAGACTCAGGCGCTCACCCTGATGGGTGCTGGCCAGTAACATCAGCAATGATGAGGTGCGATGGGCTGAAGAAGAGTGAATGCTGTCCATGCCGTGACTCAGTAGACCAAGGATAGGCTGATGGTACTGCATGCAGGATAGCGCAACAGCCAGACGTAACCGACTGATAAGGCTGTTAAACGTTGTTAAGACGCGTTATTTACGGCCAGGCTGTCAGCGCTGGCCGCGGAAGCTGTCCAGATTCTTGCGTTCCGCGTCCATCTCATAGCCGCTTGGCAGCGTAAACAGACTGTCTGGCTGTTCACCGCGCTGAAAGCGGATCATTTCGTAGACCACATTGGCGCCGATACGATTACGCATCACCGCACCGTCATAGCTCAGACAGGCATTGATGGGGGTGGTAACAAGCTGGTGGTTGGCGGTGGTGAGCTGCCAGTTGATACAGGGTTCACCCGCGACCAGGCGGGTGTTACTGCTGTTGCCTTCGAGCTGACCGCTGTTGATCAGAACCGGCGGAATGAGGCTTTGTGCCATGCTGAGATCAAGCGGCGTGGTTTTCATTTCCTCCTTGCTCAGACTGGGGCCGACGGAGAATATCCAGCCCTGCGTACTGGCAAAGTTGAGGATCATCACTGTGCCCTGACCCTGACTGTCACCCAGCGGGGGGAGTTCCAGCCGCAGTCGGTCACGGCTGGCGTAGACCTTGATGTAGTAGTAGCCCTTGCCCTGACTGACTTGTGCCAGACCACTGAACTCGGCGCTGGGATTGGGCAGGGGCAGTGCCTGGGCCTGCGTACTGCAGAACGCCAGCATCCCGCTCAGAATAACGGTAGGAACTGCCACAAGCCTGACCATGCCAACGCTTCCCTGGGGCTGGGGAGAGTTCCCCGGCAACCCCAGATGTAACGGCCGCAGGGCGCTCTAACTTGAGGGGCGCAATGAACTGACTGACAACTGCAGCTGCTTGTCCAGATGCAGCAGGTCGAAGTCATTGGCCAGCCACAGACTGCCTGCATAGTACTGGCGTGCCTCCTGCTCGATATCGGCAATACACGGACTGCGGCTGCCATAACCGTAGCGGGCACTGAAATGACTCAGGACCAGATGAGGCAACTGCTGCCCGGCGGCAAAGCGTGCTACCCGCGCCGCATCACTGTGGCCTGCGGCGGGGCCGACCTTGTGGTGAATATCGACGGTAAAGGTGGCTTCATGCACCAGCAGACTGGCACCCGCGACCGCTTCGCTAAGACAGGACGGCTCATCGTTGTCACCGGCGATCACCACCGCGCGTGGCTGGCGTGGTGCCAGCAGATAATCATGGCCATTCAGCTGCCGGCCGTTGAAGTTCAGTACGGCACCCTTGAGCAGCTGATGCCACATCGGCCCCGGCGGGATATCTTCAGCCCGCAGCTTGTCGATATCCAGCTTGCCTTCGAGCTGACGCTCACTGAAGCGATAGGCATAGGACGGCACCCGGTGTGACAGCGGGAAGGCATCAATAGCAAACTCAGGGGTGATGATCTGTTGTGCGCCGTTGGTGCCGACCAGCTCTTCCACGGCAATAAAGTCGATGGCATAGGTCAGCCGCAATTCGGTCAGCTGCTGGTAACAGTCGATCAGAGAGCGGATGGCCGCCGGAGCGATAATGCGCAGCGGCTGCTTGCGACCACTGAGCGCGGCACTGGCCAGCAGGCCGGGCAGCCCGTAACAATGATCGCCGTGCACATGGGTAATCAGCAGAGTATCCAGCTGAGCCAGGGATAACGGGGTATGCAGGATCTGATGCTGGGTGCCTTCACCACAGTCAATCAGACACCAGGATTTGCTACCCGCCCGGCGCAGGGCCAGGGCGGATACATTGCGGGCTTTGGTGGGGGTACCGGAGGAGGTACCGAGAAACAGCAGTTCCATGGCGGTGTAGTGATGTCCTTGACGATAAAAAGTTAGCGGGTAAAGCGGCTAACCAGATTACGCAGGTCCTCCGAGGCGTTCAACAGATCCAGCGTGGCATGATTGGCGGCGCTGGCCTGACTGACGCTGTCACCCGCCAGTGAGGAAATGCGAGTCACCTGCTGGTTGATGTCCTCGGCCACATGGGCCTGCTGCTCGGTGGCGACGCCCATTTGCTGGCTCATATCGCTGATACGGCTGATGGAAGCCAGAATCTGCTCCAGCGCCTGACTGGTTTCCTCGACCTTCTCCAGCCCCTGATCTGCTACCTGCAGCCCGTCCTGCGCGGTCTGGACGGCAGCGGTGGCGCCATTGCGCAGGTTTTCAATGATTTCATGAATATGTTGGGTGGACGACTGGGTGCGGTTTGCCAGCGAGCGCACCTCATCGGCGACCACGGCGAAGCCGCGGCCCTGCTCACCGGCACGGGCCGCTTCGATGGCGGCGTTGAGTGCCAGCAGGTTGGTTTGCTCGGCAATGGTACGGATGATGTCGACCGCTTCGGTGATCTTCAGGGTATGGCTGTCCAGCTCATTGACCGACTCACTCATGTGTTTGACCTGATCAGCCAGCTTGCTGATCGCCTGCAAGGTCACCTGCGCCACCTGCTGGCCCTGCGCCGAAGCGGTGGCTGCCTGTTTGGTTTCTTCCGCTGTCAGCTGAACGTTTTCCGCGACCTCGTTGATGGTTGCGGCCATCTCGTGCATGGCAGAGGCGCTCTGCTCGGTTTCGTGCTGCTGGGTGTTGAGTGAACGCAGAATCTGCTGATTGAAGGCGCCCGCTTCCTCCGACTTTTTCGCCACGTAGTTGGCCGAATCGTGAATCCGGCCAAGGATGGTACGCAGGCGCGACTGTTCACTGATCAGCGCCATTTCCAGCATACCGAAACTGCCCTTGGCTTCGGTGTAGGTCTGGGCGATCAGCTGGTCGGTAAAGGAGTTTTTGGTAAAGCGCAGCGCATGTTTCAGCTTACCCAGTACCTTGCTGATGCAGAGCACGCCGCTGCCGATGGTCAGCAGCAGGGTCAGAGGGGCGCTGATCTGCGACGGCAGATACCAGGCGCTGAGCAGGCTGGCAATACCCAGTAGCGGCACAAACCAGTACTGGCCCAGCAGGTAGATCAGTGTGGAGTGGCTGGTGGACTTGCCCTGATTGATACGCTCGTACAGTGCTGCCGCCCACTGTTTCTGCTCGCTGCTGGGCTGGGCCCGCACCGATTCGTAGCCGATCACCTTACCTGCCTCCAGAATCGGTGTGACGTAGGCATCGACCCAGTAGTAGTCACCGTTTTTGCAGCGGTTCTTGACCACCCCCATCCACGGCTTGCCAGCCTTGAGCGTGTTCCACATATGCTGGAAAACACTGGGCGGCATGTCGGGGTGGCGCACCAGATTGTGGGGCGCGCCAATCAGCTCTTCGCGACTGAATCCACTGATTTTGATAAAGGCTTCATTGCAATGAGTAATTTGGCCTTTTAAATCAGTGGTAGAGATCAGTTGTTCGCTGGCGGAAAAACTTCTTTCTACATTATTCACGGGCAGATTTTTACGCATAGAGACTGTCCTGGGGTTTCAGTCTTTGTCACGGCAATGGCTGTTTTGACAAAGTGCTGGCCGCAAGTGGGAATGCGGCGCATTAATAATCAGGCGCTGCGGAAAGAGATAATCCGGTGGTTGTCACTGTGCACGTGTGGGAAATAATCCGTGCACGACTGAGCATCTGGCGGACAACTCTGCGAATGCCAGTACGTGACTGTAATTAGGGTGTAAGTGCCGGTATCACCTGAGTCCAGCGCAGCGGACTGTGTATTAGTCTTATTGAATATCCCTAAAAAAGCAAAGGACTCTTTCCATAAAGTGAACAGCGCGGGGAGGGGCGATGTACATTAATTGGCCGGGTTTCAGTTATTGATGGCGAGTTGATCTTTCGCTTTTTTCTGCTACGGCTTTTCGCCTGTGAAATAACGATTGGGAAAACAATATTGAACAATTGCCGAATCTATTTCTGAAAAACGAAAGGCGGTATGTAATACCGCCTTTGCTATTTATGTAACGTTATTTATCTGCCTTTTGGTAAAGGCTTATTAATACAGCACGCGGTTGACGACATTTTCCAGATACTCCTGCTGGCCGGATACCGGTTTTGGATCCAGTCCGGCATCCAGCACCAGCTGCTGCAGTGAGGACAGCGAATGTTCGCCCTGCAGAATCTGCTTGCCCAGCGGCGCACTCCAGCCACGATAGCGCTGCGCCACCGCATCGCCGAGCTGATCCTTCTCCAGCATCGCCGCTGCCCGTTTCAGTGACAGCGCCAGCACATCCATGGCGCCGATGTGGCCGTGGAACAGGTCATAACGGTCGATACTCATGCGGCGTACCCGCGCATCGAAGTTGAAACCTCCATTGACGAAGCCACCGGCCTTGAGAATTTCATACATGACCAGGGTGTTTTCCTCGACGCTGTTGGGGAACTGATCGGTATCCCAGCCCAGCTGGGCGTCGCCACGGTTGGCATCAATGGAGCCGAAGATGCCCAGTGAAATGGCGGTCGCCACTTCGTGCTGGAAGGAGTGACCTGCCAGCGTGGCATGGTTGGCCTCGATATTCACTTTTATCTCCTGCTCCAGACCGAACTGCTTGAGGAAGCCGTACACCGTGGCGCTGTCGTAATCGTACTGGTGCTTGGTGGGCTCCTGTGGTTTAGGCTCGATCAGCAGGGTGCCGCTGAAGCCGATGCGATGCTTGTGCTCCACCACCATCTGCATAAAGCGCCCCAGTTGTTCACGCTCCTGCCGCAGATCGGTATTGAGCAGCGTCTCGTAGCCTTCGCGCCCTCCCCACAGCACGTAGTTGACGCCGCCTAGCGCATGGGTGGCCTGCATGGCTGCGCAGACCTGCGATGCGGCATAGGCGAAAATTTCCGGGTCCGGGTTGGTCGCCGCGCCCGCCATATAACGGCGATGAGAGAAACAGTTGGCGGTGCCCCAGAGCAAGCGGACGCCGGTTTCTTCCTGCTTGCGTTGCAGCACGTCCTGCATCTGGGCAAAGCGGTACAGGTACTCCTTCAGTGAGCGGCCTTCGGGGAACACATCGACATCATGGAAGCAGTAGTAGGGAATATTCAGCTTATGGAAGAACTCGAAGGCAATGTCGGCCTTGAGCAGAGCCAGTTCCATCTCATCACCGGCCTGCTGCCAGGGACGGATAAAGGTGCCCTGGCCGAAGACATCGGCACCGCCCCAGACGAAGGTATGCCAGTAGCAGGCCGCCATCCGCAGGTGTTCGGCCATGGTCTTGCCAAGGATGACCTGCTGTGGATCGTAGTGGCGAAAAGCCAGGGGGTTGCTGCTGTCGGGTCCTTCGTAACGGACCTGTTCGATGGCATCGAAATACGCCGTCATGGTGATTCCTCTTCCGCTGTTGTTGTTTTAGCTGGCCCGCGCGCGTCAGCCGCTGCGGGTAGTGAACTGATAGCAGCTGTGCTGCCGGTAAGGATGTTCGGGGCTGTAGATACATGCTGCCGCGCGCGGGCTGTTGACCTGATCGGGCAGGGCCTGGGCTTCCAGACAGAAACCGTCGTGATTGCGGTAGTGGCCCTGCTTGCCGGCCATGCCGGCCAGATAATTGCCGGTGTAACACTGCAGCCCCGGCTGATCACTGCTGACCCGCAGCTGGCGGCCGCTGAGCGGTTCATACGCCACGGCCACTTCGCGCAGGCCCTGACCTTCAGGTAGCCAGCAATGGTCCAGCCCGGCGCCGAGCTGCAACTGGCGCGGGCAGTCGGCCTGCGTCAGCGGAGCCAGCAGGGTGGCCAGCTGCTGTGGCTGGCGCAGATCGAACAGGCTGCCATCCACCGCCTCTTCACGCTGCGGAATCAGCTGTTCATCCACCGCCAGATAGTGCCCGGCATGGATCTGCAGCCAGTGCTGGCTGATGTCACCGCGGCGGGGTGCCAGATTGAAGTAGGGATGCGCGGTCAGATTCAGCGGGCAACGGGCAGAAACCTCGGCCTGATAGTGAATATGCAGGGTGCTATCGACGATACGGTAAGTCACCTCCACCCGGACATCGGCCGGATAGCCACTGCGGCTGGCTGGCAGCGAGCAGCCCAGACGCAGATGCTGCGGACCCTGTTCCAGACACTGCCAGAGCTGAGCATGCAGGCCCTGATCACCGCCGTGCAGATGATTGCTGCCCTGATTCTGCTGCAGCTGGATGGTCTGGCCGTCCAGCTCGAAGCGACCCTGGGCAATGCGGTTGGCCCAGGGGCCGACGATGGCACCGAAGTAGGCGCTGTCATGGTGATAGTCCTGCAGCTGCGCATAGCCCAGCAGCACGTCTTCCCACTGCCCATCACGATCCGGCACCCAGGCGGACAGCCAGCGTGCACCCAGATTACTGATGGTGCAGCGCAGGGCGCCGCTGTCACTTTGCAGCTCATAGCTCTGCAGGGTGGTGGGCAAGGTTTCAGCAGCAACAGACATCGCGTGTTCTCCTCAGATGGCTTTCATAAATGCGCTAACCGCAGCGGCCTCGCAATTACGCTTTTTCGGTTTGCCGTTGTGAAATTTCACCGTCTTTGCGTGCCCGAACAGGCAACGAAAAAACGTAAAAGGGTTGTGGATTAGCACAATGGCAGAGCCCGGGAGCCGACGCTAGATTGAGGTGGCCAACCCATCCCCCGCTGCATCCGCCTTCTGCCCGTGGGCGCTGCAAGGGGGATGGCAGGTTGTGGTCCGGCTCTGGCAGACACTGACGGTGTCGGGGAAAAACCAGATTCCACAATGCGGCAGACGCGCAGTCTCAACCCGCTGCTGCCTGTAACGACTGATTTCGCTAGTAACTAGATTCCGCAAATAACTACATGAACGAGGAATATGCGATGAAACCCATCAAGGCCACCCTCAAAGCCTCTGTCAAAGCGGTTGCCTGCGCTGTGCTGCTGGCCGGTGTGTCGGTGCCTGCCTGGTCGGCAGTGAAGATCGGCATGGCGATCGATGACCTGCGTCTGGAGCGCTGGCAGAAAGACCGCGACTTCTTTGTCGCTCAGGCCGAGAAACTCGGCGCCAGCGTGGATGTGCAGTCTGCCAACGGCAATGAGCAGACGCAGATCGCGCAGATCGAGAACATGATCTCCAAGGGCGTCAATGTGCTGGTGATCATTCCCTACAACGGCGAAGTGCTGAGCAACGTCATCGCCGAGGCCAAGAGTGAAGGTATCAAGGTGCTGGCCTATGACCGCCTGATCAAGAATGCCGATATCGACTTCTATGTGTCGTTCGACAATGAAAAGGTGGGTGAGATTCAGGCCGAGGCATTACTGAGCAAGCAACCCAAGGGTAAGTACTTCCTGATGGGCGGTTCGCCGGTGGACAACAATGCCCATATGTTCCGCGACGGACAGATGAAGGTGCTGAAGCCGGCCATTGATCGTGGCGATATCACCGTGGTGGGTGACCAGTGGGTGGATTCCTGGCTGGCAGAAAATGCGCTGAAAATCATGGAAAACGCCCTGACCGCCAACCATAACCAGATTGATGCGGTTGTCGCCTCCAATGACTCCACCGCCGGCGGTGCGATTCAGGCCCTGCAGGCGCAGGGGCTGGCGGGCAAGGTGGCGATCTCCGGTCAGGACGCCGATGTGGCGGCGCTGAAGCGCATCATCGCGGGCACCCAGACCATGACCGTGTACAAGCCGATCAACAAGCTGGCTACCGAAGCCGCTACGGTGGCGGTGGCGCTGGGGGACGACAAGGCGCCGGAGTCCAACGCCACCCTCAACAACGGCAGCAAGGATGTGCCTTCCTACCTGCTTGATCCCATCGCGGTCGACAATCACAACCTGCAGCAGACCGTTGTCGCTGATGGTTTCGTCAGTCAGGCCGCTCTGGCCCAGTAATCCGCGCTTTGAGGTAACAGACAGACCGCCCTTTAAGGGTTGGTCTGCGTTCCATGACATCCAACCGGCTGGGTAAAAGAGGTGTGCTATGGCTTTGCTGGAAATGCGCCGTATCAACAAGACTTTTGGTCAGGTGAAGGCGCTGGATGGCATCGATCTGCAGTTGCAGACCGGGGAGGTGCTGTCGCTCTGTGGCGAGAACGGCTCGGGCAAGTCGACCCTGATGAAGATTCTCAGTGGCGTCTATCCGAGTGGCGACTATGAAGGAGAAATCTGGCTGGCCGGTGAACGGATCCGCGCCCGTGGCCTTCGCGATATGGAAGCGCTGGGCGTGGTGATGATTCATCAGGAGCTGACGCTGGTGAAGCAGCTCAGCATTCAGGACAACCTGTTTCTGGGCTGTGAGCCTCATCAGCACGGTGTGCTCAATGAGGCGCGTATGTATCAGCGGGCCTGCCAGCTGCTGCAGCGGGTCCATCTGGATATCGACCCCGACACGCTGGTGGCTGATCTCGGCGTCGGGCAGCAGCAGCTGGTGGAAATCGCCAAGGCGCTGGGTAAGGAAGCGCGGCTGCTGATTCTCGATGAACCCACCGCACCACTGACGGAGCGCGAGGCCCAGCTGCTGCTGGGGCTGATCGGTGAGCTGCGGCAACAGGGCGTCAGCTGCATCTTCATTTCCCACAAGCTCAGCGAAGTGAAGGCCATCTCGGATCTTATCTGCGTGATTCGTGATGGCGTACACATCGCTACCCGCGAGGCGCGACAGCTCAGCAGTGACGATATCGTCACCCTGATGGTGGGACGGGAGATTCGCCAGCTGTTCCCCCGTGAGCCGCACGCCATTGGTGACGTGGTGCTGGAAGTGGGGCCGGTCACCGCCTGGGATCGTCAGCGGCCCGGTGTGCAGCGGGTGCAGAACGTCAGCTTCAGCGTGCGTGAAGGGGAGATTGTCGGCATCGCCGGGCTGGTAGGGTCTGGCCGTACGGAGCTGATGGAATGCCTGTTTGCCAGTTATGAAGGGCGTTATCAGTGTCCGCTGCGTCTCAGGGGGCAGGCGCTGCAGTTCAGGGACAACCGGCAGGCGCTGGCGCAGGGCATTGTCATGGTGCCGGAAGACCGCAAGCGCCATGGCATCGTGCCGATTCTCGGGGTGGGCGACAACATCACCCTGGCGGCATTGCCCACCCTGCGCCGCCACGGTCTGCTGTGTGAGGCCAGCGAAACCGTCGCTATTAATGACGGCATTCGCCGTTTGCGGGTCAAGACGGCGGCGGCCAGTCTGCCGATCAGTCAGCTCAGTGGCGGTAACCAGCAGAAGGCCATTCTGGCCCGCTGCCTGATGCTGCATCCACGCATTCTGATTCTCGATGAACCGACCCGCGGTATCGACGTCGGCGCCAAGTATGAAATCTACAAACTGATCTACGAGCTGGCGCGACAAGGCATCGCCATTCTGATGGTGTCGTCGGAACTGCCCGAGGTGCTGGGTATCAGTGACCGGGTGCTGGTCATGCATAACGGTCAGTTGAAGGGGGATCTGCCCAATGACGGGCTGACCCAGGAAGCGATCATGGGCTGTGCCCTGCGACAGGAGGAGGCCAGCCATGCTGGATAAACCACACGTCACCCTGAATCTGGGGTCTGCCGCTGTGCCGGCAGCGACCATGAGACCCACACTGCGGAGCCTGCTGCAGCGCCATCTGCAGCTGCTGGTGATGGTACTGGCGCTGCTGCTGATTGCCGTGGTGTTCAGCATCACCACCGATGGCAGTTACCTGAGTGCCCGCAATGTCTCCAATCTGCTGCGTCAGACGGCCATCACCGGCATTCTCGCCATCGGTATGGTGTTCGTCATCGTCAGTGCTGAAATCGATCTGTCGGTCGGCTCAATGATGGGCCTGCTGGGAGGCATCGCCGCCATTCTCGATGTCTGGTTTGGCTGGCCCCTGCCGTTCACCATTGTGCTGACGCTGGCGGCAGGTTTGCTGCTGGGGCTGTGGAACGGCTGGTGGGTGGCCTACCGCAAGGTGCCGTCCTTTATTGTCACGCTGGCGGGCATGTTGGCCTTCCGCGGCATTCTTATCGGCATCACCGAAGGCTCCACCGTGGCACCCACCTCCAACACCATGGGGCTGATTGGCCAGAGTTATCTGCCGGATGCAGCCAGTGTCGCGGTGCTGGCGGTGGCGGCGCTGGTGATACTGGGCTGGCGTCGCTACCAGCGCGGCCTGCGGCAGCAGCTACAGCTGCCGACACCTGCGATCAGCCGCGAGATGATGCAGGTCGGCGCTGTGCTGCTACTGGTGCTGGCAGGCGTGCTGCTGCTCAACAGCTACCGGGGCGTACCCACGCCGGTGTTGCTGCTGATTGTGCTGATGCTGGCCGGTGGCTTTGTGGCCCGCAAGACCCTGTTTGGCCGGCATGTCTACGCCATCGGCGGCAACCTCGATGCCAGTCGTCTGTCGGGTATCGATGTGGCCCGTACCAAGCTGACGGTGTTTGCCCTCAACGGAGTGCTGGTGGGCGTGGCCGCGCTGATTCTCTGCTCGCGCCTTGGTGCCGGATCCCCCTCGGCGGGTAACTTTGCCGAGCTGGATGCCATCGCCGCCTGCGTGATTGGTGGCACCAGCCTGGCAGGTGGTGTCGGCAGTATCTATCGGGCGGTGCTGGGAGCGCTGATCATGTCCAGCCTCGACAACGGCATGAGCATGATGGATGTTCCGACCTTCTGGCAGTACATCGTCAAGGGCGCCATTCTGCTGCTGGCGGTCTGGATGGACAGCGCCACGCGCAGAAGAGCGTGAGCATGTGCTGAACACGGTGTTGTCCCTGCGCTGAGTGGCCGGCTTGCCCGCTGGCTGCCCGCTTCCACTTTAATCCCTGCCTGCTACCCTTATAGGCCATGAATAACAACAAGATTGATCGGCGCATGTTCGAGAAGAAGTACCGCATCACCCTGCTGTTCAATGCCAACAAGGTCTATGACCGGCAGGTCATTCAGGGAATCGGTGAATACCTGCAGGCCTCCCAGTGTGACTGGGACATCTTTCTGGAAGAGGACTTTCTCTGTCGCATCCAGCATGTACGGGAGTGGATGGGCGATGGCATCATCGCCGATTTCGACGACCCGGCCATTGCTGCTGCGCTGGCGGATTTGCATGTGCCGGTGATCGGCGTCGGTGGCTCCTACATGGACGATGCCGATTATCCGGAGGTGCCCTATGTGGCGACCGACAACTATGCTCTGGTGCAGATGGCTTACCAGCACCTCAAGAGCAAAGGGCTGGAACATTTTGCCTTTTATGGCCTGCCGGAGAACTCATGGAAGCGCTGGGCTCATGAGCGAGAGCGGGCCTTTGTGCATGTACTGGCCAGTGATGGCTATCAGGGCGCGGTCTATCGGGGGCAGGAAACCAACCCGGAAACCTGGCAGTACGACATGAACCGTCTGGCCGACTGGTTGCAGCAGCTGCCGGCACCGGTCGGCATCATCGCCGTCACCGATGCCCGCGCCCGGCATATTCTGCAGGTGTGCGAGCATCTGAATATTCTGGTGCCTGACCGGCTGGCGGTGGTGGGTATCGACAACGAAGACCTGACCCGCTATCTCACCCGGGTGCCGCTCAGTTCGGTGGGACAGGGCTGCAGGGCCATGGGTTATCAGGCGGCCAAGCTGCTGCACGGTGCCCTGCGTGGCCGCCACCCCGGCAGGGTGCGCAAACTGATCGCGCCCACTGCCGTCTTCGAGCGTCAGTCGACGGATTTCAAGGCGCTGAAAGACCCTTATGTGATTCAGGCCATGCACTATATCCGTCTTAATGCCTGCAAAGGGATCAAGGTGGAGCAGGTGCTGGATTACGTCGGTGTGTCCCGCTCCAATCTGGAGAAACGCTTCCGCGATGAGCGTGGCCAGTCGGTACACAACGAGATTCACTTTGCCAAACTGCATCAGGCGCAGCATCTGCTGGCGGCGACGGACCTGCCGATTGCCGAAATCGCCGGTCTGTGTGGTTACCCCTCGATTCACTACCTCTACTCGGTGTTCCGCAAGCATCTGGAATCGACCCCACGGGATTACCGTACCCTGCACCGGCCGGTGGTGGAGTAGTGCTTCTACTTTGGTTGAATAGTGAGTAGTCAGTCAGTCGCAGCCCGTATGTCCTCTGGTGTGTCGAATTTCAGCTCATATTAGGGTGTCAGCATATAGTCTGGTGCTGGCACCACCCTTTTTATCCATTCTTTATAATTCATAGTCACGAAAGTCATATTGTGACTTGTCTGATCAGCGGGCCGTAAGCCGTGCTGACCAGCGAAGAATGAGCGAACGGGGTCATCACCATGCGTAACAACCAGCCAGTCACTGGCCGTCAGCTGGAGCTGCCGGCCAACGCCAATATCCTGTCGACTACCGACAGTCAGAGCCGTATCACCTACGTCAATCAGGACTTCATCGCCATTAGTGGTTTCACTGAGGAGGAGCTGCTGGGGCAGCCGCACAATATGGTGCGTCACCCGGACATGCCCCCGGCGGCCTTCAGGCATATGTGGGCGACGCTGCAGGCAGGCAATTCGTGGATGGGGCTGGTCAAGAACCGCTGTAAGAACGGCGACCACTACTGGGTCAGTGCCTATGTCACACCTATCACCCGTGACGGCAAGATCACCGAGTATCAGTCGGTGCGGACCCGACCCAGCAACCATCAGGTCGATCAGGCCGAAGCCCTGTATGCCCGGCTGCGTGCCGGGCATACACCGCTGGTCTGGCGGTTGCCCAGGCTTGGGGTCGCAACACGTCTCTGTCTGCTGATCTGGGTGCTGTTACTGGCAGCGGCCGGTGCCGCGGTCGGCTGGCTGCATACGGCGCTGCCCGGCAGTCTGGCACTGGCCGTGACGCTGGCGCTGCTGGTGAGCGGCGTCGTGCTGTGGCAGCTGGCACCACTGACCACCCTGCTGCAGCGTGCCCGCAAGGTGGCTGACAACCCGCTGAGCCAGCTGCTCTACACTGGCCGCGCCGATGAATGGGGCAGCATCGAGTTTGCCATGCGCATGTTGCAGGCCGAGACCGGTGGCGTGATCGGTCGCATTGGTGATGCCGCGCAGCGGCTGGGGGGCTGCACCGACAGTCTGGTGGAGCAGATTGATCACTGCAAAACCGTGACTCTAAGCCAGCAGGGCGAAGCGGATCAGGTCGCCACTGCCGTCACGGAGATGTCAGTCAGCATTCAGCAGGTGGCAGGCAATGCCCAGAGCGCTTCGGTGGCGGCCAGTCAGATTGATGTGGATACCCGCCGTGGCCAGCAACTGGTCAGTACCACCAGCGAAGCCATCGGCTCGCTGTGTGGCGAGATTGCACGGGCCGCCGGTGTGGTGCAGGAACTGGATAGCCATAGCCAGCAGATCTCCAGAGTGCTGGAAGTGATCCGTGGCATTGCTGAGCAGACCAATCTGCTGGCGCTGAATGCTGCTATTGAAGCCGCGCGGGCCGGTGAGCATGGCCGTGGTTTCTCGGTGGTAGCCGATGAAGTGCGTGCCCTGGCCTACCGTACCCAGCAATCGACCGAAGAAATTCAGCAGATGATCGGCTCACTGCAGCAGGGGGCACAGCAGGCAGTGCTGGCCATGAGTCGCAGTGGTGAGCAGGCCAGTGCGTCCGTCAGCATGGCGCAGGAAGCAGCGGCGGCGTTGTCGAGTATCGGGCAGGGCATGAGCGAGATTTCCGCCATGAATCTGCAGATCGCCACCGCTGTCGAGCAGCAGGGCATTGTCAGTGAGGATATTAACCGCAGCATTCTGAACATGCGTGCCGCGGCCGACAGTAATGTCAGCAGCAGCGAGAGTAATCGCTGCAATGCCAACTATGTGGCTGGGCTGAGCAGTGCGCTGCATCAGCTGGCCCAGCAGTTCTGGCTGAAGTCCAGCCAGCACGGTTAGTAAGGCTTTTCAGTAGGATGTGTGACCACTGCATCGCACCTTCCCCGCACGATGCAGTGGCTTTTTCACTACAGGTCGGGGCTGACTGCTACCGGCTGATAGTTGTCCAGCCACTGGGTCAGGCTTAGCAGCGGCATCGGCCGTGCCAGTCCGAATCCCTGAATCTGATCACAGCCCAGATGGCGCAGAATGCGTGCCTGTTCGTTGACTTCCACCCCTTCGGCCACAATGGACAGCTCCATGGCATGGCCCATCTGCACGATGGCGCGGACAATCTTGCGGCTGTCGGCCTGCTCGTGCACATCGGTAATAAAACCACGGTCAATCTTCAGGGTGGAGACCGGCAGCTGTTTGAGGTAACTGAGGCTGGAGTAACCGGTGCCAAAGTCATCCAGCGCGATACTGACCCCTTTCAGTTGCAATGCCTGCAGGGCGGCAATGTTTTCCATGGGCTGGCGCATCATGACCGACTCGGTGATCTCGATCTCCAGCCGCCCCTGTGCGTGCGGATAGCGCTGCAGCAGCCGGTCGATATAGCCGACGAACTCTTCATCCTGCAGCTGTCGGCTGGAGACGTTGACCGCCACGGTCAGCGCGCCGTGCTGTTCGGCACCGATCTTGGCCAGATCCTGACAGGCCTGTTCCAGCGCCCAGTAACCCACCTGTACGATCAGACCGCTGTCTTCCAGCAAGGGTATAAAGTCGGCGGGCGACACCAGTCCGCGTTCCGGGTGCTGCCAGCGCAACAGCGCTTCTACACCACTGATCTCACCGTTTTCCAGCACCTGCTTGGGCTGATAGAACAGGGTGAACTCGCGCAGACGCAGGGCCCGGCGCAGCTCGCCCTGTAAGCGGATACTGGCCAGCAGCTGGGCCTTGTTGTCCAGCGCCGATTCATAACGGAACAGACGGCCGTTGCCCTGTTCCTTGGCCAGCTGCATGGCCAGATCGACATTGCTGAGCAGCTGGGTGGAACTGCTGCCGTCATCAGGGAAGTACACCACGCCCAGACTGGCCGTGATGAACACCTCGTTGCCGTCGATGGTGCAGGGGGTGCTGACATAGTTGAGCAGGGTGCTGGCATAGAGGCTGAGATCGTTGCCGACCTGTTCCGGGCGCAGGATAAAGGCGAACTCATCGCCCCCCAGTCGCGCCAGTGGCGCATCCTTGCCCAGGGTCAGCTGCAGCCGCTGGGCCAGCTGATACAGCAGCTGATCACCGCATTCGTGGCCGAGGCTGTCGTTAATTTTCTTGAACCGGTCGAGGCCGAGCTGGAACAGGTAGAAAGGCTGTTGCTGCTGGCTGACATACTGCTGCAACTGGCTGTGGAAGCTGGTGCGGTTACTGAGGCCGGTCAGATGGTCGAAGTACGACAGTTTGCGCACACTTTCCTGCTGGCGCCGGCTTTCGGTGATGTCCTCGATCACGGCGACGACCTGCAGGCCGCTGCTGTGCTCTTCCAGCGGTGCGGCATCCTGACCTCTGTCCTTTTCCACCAGATAATGGCGGGCATGCAGCCAGCGCACTTCCTGTTCGGCCGTCAGCAGGCGGTACTCCAGTACCACTTCCTGCGGGTTGTCGCCCTGTGCCTGACCGCTGAACAGCTGCTGTAGCTGCTGCATCACGTAGGCTTTGTCCTGCGGATGCAGCCATTGGTTCCAGACCTTGGTATGGGCTTCCGGATGATGCTGGTGGATGCCCATCAGTTGCTGGAAGGCCGGGCTGTAGTAGTCGAAACGCTGGCTGTCGACATCGAAAATCCAGAATGCGCGGGCGACTTTCTCCACCACCTGACGGAAGCGCCATTCACTTTTCTGATGGGCGTCGAGAATGGTCTGCAGCTCGGTAAAGTCTTCCAGCGCCAGCAGCAGGTAACGCTCCTGCTGCCATGTCAGCGCTGTGACCTTGGCCCAGTGCCAGTAGCTGTTGCCGTTGAGCTGTGACTGCTGCTTGTGCAGGTAATAAGGGATACGCCCCGACATGACGGCACGCATACCGGCGGCCAGATCACGTGTTGCTTTGTCACCTTCGTTACCCGCCTGTTCGCAAAGGGTGAGGAGATTGAGCCCCTGCCAGTGGCTGGTGGTGGGGAAGAGCAGGGAGGTTTCGTCCCAGCGGTTGTTGGTGAGGACCACATTGCCGCGGCAGTCGAGCAGGCAGAGCTGTTCATCCAGCACCTCCAGAATCTGCTGTGCCAGCTGAGAGGGAGGCTGCGGAGTGACCGCTGTAGGGGTGGCACAGTGCAATGTGCCTTCGACACAGCGCTGGTTGGTGCTTTTGTTGCTCCAGCCGCGCAGGATAATGACGACGTCTTCGCCCTGCTGGCGTTGCAGGCGGAAGCGGCAGTCAAACTGCCCTGTCTGGCCGTTAAGCGCATCGCGCAGGGTGCTGAGCAGCGGCAGGCGGTCGGCTTCGGCGACCGCTGCCAGCATCTGCTTGACGTCGCCCTGCTGCTGGCGACAACCAAGCAGCTGGACGGCATGGGCCGACAGGGTAAGCAGGCCCTGAGCATCCAGCTGCCAGGTCCCGGCCCGACAGGCCTGTTCCAGCCGTGACAGACGCTGCTCGCTGCACTGCAGTTGCTGCTGCAGGGCCTGGCTGTCATTCCATGGCAGCAGATACAGGCGGCGGTGTGGGCCGTCGGTACAGAGACGCAGCTGCAGTCTGGCCTGCTGGCTGTTCAGCTGCAGCTGGCAATTGCCCTGCCCCTGCTGCAGGCAATGCAGCAGGGTACTGTACTCCGGATGAGCAAGCAGATCGGGCAGCAGCTGCCACAGACTGTATTGCGTCAGTGCTGCAGGCTGAGCGAACAGGGCATTGGCCGCCGCATTGCTGCGTACCACCGTGCCGTCAGCGCCAAGTAGCAGAATGCCTTCCTGCAATTCGTCAAATGCCAGGCAGGGCGGGTTGTCCAGATGATCACAGGCCAGTGGCGCCAGTTTGTCGGTGACCACCAGATACCAGTGACGGTGGCTGAAGCGGAGGCGCATGATCCAGCCATGCCACTGTTGCATCACACCCTGTGCATCGCTGCGCTGAGCCTGGATACGGGTCGGCGTCGGGCCGGCCTGCTGCAGATACTGCTGAATAGTAGCCTGCCAGCTGTCTGGCCAGAATGACCACCAGGGGCGCCCCAGTACCTCCTGTTGATGACTGGCGCCCAGCCGTTGCAGACTGACGGTGTCGACAAAATGCAGCCGTCCTTCTTCATCCAGTAGTTTGACGTCACCGCGATGGGACTGCATCAGTGTCTGCAGCAGGGGCTGGCCATGGTTGCGCCAGTCATCAAGCTGGCTGGCCATATAGCGTTGCTGCAGCAGCCCGTGCAGATAGCGGCTGACGCCTAGCAGAATGGTCAGCATTACGGTCGCGTTGAACGCCTCAATACTGGTCTGCGGCAGCAGCACGCTGACCAGCAATAACGTCAGGGCCAGCACAAACCAGCGGCGTGGCAGCAGCGGTGACATTACAATAAGGCTGGCTGAAAACAGGCGCGTTACCGGCGGCAGCGGGCTGTGCAGCAGGTACAGCAGGAGCATGCCGACGGCGACCAGAGCGATATTCAGGCTGAGAAGGACGCGGGATTGGCTGGCCGGTTGCTGTTGTGTCAGTTGATGCTCTATGCAGGCCTGCAGAGAGGGGAAGTTGTCAGTGGTGTGCAAGGTAGCTCCAACCGGTCGCGCCGCCCAAAAAATAACTCCGTATGATGACGATAAACAAGGTGCTACACGATAAGCGATTGCCCCGTAAGGATTAAGGAAATTCCTTATAAAGCGTCAGCGTTACGCGGATAGTTTTGTCGTGACGAATCTATATGTTTATGGGCTGTTTGCCTGCAGAAACAGGACAGGCGAGTACTGGAAGGGAGGCTGCTCAGGACATCGGTCACAGGATGTCATTCCCCAGGTTGCCCTTTTCGTGTTGGGGGCGCAAAAACGAGGCTTCCATGCCCTACCGAGAACCATCAGATAAGCTAGAAATGCTGCTGCAGCGTCAGTTGCATTATGTGCGACGCAGTCGTTGCGGGGTGCGCTGGCTGCCCTGGCTTGGCGGTGGGCTGCTGATCCTGCTGTTACTGGTACAGGAATGGCTGCTGCCGGATGCCCTGTCGACCGCACAGCACAGCTTGTTTGTGGTGCTGGCCGGGCTGACCCTGACTGCGCTGCTGTATCTGGGGATGACGCGGCTGGCCCAGTGTCTGGACAAGATCCTGCAGGGGCAGCGTGAGCTGCTGCAGCTGTTCTATAGCCATCCACTGCCTATGTGGCTGCAGCAGCAGGAGCGGCTACTGGCCGTCAATAAGGCGGCGTTGACCTTGTATGAAGTAGACGTAGATCAGTTTGCCTGCCTGTCCGGGCAACAACTGCTGGGCGAGCGCCTGACAGGTGACGAGAACCAGCCCGATAGCCTGCGGGTGCTGGCGCTGGCCCGGCGCGATGTGCCCATCCGCCTGTGGGAAGTGCCATTGCAACTGCAGGAAACGCCCAGTACTCTGCGCATCGTGCAGGATATGACCGCCTTTCAGCAGGCACGGGAAGCCATTCAGGAGCGCGAGCGGCGCTACCGGCAACTGATTGACTACCTGCCTGATGGGGTGCTGATCCAGCAGCATGATTACATTCTGTTTGCCAATCCTGCTGCACAGCAGATTCTCTGTGGTCGCAGTAGCGCAACGGTGATGGGCCTGCCACTGTGGACCTTTATCCGTGAGCAGTCCGTGCCGGTGGAGCAGGTACTGCCCAATGACGGCTGCTATATGGAACGCCGGTTGCGGCGACTGGACGGCACTGAGTTTGATGCCGAGATCGCCAGTACACCGACGCTGGTGGACGGCAAACCCGCCATTCAGATGATTGTCCGTGATATCAGCGAGGCCAAGGCGCTCCGTACCCGGCTGACGGATGCCAATCACCGGCTCAAGTATCTGTCCGGCAAAATGCTGGAAATTCAGGAGCAGGAACGCAAGGCCATGTCGCGTGAGCTGCATGACGAAGTGGGGCAGAACCTGACGGCCCTGAAGATCCACTTACAGATGGCCTCTCGCCGTCAGGACAAGCCGGTCGACTGGCCGCAGCTGGTAGATATTGCCGACCGCTGTGTGCAGCAGATCCGCGACATGTCACTGATGCTGCGCCCCCCGCAGCTGGATACGCTGGGCTTGCAGGCTGCCCTGCAGTGGCACATGGACCGCCTGCGCGGCCAGTTACCTGAGCGCTCCAGTCTGTATGTGGCTGCCACGCTGCTGGGGCTGTCGGATCACATTCAGGTGGCCCTGTTCCGCATCGTGCAGGAGGCATTAAATAACATCATCAAGCATGCACAGGCCCAGGTGGTGGAGGTGCGCCTGCAACACCGGGGCAATCATATTTCTCTTGATATTGAAGACGATGGCAGAGGTTTTGATATTAACGCGAACAACAATTCCAACCTCCAGGGCCACGCCAGCCCTCACCACCAGGCCGGACTGGGCCTGATCAGCATGTCCGAACGAGCGGCTTTGCTGGGCGGCGAACTGCAAATTGTCACCAGCCCCGGGCTGGGTACCCGTCTGCACGTCACTCTCCCCATGCATAAGGGGGCAGTATGAGTAGTGGCGATTATTCCATCGTGCTGATTGATGACCATGCGCTGGTCAGGGCGGGCATCCGGGTACTGATCGAAGAATTACCGGGTTTTACTGTCAGGGCCGAGGGCAGCTCGGTGGCCGAAGCTCGCCAGCTACTGGCGTTGCACCAGCCCGACATTCTGCTGCTGGATCTGGCATTAAAGGACGGTAGTGGGCTGGATGTCCTGAAGTCGCTGGAAAGTGAGCGCATTATCGGCAGGCCCTGGGTCATCATTCTGTCCATGTATACCTCGCGGGACTTTGTCGTCGGTGCCATTCGTGCCGGTGCCCGCGGTTATCTGCCCAAAGAGGCGGCCAGTGTCGAGCTGGAGCTGGCGCTGCAGAAGGTGGTCAACGGTGATCTCTACCTGAGTGCAGGGGTAACGGAAGAGGTGCTGCAACCCCTATATGGCAATGGTAGTGAGACCATTCCGCCGTCACTGACGCCGCGCCAGCAGGAAATCCTGATCTTTATCGCACAGGGACTGAGTACCAAGGAAATCGCCTGGAGGCTGGGGATCAGCCCCAAGACGGTCGAGGCGCATCGTCTGCAGATGATGGAGCGGCTGAATATCAAGGACATCCCTAATCTGGTGATCTATGCCATCCGTCAGGGGCTGGTCAGTATCTGATCATTGACTGGCCGTGTGCACGATTTTGCGAACCGGTTCTGGCAGCGCACTTTCTATCTAAAGAAACTGAGATCGCTGCAAAGAGTGCGCTGAGTCGCGTTGCCGAATGACCGGACACAAAAGCAAAGCCCCGCGGTGCCATGCACCGCGGGGCTTTGCGTTATTCAGGAACAGCGTCTGCGCTGGGCTCCTAGAGCATCAGCATGCCCAGCAGACCGGTAGCAATCAGGTAGTACAGGGTCGGCAGGATGGTACGACGCAGAGTCTGTCCTTCCTGACCGAGCAGACCGACCGTGGCCGAAGCGGCGACCACGTTGTGGATGGCGATCATATTCCCGGCCGCCGCGCCCACCGCCTGCATGGCAACCATCACCACCGCAGACAAGCTGAGTGACTCGGCCACACCGTACTGGAACTGCGACAGCATCATGTTGGATACGGTGTTACTGCCGGCGATAAAGGCACCGAGTGCGCCGATCCAGGCATCAAAGAAGGGATAGATATTACCCACCGAGTCGGCCACATAGTGGGCCAGCGCAATGGGCATACTGGCCAGCTGCATGCCGTTGACGCCGGAGTTGATCATGATACGCACCATCGGAATGGTGAAGACCAGTACAAAACCCGCTCCCAGCAATACACGGCTGGCTTCACGGGTGGCGCGGGCCAGTGCGGCGCTCTGCATCCGATGCAGGAAGAAGGTGATGGCGACGACAATCACCATCAGTCCGCCGGGCAGATAAAGTGGCTCGATACTGGCGCTGATGCCCTGCTGGTCAAGAATGTTTTTCCAGCCAAAACTCAGGCTTTTGGTCAGTGCTCCGAGTTCCAGAGCAGGAATACGGGTCAGCACCAGCAGCAGCGCCACCAGCAGGTAGGGCGTCCAGGCACGTAACAGGCTCATGCCCGCCAGATGACTGTCATCATGGTGTCCGTTGCCATTGCCGTTGCTCAGTTTGCTGCTCCAGTCTGCCAGCCATTCGCTGCGTGGCGGGAAGTCCCATGTCGTTTTGGGTTGCAGGAAGCCGCGTTTGGCGGCGGGTACAACGATGGCCATACCGACCAGGGCTCCGATAATGCTGGGGAATTCAGGGCCAAGAAACAGCCCGGTCAGCATGTAGGGCACGGTGAAGGACAGTCCGGCAAACAGGGCGAATGGCAGGATTTCCAGCCCTTCTTTCCAGCTGCGGTTGGCACCGAAGAAACGGGTCATCATCACCACCATCAACAGCGGCATCAGGGTGCCGACCACGCCATGGAGGATAGCCACATGGTCAGTGATCTGTTGCAGGAACTGCGCCCAGCTGCTGCCATCCGCCAGCAACTGCTGCTCGATGCTGTCGTTCTTCAGGCCCGCGGTGACGCCAATGACGATCGGGGTACCGACCGCACCAAAGGAAACCGGCGTACTCTGGATCATCATGCCGATCATGACTGCTGCCAGTGCGGGGAAGCCCAGCGCTACCAGCAAGGGAGCGGCGATGGCTGCAGGTGTACCGAAACCACTGGCTCCTTCGATAAAGCAGCCAAACAGCCAGGCGATGATGATGGCCTGTACCCGGCGGTCAGGGCTGACATCAGCAAAGCCGGAGCGAATGGTACGGATGGCGCCGGAGTACTGCAGCGCTTTCAGCAGCAGAATGGCGCCAAAGATGATCCACAGAACCGAGGCCGTCACGACCAGACCCTGCAGGCTGGAGGCCGCAATACGCAGGGGAGTCATGTCCCAGCCCAGCCAGGCGATGGCAGCCGTTAGCAAAAAAACGAGAGGCATAGCGCGTCGTGCTGGCCAGTTCAGGCCCACCAGCAGAAAGCCTGCAGTGGCGATGGGCAACACCGCCAAGAGTGCTTGGATGGATGGTTGCATAGTCTTTTCCTGTTGTGCCTGGTAAGGCTGCCGTTGCATCACGGAGCAACGTTGTCGGCAACGAAAGGCAGTCATTGCGCCAGGCGGTTTATTTTTATTGAACTGTCAAAAGTGTGCAGACCTATGACAGGGAGTATCCACGACGAGCCTCTGCGGCAGTGACGGCTGGAAAGCCACTCCGGCCTCAATGGTTCGCGTATGAGCAGCACCATACGCAAAGTCAAACTGCTTGTTAAATAGACAAAGGTTGAATTTTGTAAAATGGTAAGACCAATAAATGGCGTTTTTAGGCTTTTTATAGATAAGAATCACTATTTTAAATTATTGGTATTACCAATATTTGACATGAATTCGGTGCTCGTCAGCACGTTACTTAGCACGGACGCAGGGGTGTTTTGATTGGGGTTGAGATGGCTCAGAAACACGCTGGGCGAGTAAAAAGTGAGCAGTTTTCTTGCTATTGGCAGGGGTGAGGGGTATAATGCCGCCCGCTTGTACCTGTGGTACGGGATTTTGCCCCTGAATGGTTGGGGTGCTCCGCCTGAGGCTGGGCCTGGGTTGACCCGCAAGGGACTCGGTAGCAGCCGATAATGTTTGGACAACAAGCAAATTAAGGTATAGATAATGTCTAAAGTTTGCCAAGTTACCGGTAAGCGTCCAGCTGTTGGTAACCACGTTTCTCACTCTAACATCAAGACCAAGCGTCGCTTCATGCCTAACCTGCACTACCATCGTTTCTGGGTAGAAAGCGAACAGCGTTTTGTACGCCTGCGTGTATCTTCTAAAGGTATGCGTGTCATCGATAAGAAAGGTATCGATGCAGTTCTGACCGAAATCCGCGCTCGCGGCGAGAAAGTGTAAGGGGATAGATCATGGCTAAAGGTGTTCGTGAGAAGATCAAGCTCGTTTCAAGCGCTGGTACTGGTCACTTCTATACCACTACCAAGAACAAGCGCACCATGCCTGAGAAAATGGAGATCAAAAAGTTTGATCCCGTTGTTCGTCAGCATGTGAACTACAAAGAAGCCAAAATCAAGTAAGCTCTGGCTTCTTCTGATTGGATTCGTAAAGACAGCTGCCTCAGGGCGGCTGTTTTTATTTGTGCTCCTTCTTTTCGTTTACCCTTCCCGTATTTGACAACGCGTTGCCGCTAAAAAGCGGCTAGAATATTTCGCGTCTGCCTTATTGTCAGACGAGCTACCCAGCCAGCGCTTCTCCCATGCCGGGTGCTGGTGCCCTCATCTGTCTGCAACACGCCGTCGGTCGTCCGTCTGGCCGGTGTTCCTTTGTCAAAGCCGAGGCATGAGATGCTGCGTTCTGTCTTTCTTCGCTCAGTATTGTGGCCAGTGCTGCTGGTCACGGTACTGTTGTTATTGGCTCTGGGGCTATTGCTGGCCAAGTCCTGGCGCACACTGGAAAATCTCCAACCCGTCGAAGATCACCTGGAAGTGCTGGTGCAGCTGCAGACCACTGAGCAGCATTTGCAGCGTCTGGTGCTGGCTGAAGTCAGCCCGCTGCCCTGGGGGCTGTTGCAGGCGGACGTCAAACGTCTGTATGACATGAACGGCTTTATCGATCTCGACTCCAACGATCATCTGCGCAATGTGCGGCAGGTGCTGAACAACGCCGATCTCAATGACCACCAGCGGCTGCAGCAGTTGCAGGAGCTGCTGTTTACCCTGTCTGATGAAGAGCATGCCGCCCACCAGAATCTGCTGCGGCATGTGCGGGCGTCAGCATGGCAGGAGGCCTGGTTGTCTGCCCTCGCGCTGGGGCTGTTCCCTTCGCTGGGTATCGGGCTGCTGTTCCTGATGCGTAAACGCATCTGGCAGCCTCTTGAACAGCTGGGTCTGCTGATGACGGCGCTAACCGATGAAGGTTACCGGCCTATGTCCACCGAAGATGTGGACCCGCTGCTGCAGACACTGTTCCGGCACTACAACACCATGGTAGCGCGCCTTGCAGAGCTGGAGCAGGAACATATCAGCCGCAATCAGCTGCTGCAGAATGAAGTGGAGCAGGCCAGCCGGACGTTGCTGCTGCATCAGCGTGAACTGGCCACGGCAGAGCGCCTGGCAGCAGTGGGTGAACTGGGGGCCAGTCTGGCGCATGAGTTGCGTAACCCGCTGGCGGGCATTTCCCTGACCCTCTCCAACCTGCGTGCCGAGCTGGACGAAGGGGATCAGACTGAGCGCCTGACCCTGGCCATCGGCGCACTGGATCGGATGTCAAAGCAGCTCAATACGCTGCTGGCGCAGACGCGACAGCAGCCGGAGCCGCTGTGTCGCTGTCAGTTACATCGCAGTATCGAAGAAATTGTCGCACTGGTGCGCTACCAGATTCCTGAACACGTCCATATCCATAACAACATTCCCGAGCATATCCGTGTGCAGCTGGCCGAGGGTCGGTTGCATCAGGCCATTCTCAACCTGATTCTGAACGCGGCGCAGAGCCTGGATCATCAGGTAGGGCAGATCGTGCTCGACGCCACCGAAGATGCCGATCACGTGACGCTGACGGTGGCCGACGACGGCCCTGGCTTCCCCGCTGCACTGTTGAGCGGGGGGATTCGTACCTTTGTCAGCTTCCGCGAAGGCGGGACCGGTCTGGGGCTGGCGATGGTCCGGCGTTTTATGCAGGACATGGGCGGCGAGTTGCAGGTCGCGAACCGGGCAGAAGGCGGGGCTCTGGTGTCGCTGCGCTTTCGTGTCGGTGAGGCCGGAGATTACCGCGAGCAGGCAGGCTAAAGGAGACCTAGATGGCCGATACCATACTGATCCTCGAAGATGAATCGTTGCTGGGCGCCGAGCTGCGTCGCCATTTTCAGCGTCAGGACTGGGAAGTGTGTTTGTGCTCCAGTCTGGCTGAGGCGCGTCATTGGTTGCTTGAGCAACAGCTGGATCCGCTGGTAGTGCTGTCTGATATGAGCCTTGGCGATGGTAACGCCCTGAGCCTGCTGGAAGAGGTGCGCAAAGCGCAGCGGCCGCAGGAGTGGATCTTCCTGACGGGCTACGGCTCGATTCCTGACTCGGTGCAGGCGTTGAGGCTGGGGGCCTTCGATTTCCTGGAAAAACCCTGTGATCTGGGGCGTCTGGATCTGGTGGTGCAGGGGGCTGCCCGCAGCGCCCGTGCGCAGCGACGGGTGGAGCTGATGAGCAGTAGCGTTGGGCAGGGGGTGGATGCCTTCGTCGGTCGCAGTGAGGCTGCTGAGCGGGTGCGGGCGTTGCTGCAGCGATTACTGACCGTGCCGTTCAGTGCGCTGGCCATTACCGGTGAGACCGGGACAGGCAAGGGGCTGGTTGCACGTATTCTGCATCAGGGTGGCTTGCATCGTGACGGGCCGATGGTAGAGATCAACTGTGCGGCGTTGCCCAAGGAGCTGCTGGAATCTGAATTGTTCGGCCATGAAGCCGGTGCTTTTACCGGTGCCAAGGGGCGTCGCCGTGGTCTGCTGGAGCAGGCCAGTGGTGGCACGTTGTTCCTCGATGAACTGGGCGAGATGGACATCGAGCTGCAGGCCAAACTGCTGAAGGCCATCGAAGACAAGCGCATTCGGCGTTTGGGCGGCGAGCAGGAAATTCAGGTGGATGTGCAGATCATTGCGGCCACCCATCGCAATCTGCAGCAGCGGGTTGAGCAGGGCTCCTTCCGCGAAGACTTGTATCATCGCCTGAGTGTCTTTCAGCTGGAGCTGCCTGCATTGCGGGAACGTCTGGACGATATTCAGGATCTGGTCTGGCCGCTGGTGCATGAGTTCAATCTCAAGGCGAATCGCCGGGTGCGGCATATACCGCCCGAGGTCTGGCAACGACTGCGTCAGCATCACTGGCCGGGCAACGTGCGTGAGTTGCGCAATGTCGTGGAACGATGCGTGCTGCTGGCCGAAGATGAGCGTTTTCCGCTGGAGTGGCTGCAGCTCGGCAAAAGCCATGAAGCAGAGCCAGTGCCGGTGATGAAGGCAGAGGTTCAGGGAGATGCCCTGGTGCTGCCGCTGGATGGCAGTATGGCGCTGGATGAAATGGAGAAGCACATCATCGAAACGGCACTGACTCGGCATGGCAATAATGTGGTGGCCACGGCCAGAGCCCTGGGGACCACGCGCGAAACCCTGCGCTATCGTCTGCAGAAATACCACATCAAGATCTGATGCGAGTGGATCCGGTCGGCGCTTATCAGGTCGTTGAAAAACGTTATCGAGG
>NZ_LAPT01000038.1 GCF_003194385.1 Pokkaliibacter plantistimulans
GGGCTGGGGGTGGCGCGGGCGGCACTGGATGAACTGCAGGCCATGGCCGGTGGCCGGGTGTCAGTCACCGGCGCGCCCAACCTTGGCCAGCGTCCTATTTCTCAGGTGGAAATCGCCAGAGCCGAAGCCGAATTGCGCTCGGCACGCGCCTTCTTTTACGACGCCATTGATGCGGCCTGGGCCTCGCTGCTGAGCGGTGATGAGGTACCGGCAGAGCAGATCAACCTGCTGCGGCTGTCCTCCACCCATGCGGTACGGGTGGCCGCCGAAGTCGCCCGTTCGGTGCAGATGCTGTCGGGCATGACAGGCGTCTATCGTGACAGCCCATTGTCACGCTTCGTCAACGACACCCTGGTGATCACACAGCATGCCTTTATGGGAGACATCACTTACCAGAACGCGGGAGCGATGTTTTTTGGGCAGCCGCCCTTACCCGGCTATCTCTGAGCCCGGATCTCTCTGATAACGAGGTCAGAAAGATCGTGCTGCAAGCCCGCATCCTGATTCAACCGACTGTTTTCGCTGGAGACTGACTATGACCGACAAGAAACCCCTGCGCGTGCTGTTCTGCATGGGCATCAACCAGAACTTCTTCGATGCACCACGCGCTGAGCAGCTGGAGGTATGGGCTGCGTTTGGCGAAATGTGGAATGGCATTCACGACATGGCCGGTATCGGTGTGCTCGGCAATATGGATGACGACCAGAGCATGGTGGGCCCGTCCGATGGCTGGCCGTGGACGACCTATCTGCTGGCGGATGTTGCTGACATCGACACCGTTCATGCCGCCTGCAATCTGTTTCGCACCACCGCAGTGGGCGATGGCACCTACAAACTGTGGCGGTACGCCAAGGTGGAAGCCCGGGTGGGCCGCGAACTGATCGTGCAGCGTGCCTGAGTCAGACAGAGGAAAGCAGGGCAATGACGACCGATGACGTGGTGACGCTGCAACAGCAGGTGGCGCAGCTGACGCTGCAGGTGGATCGCCTGCAGGCTGCGCAGGCGGTCAGTGCCTGCCTGCACCAGTACATGCAGCTGTGCGATGAGCTTGATGAAGGTTTCGACCTCGCCCCTCTGCTGGCGCTGTTCACCGAGGATGCGGTGTGGGAAGGCAAGGGCAAGCGCTATGCCGGTACCTTCGGGCGCTGTGAAGGCAAGGCGGCAGTGGCGGCGATGTTCGCAAAATATACCCGGCCTCCGGCGCACTTTGCCCTCAATGTGCACTTTCTGACCTCCGAGTGGATCGAGGTAGACAGCGCTGGCGGTTCTGGCGGTTCTGACCTTTCTGATCGTTCAGACAGTGCACGTGGCCGCTGGGTGCTGCTGCAGACCGCGACCTTCGCTGATGGCCGGTCACAGCTCAGCAGTGCCTTGCTGGAGGTGCATTTCCGCCGTCAGCAGGAGCGCTGGCTGATTGCCCATTTCTGTACCACCAGCCGCTTCAACCGGCCAGTAAACAGCCCCTGGGACAACCCGGTCCCTCTGCCCGTACCCAAGTGACCTGCCGGTCCGGTCAGCGGGGCTGGCCGGGTACAGCGATTAGACTGTGAGAGCGTAACGATGAGTGAATTGATCAAACTGCACAACGTCAGCCTCAAGGCGGCTGACATGGTGGAAGAAGGGCGGGTGCACAAGGCGCTGTATTCTGACCCGGCCATTTTCGAGCAGGAGCTGGACAAAGTCTTCAACCACACCTGGGTGTTTATTGGCCATGAAAGCGAAGTGCCTGAGGCTGGTAGCTACAAGACGGCCTGGGTGGGGCGTCAGCCGGTGATTCTCAGCCGTGACCGCAAAATGAACCTGCACGTTCTACAGAACCGCTGTCGCCACCGGGGCGCCACGGTCTGTGAAGGGCGCAAGGGCAAGACCAAAAGCTTCACCTGCCCCTACCACGGCTGGGGGTATGCGCTGGATGGCGAGCTGCGCGCCCTGCCCAAGCCCGAAGAGTACGAAGGCGTGCTGGACAAGGCCGAGCTGCCGTTGATGCGTCTGCGTCATGAGTCCTATCGCGGCATGGTGTTCGCGACCTTCCGTGACGACATCGAGCCGCTGGAGAGCTTCCTTGGCGGGGCGAAAAAGTGGATTGATCTGTTTATGAAACAGGGCGGTGGTTACCCGGTGAAGGTGCTGGGTGAGCATCGCTTCAACTTCCCCGGCAACTGGAAAATCCAGTTGGAGAACACCACCGACGCTTATCACTTCCCGATTATTCACAAGTCTTTTGTGTCATCGCTGGATGATGCCACGGCGGACATTTTTGACTTCCTGCACGGTGACGGCTTCGTCGAAGACCTCGGCAACGGTCACAGTGTGATGGTGATGATTCCTGAGCTGATTGATCTGGAGGCCGATCTCGATCAGCCCATCCCCGAGCGTTTCAGTGAGCTGGCGGTGGCGCTGCGCGAAGAAGGCCGCAGCGAGGAGGAGGTGAAACGTCTGGTACGGGCCGCTCACGGCACCGGCTTCAACCTCAACCTGTTCCCCAATGTGTCCTGCTCCATGGCGTTCTTCCGCGTCCTGCGTCCGGTCTCGGTCAATGAAACGGAAATACAGCATGTGGCGCTGGGCGGTGAGGGTGCACCGTTGCCATTCAACCGCAAACGCATGCGTCTGCATGAGCACTTTCAGGGCCCGATGGGGTTCGGCACGCCGGATGATGGCGAAGCCTGGGAGCGGGTGCAGAAAGGTTCACTGGCTGGCACCGATGGCTGGATTCTGGTTAACCGGGGCATGGGCAAATTGCGTCAGTCTGCCGATGGCAACGTGGCCGGAGCAGTCTGTTCGGAGACCGGCATGCGCGGTGCGTATCGCCAGTACAAGAAGATGATGGCGGCGGCTGAGGAGTAAGCAACGATGACATCCAACACTG
This sequence comes from Pokkaliibacter plantistimulans, assembly GCF_003194385.1. GTDB lineage: Bacteria > Pseudomonadota > Gammaproteobacteria > Pseudomonadales > Balneatricaceae > Pokkaliibacter > Pokkaliibacter plantistimulans. The sequence goes on from NZ_LAPT01000038.1 coordinate 2,870, forward strand.
AACTGCTGAACAAGGTCGCCGAGTTTATCTGGTACGAGGCCGACCTGCTCGATCACAAGGAATATCAGGACTGGCTCGGCCTGTGGTCCGCCGCTGGCCTGTATATCGTGCCGACCGACATCCACGAAACCGATTACCTCAATACGCTGAATCTGGCGCTGGACGATGCAGACATGCGCCGCATGCGGGTGGCGCGGCTGGAAAGCGGCGAGTCGGTGTCTGCCGATGCGGCCGGTAACACCGTGCGCATGGTGTCGCGGATTCGCCTGCTGGAGGCGGGCGAGGAACTGGTGATCGCCCGCTGTGCCATGACGCTCAACGAGCTGCGTCACGGCAAGCTGATTACCTATCCGGCGGATATGGAGTATCACCTGTTGCCGGTCGAAGGCGGTTTCCGCATCGAGCGCAAGGTTGTCCGTCTGCTGCATGCGGAAGGGTTCCTGCGTACGGTCAGCTTTATTTTTTGACAGTAAGCCATCTGCTTATTTTTACCCGCTCAAGGAGCCCCGTATGAACCCTTCAGAGCAACAGATTGCCCTGGTAACCGGCGCGGCCCGTGGCGTTGGCCGGCACATTGCCCGCCGTCTGCTGCAGGCAGGCTATCGTGTGGTGATCACCGATATCGACGGCGCTGCGGCCGCCCGTACCGCACAGGAGCTGGATGCCAGTGGTGAACAGGTACTGGCGCTGGCCCTCAATGTGGCGCGCAAGGACGATTTTGTCGCGGCACTGAACGCGGTGCTTGAGCACTGGGGCAGCCTGCAGGTGCTGGTCAACAATGCCGCCGTCACCCGTGCCACACCGGTCATGGAGATTGACCTGCAGGAGTTCAACGAGGTGGTCAGCATCAACCTTGGCAGCGTGTTCGCCGGCTGTCAGGTCATCGGTGGCTACATGGCGGAGCAGGGCTATGGCCGCATCATCAATATGGCTTCGCTGGCCGGACAGAATGGCGGCACCTCTACCGGTGCACATTACGCAGCGTCCAAGGGCGGCATCCTGACCCTGACCAAGGTTTTTGCCAAGGAGCTGGCTAAAGGCGGGGTGACGGTCAATGCCGTGGCGCCGGGGCCTGTTGATTCACCGATGGTCAGGGAGCTGGTCAGTGCTGAACGTTTGCCTGCACTGCTCAATGCCATCCCGGCCGGACGACTGGGTGATGCCGACTTTATCGGTGATGTGGTGGTGCAGCTGGCCCGCCCGGAAGCTTATTTCACCACCGGGACAACCTGGGATGTGAATGGTGGCCTGTTTATGCGTTAGCAGCCGACTCACGCGCCTGCGTGAGTCATTACCGTCGGCAAAGGTGCTGATATGTCTGAAGTGATGTCTGATTTACTTAAGGTTGTGGTGCGTCGTCGTGAGCAGCACGGTGAGGCGGTGATCGCGCTGGAGCTGGTCGACCCGAACGGGCAGCCACTGCCTGCCTTTGAAGCGGGTGCCCATATTGATTTGCATCTGGGGGAAGGGCTGGTACGCCAGTATTCCCTCTGTGGTGATCCGGCCGATACCAGCGCTTATCGTCTGGGGGTGCTGCGTGATCCGCAGTCACGCGGTGGTTCGGTGGCTGCTCACGCCCTGCAGGAAAGCAGCGAAGTGCAGATCAGTACGCCGCGCAACCTGTTCCCGCTGGCCAGCAATGCAGGCCATTCGCTGCTGATCGGCGCAGGCATCGGCATTACGCCGATGATCGCCATGGCCTATGCCCTGCATCGTGCCGGGCAGTCGTTCGAGCTGTATTACTGTGGCCGCTCCCGACAGAGCAGTGCCTTTGTCGAAGATCTGCTGCACAGCCCGTTTGCCGCACAGGTACGGCTGCACTTTACCGCCGAGCATGGCGGTGCGCGTCTGGACCTGCCGCAGCTGCTGGCCGGTGTCGCAGCAGAGCGTACCCATCTTTATGTCTGTGGCCCGGTCAGCTTCATGGACGCGGTGATCAGTGCCGGGCAGCAGCGTGGTCTGGCCGACAGCCAGATTCATCGTGAATTCTTTCAGGTTGAGGTCGACAGCCATGGTGACAGCTTCGAAGTGGTGGCCGAGCGCAGTGGCAAGACCCTGACCGTGGCTGGCGATCAGACCATCGTTGAGGCGCTGGCTGAGGTCGGTATCAGGGTCAAGGTGTCCTGCGAGCAGGGCGTCTGCGGCAGCTGCCTGTGTGATGTGCTGGAAGGGGAGCCTGACCACCGGGATGTTTATCTGACCGATGATGAAAAGGCCGATAACGACCAAATGACCCTGTGCTGTTCGCGGGCGAGAAGCCCGCGGCTGGTGCTGGATATCTGAAGCAGGAGAGTGACCATGATCGACTCACAACAATTTCGTAATGGCATGGCCCTGCTGGGCGGTGCGGTCTCCGTCATCACCACTGACGGTGAGGCAGGGCGCTTTGGTTTTACGGCATCGGCTGTATGCAGTGTTACCGACAACCCGCCGACGCTGCTGGTCTGTATGAACCGCAGTTCCTACGCCAACGCCCACTTCAAGGCCAACAAGGTGCTGTGCGTCAACGTGCTGACCGGTGCCCATCAGGGACTGTCAGGCGATTTCGCCAACCGTGACATGACCAGTGATGAACGCTTTGCCAGCCACGGCTGGAGTACGCTGGAAACCGGTGCACCGGCACTGGATGAGGCGCTGGTCAATTTCGACTGCCGCATCAGTGATATCCATGAGATTGGCTCGCACACGGTGTTCTATTGCCAGATCGCAGATATTCGCCTGAGCGGTACGGATCACGGGCTGGTCTATTTCAACCGTGCCTATCACTGTCTGGGGCAGACGCAGCAGTGTGTCGCCAAAGGTTGAAGTGCGTCTGCGGCCGGGATCTATTACCTTCCTTGCACCTGCTCACCCTTGGGTGAGCACCTTCCTACCTTCGCCGTGCACACCCTGGCACCACCTGCCGGTGTGCGCTGGCTGATGCAGATAACAGGGATGAACTATGCGGCGCTACTACCGGGGGCACGACCTGCAGCGGATTCACAGTGTGGCAGAGATGGCGGCGGCTGCGCGGGCGCGGCTACCTCATTTTGCCTGGGAGTACCTGGCCGGTGGCGCAGAGGATGAACTGACCCTGAGTCGCAACGTCAGCGATCTGCAGGCTATCGGCTTGCAGGCCCATACCCTGCGGCCCTGTGCCGAACCGAAGCGGGAAGTGACCCTGCTGGGCAAAGCCCGTCCGCTGCCCATCGGTATCGGCCCCAGCGGTTATAACGGCATGCTGTGGCCCGATGCTGATCTGGCGCTGGCCAGAGCAGCGGCCCGGCGCCGTCTGCCTTTTACCCTCAGTACAGTCTCCAACGCCACCATTGAAGCCGTCCGTCAGGCGGCGCCTGAGCTGGATTTCTGGTTTCAGTTGTATCCGATGAAAGCGGCCGAGATGCAGGAAGACCTGCTGCTGCGGGCGGAACGGGCCGGTTGTGAGGTGCTGGTGGTGACCACGGATGCCTCCATCCTCGGTAACCGTGAGTGGGACCGGCGCAGCTTTGCCCGGCCCCGGCAGCTGAGCCTGCGCAACAAGCTGGATGTGCTGCTACATCCCGGCTGGATGAAACGGGTGCTGTACCCCGGTGGCATGCCGGTGCTGGGTAATCTGGCACCCTATATTCCACCGGCGGAGCGCAATGCGCTGGGCTCGATGAAGTTTGTCAGTGAGCAAATGGATACGCAGTTCAGCTGGGACAAGCTGGCGCGGCTGCGCCAGCGCTGGCAGGGCAAGCTGGTACTCAAGGGCATTCTGCACGAAGAGGATGCCCTGCAGGCCGTCGCGCTGGGTATGGACGGTATTGTGGTCACCAATCATGGCGGACGTCAGCTTGATGGCTCCCTCAGTGCCATTCGCGCTCTGCAGCGTATTGCACCGGCAGTTGCCGGGCGCACCACCGTGCTGTTTGACAGTGGTATCCGCCGCGGTACGGATATCGTCAAGGCACTGGCGCTGGGGGCGGATGCTGTACTGAGTGCCCGCGCCACACTATACGGCGTGGCTACAGCTGGGGAGGCGGGGGCAGGCCGTGTGCTGGACCTGCTGGCAGAAGAGCTGAAGCGCAACCTGCAACTGATGGGCTGCGATGATATCAATGCACTGGATAGCCGCTGGCTGTGCTGAACAGCCAGCGCAATAGGGCCAGAGCCGTCATTGTCAGGCGTCACTGTCAGGAATAGTGCACTTCCTGCGCGGGCTGCGGCGCCGGAGCGGTTGCAGTTTCTCCCCTGTTACTGGCCAGTTTGCTGCGCATATTGCTGTTTTCGACCGAGGGGTAGCGCGACGAGGCATAGCGCACCACCAGATTGGCGAAGGCCAGCAGCAGAATGGCACCAGTGATGTAGACGATACCCATGTCGGGTTCACTGTGATGGGAAATGTCGGCGATCAGCAGACGGGTCAGGGCGGTGATGGCGACGTAGATAAGAAAACGCACCGGCATGTGATTGGTCTTGAAGTAGATGCCCACCATGGCGCCAAGCTCCAGATAAATAAACAGCAGCAGGACGTCATCCACGCTGATGTGATTCTTGGCCAGAATCAGCAGAAACTCGGCGATGGCGGCCCAGGCCGTGACGCCGCCGATGGCAAACAGGGCGAGGTAGTGAAAGCCTTCCACCAGCAGATTGCCCAGTGAGTCAGCACCTTCATGCATACGGTGGCGCAGGGCTTCTGCCCGTTCGGTGTTCATCGTCATTTCCTTGTCTACAAAATCAGCCTGTCATCCCGGGTTTGTCCGGCACCGTCGCATTGTGTGCCTGCCACTCAGTCTAACGGGCTGGCGTGACAGTTTGAGCTGCTGCAAAACCGGATGGCATGACTGCGGATTGCCCGTTTGCCATTGTTGGCACTATCCTCACATGCAGAAATAAGGCCAGAATAAGGATGGTTGGAATACGGGATATGTGCTGCGTCTTCTGTACGATGTTTGGCATGGAACTGCATTGACCGGGGTTCACCACTTATATTCACTTGCCGATATACATTTCCAGCAGCGGGTTCTTCTGGTAACCCATGACCCTCTTGGTGATGGTCTGTGTAATGAATAGCTCCTTGATAACGGACGGAAAGGTGTTATGGCGTCAGGCCTGAAATCCTTCTGGTTGAGCAGATGGCGTCGCAGCGGCGGTCGGCATGGCGGGTGGTCGCTGGCGCACTTGCTGGCCTTCATTATTGCCCTCGGTGCGGCCTTGTCGGGTGTGGCGGCGCCGGAGCGACGGCTGGTGGTGGGTGTCTATGATTTCCCGCCGCTGCTGTCCATGGAAGACGGTAAGGCCACCGGCTTTGCTGTGGAGGTCTTGCGCGAAATTGCCGACCGTCATGGCTGGAAACTGTCATTTCGTGAAGGCAGCCTGTACGAGCTGACCTATCATCTCAACCACGGTGAGATTGATGTGCTGCCCGGTGTGCTGGTGCGTCAGCCAACGCTGGTAAGCAGCGGTGTCGCCGTGGTGGATACGCCGCTGGTGGATGACTGGGGGGTGATCTACAGTGCGCCCGATGCCAAAGATGTGCAGTCGCTGACGGATCTGAGTGAACGACGGCTGGCCCGGCTGGATTCTGACTGGCTGGGGGGGCTGGCGGAATCGCAGTTCAATAGTGTAGGTCTGGGCGTCACCTGGTCTAACTTCCCCACCAATGAGTCGATGATCAAGGCGCTGCTCAGCCATCAGGTGGATGGCATCCTGTTTTCTCATCTGTTCGGTGATTATCGGGCAGGCTTCTATCACCTCAAGTCGTCACCGCTGATGCTCAGCCCGGAGCCACGCAGTTTTGCCCTGAGTCGCCAGAGCGCGGCGCTGAAGCCTGCCTTTGAGCGCGAGTTGCTGCGGTTGCGGGCTGATCGTGCATCGCTCTATTACGAAGCGCTGGATCGCTATTTCAACACATCCTTCGTCGACAAGCAGCGCCGCAACTCGGTGATGTTCATGAGTCTGGCCGGGGTGGGGCTGCTGCTGGCGCTGCTGATTCTCAGCCGCTATCTCAACCATCTGGTGGATCGCCGCACCGAGGAGCTGTCCGAAACCAATGAGCGCCTGTCGGAGCTGAACCGCAACCTGGATCTGATCGTGCGCTCCCGCACGCTGGCACTGGAACGGAGCAACGAGCAGCTGGCCCACAGTAATACTGCACTGGAACAGTCGCGTACGGATCTGCAGAGCAGCCTTAATTCCCTGCGTGATATGCAGTCGCAGCTGGTGGAGGCGGAGAAGATGTCATCGCTGGGTGGGCTGGTGGCCGGGGTGGCCCATGAGATCAATACGCCGCTGGGCATCGCTGTCACCAGTGAGTCACTGCTGGATGAGAAATTGCAGAATCTGGTCAGTGCCTATCGACAGGGCACCATGACCCGCACTGATCTGGAACGTTTCTTTGAGCTGGCGGGGGAAAGTGTGCAGATTCTCAAGGGCAATCTGCAGCGCGCCGCCGAGCTGGTACAGAGTTTCAAGCGCATGGCGGTGGATCAGTCGACGCTGGAGCGGCGTGAGGTGCTGCTGCTCGACTATATCGATGAGGTATTGCTGACCCTGCGCCCGCAGCTGAAAAAGCATGACGTCAAGGTTCACTTAAAGGGTGACAAGCAGCTGCGCTGGACTACCTATCCCGGGGCGATGGCGCAGATACTGACTAATCTGATCATGAATACCATCTATCACGCCTTTGCTGACAGCCAGCAGGACAGGCTGATCGAGATTGAGGTGGAGCGCGACGAGCGTGGTTTGCGCATCCTCTTCAGGGATAACGGCCGGGGCGTCTCTGCCGAGGTACTGGCCAAACTGTTTGAACCCTTTTTTACCACACGCAGGCTGGAAGGGGGTACGGGACTGGGGCTGCATCTGGTGTATAACCTGGTGACCCAGAGCCTGAAAGGGAGGATTCAGGCTAGCAGCGAGGAAGGTCAGGGGCTAAGTTTTATTATGCATGTACCTGAACTGGGCATGTCTGACGCAGGAGCAACTGTGGATGTCTGATGATCTGTTTGCCCCCGAGCGGGCTGAAGAAGGGCCTGGCCGTCAGCCCTGGTATGTGCTGATCGTCGACGATGAGGCCGAGGTTCACCGCATTACCCGGCTGGCCCTGCAGGACTTTCAGTTTGACGGGCGCGGGCTCAACTTTATCAGCGCTTATACAGGTACTGAAGCGCGCCTGCTGCTGAATAATCGCCATCAGGAGATTGCTGTGGCGCTACTGGATGTGGTGATGGAAAGCGATGATGCCGGCCTGACGCTGGTGGATTTCATTCGCAATGACCTTGATAACCAGCACATGCGGCTGGTGCTGCGTACCGGGCAGCCCGGACAGGCACCTGAGCATCGGGTGATCGTCAATTACGATATCAACGACTACAAGGCCAAGACGGAACTGACGGCGCAGAAGCTGTCAACCCTGATGCACACCAGTCTGCGCGGTTATCGCGACATCATGACCATTGAGGCCAACCGCCGTGGTCTGACCCAGGTGATTCAGGCTTCCGCCGATATTTTCCAGCGCCAGTCACTGATTCCGCTGCTGGATGGCGTGATTGAGCAGCTGATTGCGCTGGTGAAAATGGACAAGGGTTTGCTGCTGGAGCGGCGCCGTCATTTTGCCGCTCGCACCGAAGGGCTGGATTTGCAGGTGCTGGTGGCCAGTGATGGCTATAACCATCTGTCAGGCATGAGCACTGATGACATCCTTGCCCCTGCCGAACGCGGCCTTATCCGTGAAGCCATCGCCCGTAATCATCACATCTTTACCGACGAGGGCGCGGTGCTGCTGTGCTGCAATAACTTTGAGCGTTCACTAGTGCTGTTCCTCGAAGGTGGCAAGCCTATTGACCAGATGGATCGTCATCTGCTGGATCTGTTTATCCATAACGTTGCTATCGCTTTCGACAATGTGCGGCTGAACAGCGAGGTTGAGGAGACGCAGCGGGAGATTGTCTACCTGCTCGGTGAAACTGTGGAGACCCGCAGCCATGAAACCGGCAACCACGTCAAACGAGTGGCGGAGTTCTGCTATCTGCTGGCCACCCTGAGCGGGATGTCAGAGGAAGAGGCCAGTATCCTGCGCTATGCCGCACCTCTGCATGATCTGGGCAAGATCGGCATCCCTGACCATATCCTGCACAAACCTGGTCGCCATAATCATGAAGAAAGGGAGATCATGCAGACCCATGCATTCCTTGGTCACAGCCTGCTCAGCCAGTCTCAGCGGCCGATTTTGCATGCGGCTGCCATCATTGCTCATGAGCATCATGAAAAGTGGGACGGGTCGGGCTATCCGGTGGGTAAGCAAGGCGAAGATATTCATATCTTTGGCCGTATTGTCGCTCTGGCTGACGTTTTCGATGCGCTGTGCAGTGAGCGTTGCTATAAGCCAGCCTGGTCAACAGCCGATGCGCTGGCGTTTATTCAGGAACAATCCGGCAAGCACTTCGACCCGGCGCTGGTGCAGGTGTTTATGGCCAACATCGACGACTTCCTGCGTATTCGCGCGGCCTACGGCGACTGAACACCGGCACCGGAGCCGTTCACTGGCTGGTGCGCACGATGCTGGAACCTCTTCGCGCTGGCTGCAGCCGGTGCAGCATCACCAGCAGGCCGATGCCGAGAGTCATCATTGCGGCGGCCATCCATAGCGCACCACTGTACTGACCGGTTGCCGAAGCAATATAGCCGGTGATGGCCGGCGCGATAATCTGCGCAGCGCCATAACTGAGGGTCAGACGGGCCATGGCCTTGGCCGGATTGGCGGGGTAACAGCGGCCAATCAGGGTCAGGGTCAGGCTGACAATTCCCATGAAGGTGACGCCATAGAGGACGGCGCAGAGCAGGTAGGCGGGCAGTGACTGGCTGAAAACCGGCAGCATGATGGAAATGATCTGCAGCAGATAGGCCAGCATCAGGGTAGGAATATCCCCCAGACGGCGGTTGAGCTGATCCCAGATAAAGCAGGCGGGCGCCGCCGCCAGTCCGACGACAATCCAGATCAGGCTGCCACTGCCAGCCTGAGCAGAGGGTTGCTCCACCATCTCGACTATAAAGGTCGCGCTGATCACATAGCCAAATCCGGCACAGAAGTAGCTGGCGATCATCAGCAGCATCCAGCGTCGTTCAGGCGGTGGCGACTGCTGCTGTTGCTGGCGGCTGTCCAGCGTGACCGGCATCGGCATCCAGCTCCACGCTGGAATGAAGAACAGAATGCCCAGCACACCCAGTGCCAGCCAAAGCTCGCCCCACTGCAGCAGTGGCAGCAGGGCCGCCACAGCCAGCCCGGACACCACAATGCCCAGCCCCATGCCAGCAAAGTGAATCCCCAGTTCCAGACGCTGGTTGTGTTGCAGCAGCCAGTTCAGTACCAGCCCGGAGCTGATCAGCAAGCCAGCAACACTGCTCATGCCGCTGATATAGCGCAGAATGCCCCAGGCAATCACATTGTCGGTCATGCCCATGGCGGCGGTGCTGAGCAGGGCGGCCAGCAACCCCAGACGGTAAAGCTGAAACTTGATATCGAGGCGTTTGATGGTGGCGGCCAGCAGGGCACCGGACATATAGCCCGCGTAGTTGAAGGTCGCCAGCCAGCCCCCGGCCACTTCGGTCAGCCAGGTCTGGTCACGCATGACGGCCAGCATCGGCGTGTAGGCGAAGCGGGCCAGACCGACAGTGAGGATCAGACTACAGATCCCGGCGAAAACCACTTTCCAGGCTTGGGTGGAGTAAGCCACGCACTCTCTCCTCAGGCGGTTGTTATTGTTGTCGATCAGCAGGGGAAGCGTCGCAGGCATTGCTGTCAATCAGGGCGCAGACCGATCTCCCGTCATTCTAGCCTGCAAAGGATACGTTTCGCTTTGAGACCAAAGGTCTAGCAGCTGATCAGCGCTGACGTTCACTGCTTGTTGTATGAATAGATGGCTGTCGATACTGTACTGAAGGCATATCAGTCACTTGAATGCAGGCAGGGAGCGCTGCTCGGGAAAACAATACTATGAATCAGCTCCATCAGCGTGCCGACCGTTTCCAGCGTTTTACTGATTTTTACCCGTTCTATCTCAGCCAGCACGCTGATCCGGTGTGTCGTCGTCTGCATTTTGCGGGCACCAGCTGTGTACTGATGCTGCTGGGCTACTGCCTGTTCAGTCAGCAGTGGGGCTGGCTGTGGCTGGTGCCGCTGGCAGGTTATAGCTTCGCCTGGCTGGGGCATTTCTTTTTCGAGAAAAACCGCCCGGCGACCTTTACCTATCCACTGTGGAGCCTGTTTGGCGACTTTGTGATGTTCAGGGACATGTTGCTGGGCAAAGTACGCTGGTAAGTCGCAACGCCATGCCTTGAACCTGAGCGGGTCTGACACTAGAGTGGCACCTTCATGCCATAAACCCGCACTTTCCCGTCGTGGAGAGGTTCATCGTGTCGCAGTTATCCGCCCATTTCGCCGCCGGAGTCGATCCGGCCGTGCGCCGTGCCCGTGTTGCCGTCGCTTTTGTCTTTTTTGCCTGTGGAGTGATTTTCTCCTCCTGGGTGCCGCATATTCCGCTGGTACAGCAGCGCATCGGTCTTAGTGATGGTGAGCTGGGGCTGGCGCTGTTCTTTATGGCCATCGGCGCCATCAGTGCCATGCCGCTCTGTGGCTGGCTGACCGGCAAGGTAGGTGGCAAGCGGGTGTGCAGCATCAGTTCGCTGGCGTTCTGCCTTGCTCTTTATCTGCCCACCCATGCCGAGAGTTTCGCCCAGCTGGCGGCGGCCCTGTTTGTGTTCGGTGCCTGTAGCAGCGGGATGGATGTTTCCATGAATGCCGAGGCGGTGCGGGTAGAGAAGGATTTCGGCCGGGCCATCATGTCTTCCTTTCACGGCTTCTTCAGTCTGGGCGGCCTTACCGGCGCTTTGATTGGTGGCGGCCTGCTGGCACTGGGCGTGTCCTCGCAGCTGCATATCACCCTGATGATTGTTCTGATCGCTGTTCTTTGCCTGCTGGCGTTTCGCTACTTCCTGCACAATGCGCCGGAAGCGGCGGGGGGCCATACCTTTTCCCTGCCCAGCAAACCGGTACTGGCACTGGGACTGCTCGCCTTCGGTGCGCTGATGGCGGAAGGTGCGATGGCGGACTGGACCGGGGTGTATCTCAGCTCCGTGCTGGGCACCAGTGCCAGTACCGCGGCCATGGGGTTTGCCGCGTTCTCCGTTGCCATGGCTGCGGGGCGGTTGTCGGGGGATTACTGGACCCGCCGTCTTGGTCCGGTCAACCTGATGCGCTGCAGTGCCGTGATTGCCTCAGCAGGGCTGGTGATGGGTCTGCTGTTTGCTGAGCCGTTGCTGGCCATGGTGGGTTTTGCCTGTGTGGGGATTGGGCTGGCCAATATCGTGCCGCTGGTGTTCAGTGCGGCAGGCCGGGTGCCGGGCATGTCGGCAGGTAATGGCATTGCCGCAGTTGCAACCTCGGGCTACACCGGTTTTCTGGCGGGGCCGCCGCTGATTGGCTTTCTGTCGGAGCTGATGGGACTGGCACTGGCACTGGGCGTGGTGGCTGTGATTATTCTGGCTGCCGGCCCTTTTGCACACGTGCTGCGTAACCGGGCGTAGTTAGCAAACGTTCAATACCAGAAGCAAAAAGGTCAGCCGGGTGCTGACCTTGTTGTTTTGCGAGGGGTGCCTTGTGCTCAGATCACTCCACGTTCACTTTCATGCTGTTACTGGGAGCGCTGGCCATTCACAAACGCCGCCAGACGCCATTCGCCTTTCTCCTGTGCGAAGCAGAAACGCGGCAGCTCCCAGAAGCTCACCAGTGAGGAATGCACGTAGGCTTCATTGAGGTGGTTGAACTGCACCTTCAGCCAGAGATCGGGTGCCGAGGTCAGAATATTGGCCTTGGGTGACAGTGCCAGCGGCTCACCGCTGTCGGAACCCACCACCATCACATCGGCATTGCTGACCTCGTCCAGTACCGCTGACTGCAGACTGGGCGCAGCGCGCAGCCGTACATTGCCCTTGTCGATGCTGGCCAGATAATGCAGATCGGTATGGGCGCGAATATCTTCCAGTGCTGGCAGCGGCGCCGGGCAGACCCCCCACTGTGTGGAGAACAGCAGGCGGGGAGTCACACTGGAACGCAGGTTTTGCCAGATTTGCTTCTTGTAGCCTTCAGGCACCGGTGAGGGCAGGAAGACCCGGGCAAAATTGTCTTTGCCACTGCTCTGTTTGCTGAAGATGCCATCAGGATCGCGTTCATAGCGGAAATTATCGGCAACCAGCGCCATGACCGCTTCTCTGTCCTGTTTCTCGATGGCCTGACTGAGGTCCCGGTAAAAGCGGGTGAAACTGTCGGTAGGCTGGAACAGCTTGTCAGTGGCCTGACTGAGACCGCTGACCATGATGAGTACTAAACCGATGGCGAATCTGAACGCCGTATGCATTTCCTTACCTTACTTGTCTGGTGGAGTGCCACAAATCCAGCGCAATAGACTAGACCATCCGACCACGAAGTGTAAGCAGTTTATCAAATTGTTTCTATTTGCCCGGGTGGTCTGAGCGTACCCGTTACGCCCGGTCAGCGCTGTTATGGCAGGCGGAGGTAGCCTTGTTCTGAGGCGCTGAGAAAGGCAGGTTACGAGCCTGCTGGGTGTTCACACCGCAGACCTGCTGCGATGTGACCGGTGGGGCAGAACAGCAGGGGAGGCTTACTTGCGCAGCAGAAACTCGATGGCTTCGCCAGCTTCGATAATATGGCGCTGCAGCAGGCTGACGGCTTCTTCGATGTTGCCCTCACGGCACAGTTCCAGCAGGCGCTGGTGTTCCCGCTCGGCTTTGACGATGCCTTCGGTGAGCACCAGTTGCAGGCGAATATAACGGTCACTGCGCATATTCAGGCTGGCAATTACTTCCATGGAGAGGGGCTGATTGGCTGGCGCGTAAAGCGTCGCGTGAAACTCCTGATTGAGGCTGCTCCAGCTCTCAATCTGGGTGCCGGTATTCAGGGCATGGTCGAAGGCGGTGAGGATGACTTCTGCCTGACGGAAGGTATCAGCCGTCATATTGGGGATGGCTTTGGCCAGAATATGGCTTTCCAGCACTGCGCGCAGACTGAACAGCTCATGAATGTGTTCAACCGCCAGTTCGGAAACGGTAGCACCCTTGTGTGGCTCAAACTCCACCAGACCCTGCGCTTCCAGCAGCAGCAACGCTTCGCGGACGGGGATACGGCTGACGTTCAGTTCCTTGGCCAGAGCATCCTGACGTAACGCGGTGCCTGCCGGTATATCGCCACTGAGAATACGATCCTGCAGGATTTCGGCTACCAGCTGGGTACGGGTTTTATGAACGGGAACGGGTTTGGCCATAGTTCTCTTGTGTAGCAGAGAGGGTGCGCGTACTTCAGCACGGGGGCACCATCGGTTGTCAGTCGGTTGCTGCGCCGGATATAGCGAACCCGCGATACGCGTCAGTCGGATAACCGGGCATATGGCGGGCGTTCGTCACTTCATCGGCAGCTTTTATTCTTGTCTCGCAGGTTGCTCTGGCATCGCTGCGCAGGCTGCAAGTGTCGTGCATTTTGCCGGTGATGGCAAACGGCTGCTCCTTTGGGTGGATGATCCGCAGCCCGGGTTGCACCGCGGATGACCTTTATCTCTTCACATTTGCATCATCACTCCATGCTCCACCGGCCTGCACGGGTAGACCGGGGAGGAGAGGGACGCTGAGCCTGTTAACAAGCAGGATTGATGCCAGACGTCACGGGTTGATCAGTCAGTCACCTTCAGCTGACCATCCACCGTGCGGCTGGTATTGAGTGGATTGCTCGTCTTCAGGGCCACAGGCAATAAGCCATCGGGCAGATTCTGCAGACACACCGGGCGCACAAACCGCTGGATGGCATTGGCGCCCACTGACGTGCTGCGACTGTCGGTCGCTGCCGGGTAAGGGCCGCCATGCTGCATGCCATGACACACTTCCACGCCTGTGGGGTAGCCGTTGTACAGCAGTCGGCCAACCCGGTTCATCAGGATACGCACCAGTGGCTGCGCTTCCTGCTGGTCAGCCGTTTCGCCCTGCAGGGTCGCCGTCAGGTGGCCACTCAGGCGGCGGGCGACCTGCAGCATCTGTTTGTGGCTGTCGCACTCCACCAGCAGGCTGCAGGGGCCAAAGATTTCTTCTTCCAGATGAGGGTTAGCCAGCCAGTCGCGTGCCGAAGTGTGCAGTATGCAGGCATGGCCATGGGACTGATCGGGGTGGCCGGGTCGGGCTTCGGCCAGCACTGCCACTCCCTGCTGCAGTTTCAGGCTGGCCAGCTGCTGCTCGTAGTTGGCGGCAATGGCAGGGGTCAGCATGGTTTGCCAGGGTTGGGCCGGGATCAGCTCCTGCAGCTGTGCTTTCAACTGCTCCAGAGCCTCGCCTTTTACCGCAATCAGCAAGCCGGGGTTGGTACAGAACTGGCCACAGCCCAGCGTCAGGGAGGCGACGAAATCCTGAGCAATAACCGCACCGCGCAAAGCCAGTGCATGGCTCAGCAGGAATACCGGGTTGCTGCTACCCAGCTCACCGTAGAACGGAATGGGCTCTGGCCGCTGACAGGCAATGTCGAACAGAAGGCGGCCTACTTTCAGCGAGCCGGTAAAGCCGACGGCCTTGATACCGGGATGGGCAACCAGTTTCTGTGACAGCGCGGGCGAACGGCCCTGTAACAGGGCGAAGCAGCCTGCAGGCATTTCGCTTTCGGCCAGGGCTTCGGCAATCACTTCTGCGACCAGTGCGGCTGTGCCGGGATGTGCCGGATGCCCCTTGACGATTACCGGGCAGCCTGCCGCCAGTGCCGACGCGGTGTCGCCACCGGCAGTGGAGAAGGCCAGCGGGAAGTTACTGGCACCAAACACGGCCACTGGCCCCAGCGGTACAGGCATCAGGCGGATATCCGGGCGGGGTGGCTGACGCTCTGGCAATGCCGAATCGAGGGCCAGGTGCAGCCAGTCGCCGGCACGCAGGACGCCGGCAAACATACGCAGCTGATGACAGGTGCGGCCCATTTCACCGTTCAGGCGGCCTTCGGGCAGACCTGTTTCCTGCATGGCGCGCTGAACAATAACGGCCTGATGGGCTGCCAGTTTGTCGGCAATGCAGTCCAACAACGCGGCACGCTCGCTGTAGCCGTATTCCTGCAGAATCTCGAAGGCTTCACCAGCGACGGCCACAGCACTGTTCAGCTCGGCTTCGGTCGCTTCAAAAAAGGATTCGGGTAGCGGATTGTGGGTCGCCGGGTTGAGTGCGGAAAACACCTCAGTACCTGAGCTGGTCCACTGGCCATTGATCAGTTGTTGGGGGGATAACGCCCGCATCAGATACGCTCCTGTGACAAATGAATAATTTCAGTTCCATGGGCATCAGCGCCCTGACTATCAAGCGGCGATGATGGATAACGACGGTTAAGATGACGATTAGCCGACCCTGATCAATGGCGCAGGCAGTTGTCGCTCAACTTAGCAGAGTTGGCAAAGCGCGATGAACCAAAAAAGTGCGGCCATAATTGTATATTGCATGCAATATTGCAACGCAGACCTTCGCCTTCGCGCTCGTGATCTGCCGCGAGCCTTATCCGGTACTGAAAAGCACTGCGTCATCGCCTGTACGGGGGCGGTGGAATGACCACCCGTCAGCGCCGATTTTATGCCACTCGTTTGGCGTGGATTTAATGGACATAAAAGCGTTTATGGCGCCAAGCCACCAACGGCGCGCACTCAGCCTGCTCTCCTGCTAATTTGTCGGCCCTGCGCAGGGGGATAGGGAGCCCCTGACCGTGTCTGGTCGCTCTACCAGACACCACGGACGGTTCAGTCACGATTCCAGCAGATAACAATTCCAAAAACAGGAGAGGCTATGAACGCACTCGTATCCAAACTCGCGCCCGGTCGACAGGTGGGCGGCATGCCCTGGATCATGTTCGCGCTGATGGCAGCGTGCATTCTGTTCGCCAGCATCGAAGGCAGCCTGCCTGCCGGTATGGTTGGCGCTCTGGCGTTGATGTTTATTCTCGGAACTGCCCTCAATACGCTGGGGGATCGTCTGCCCGTCGTTCGCACCTATTTAGGTGGCGGTGCCATTGTCAGTATCTTTGGCGCCGCTGCCCTTTTTGAATATCAGTTGTTGCCCGCCAGCTCCGGCAAGATCATCAGTGACTTCATGCAGTCCGGTGGTTTTATGGGCTTCTATATCGCCAGTCTGGTGACCGGCTCGGTGTTCGGCATGAGTACCGATCTGCTGAAGAAAGCGGCCCTGCGCTATATCCCGGTAATCATCGCCAGCGTGGCCTTTGCCCTGCTGTTTGTAGGGATCGCGGGCATGCTGATGGGCTATGGCTTCAAGGCTGCGGTATTTCTGATCGGCCTGCCCATCATGGGCGGTGGCATGGGCGCTGGCGCTGTGCCGCTGGTGGAAATCATGTCTGGCCCGATGCATACCAGTGCCGCAGATCTGATGTCGAAAATGGTCCCGGCGCTGGCCATGGGCAATGCCATTGCCATCGTTACTGCCGGACTGCTGCACCGTCTGGGGCAACGTTACCCCGGCCTGACCGGCAACGGCCAGCTGATGCGCAGTGCCACCTTTGCGCCTGCTGATGAAACCGAAAGTGTGAAGGCTGATCCACAGTTTCTCGGCGTTGGTCTGTTCCTCAGCGCTTCGATGTTTGTACTGGGTGCGGTACTGAGCAAGTTCATCCCCATGCACAGCTATGCCCTGATGATTCTGTGTATTGCGCTGATCAAGGTGCTGGGGCTGATTCCCCGTCGCTACGAACTGGCTGCGGCCCACTGGTTCCAGTTCGTTGTAGTGAACTTTACCCCGGCGCTGCTGGTGGGGATCGGCGTGGCTTATACCAATATCGATGAGCTGATCAGCACCTTCTCCCTGACTTATCTGGTGCTGGTGTTTGTCACGGTTATCGGTGCGGTGGTTGGCTCTGCGCTGATTGGCTATCTGCTGGGCTTCCATGCGATTGAGGCCAGTATTACCGCCGGTCTGTGCATGGCCAATATGGGCGGCACCGGTGATGTAGCGGTGCTGGCGACCAGTCGGCGTATGACGCTGATGCCTTTTGCCCAGATTTCCTCCCGTATCGGTGGGGCGATGATGCTGGTGCTGGCGACCATGCTGATTCAGTTGTTTGCCGGCGGCTAAAAACACGCTTTTCAGGCCGTAGGTGATGCGGGTCTGATTCGGCCCGCAGTCAGTTTCCTCTTGTGGCACAACTCCGGTTGGCTCCACAGTTTCTGGAGAGGTCGCTTTGTGCTTCCTCTCTATTTTTCATTGTTTGCCGAGACCCTCCGGGCGGCCACTCTCTTGATTTACACCCGACCGTGTCACACCATCAGCGTTCCCATCCTTCAGGCATTCTTCCCACGATGAAGCTCCGTCAGCAGATCGCGCTGTATTCTGTCGGCCTGTCACTGGTACAGGCTCTGCTGCTGACGGCCCTGCTGGTGGTGGGGCTGCGGGTCGACTACCTCGATACCCTGACCCGTCATGGTGATCAGCTGGCGGAAGTGCTGGCACAGGATCAGGAAGTGATCGCCGCGTTGAGCACATCCACGGTGCAGAGCACCGCACAGTTGCAGAGCACCGCACAGTTGCAGCGCAGTATCGAGCACAAGCGCCAGCTCTCCGGCGCCGCGTATATTGTGGTGACTGACGAACAGGCCAGACGCTTGACGCACCCCCGCCCCGAGCTGATCGGCCAGCGCTTTATCGGTGAAGACATCTGGCCCGCGCTGCAACAGGGGCGACAGTATCACTCCGAAGCGACCGGCTCCCTCGGTAACGCCGTGCGCAGTTTTGCCCCGGTGCGGGATGCGCAGGGGCAGATTATCGGTGCGGTGGTGGTCGGCTATCTGCAGGCCACCATTAAAGAGCTGCTCAACGACAAGCTGCTGTGGCTGGTGGCACTGGTGCTGCTGGTGTGCTGTCTCACTGCCGCGCTGGCCTGGTTTATCCACCGCCGCTTACGCAAGACCCTGATGGACTGGGAGCCGGAGCAGATAGCGCGCAAGTTCACCGAGCAGGCACTGGTACTGGAGAGCGTTTTCGACGCCATTCTTGCCATCGATGCCGGGCAACGCATTCTCACCATCAACCAGACCGCCGTGCAGTGTCTGAAACTGGGCCGTTACAGCCCGGATGAGCTGGTCGGCCAGCCTCTGGCTGACGTCTGTCCGCTGGTGCTGCCGATGTTCAGCGACAACGCACAGGGGCTGTCCGAGCAGGGCTTTACCCTAGCCGGGCAAAGCTATTCCAGCAAGGTATTGCCGATGCTCTGGCGCGGCCGTGCCATGGGGCAGGTGATGACCTTCCGTGCGGAGGGGGATGTGAATGAGCTGTCTCACCAGATCAGCCATCTGCGCCAGTATGGTGACATGCTGCGTATGCAGACTCACGAGTACGCCAACAAGCTCAACTCTCTGGCCGGGCTGCTGCAGATGGGAGAAACCGACAAGGCACTGGCCCTGATTCACACTGAGAGTGAGGACTATCAGGCGCTGTTACAGCAGGTGATGGCGGCCATTGCCGACCGCCCGGTGGCGGGTCTGATTCTCGGCAAATTCAATCGCGCCCGTGAGCTGGGTGTGGCCTTCGAGTTCGACCCCCTGAGCCGCCTGCAGGAATATCCCCATGCCCTGTCGGTGGAGCTGATCACCATTCTTGGCAATCTGCTCGACAATGGCCTGCGTGCCGCTCGTGCCAATGCCGCCATACCGGCTCGTATCAGCCTGTCGATCAGTGATGCAGGCAAGCACATCATTCTGGAAGTGGAAGACAGTGGTGCAGGTGTGGATGAGCAACTGGCTGACCATCTGTTTGAATACGGCGTCAGCCAGCAGGCGGGGGACCACGGCGTGGGCCTCTATCTGGTCAAGGAGATCGTCAATCGTTATCAGGGCAGTCTGGTGTGGGAGCGCACACCGGAGCAGACCACCCTGTTCAGTGTCTACCTGCCCAAACCTGAGGAGAACAACTGATGAGCACACCCGCCCATCCCTTTCGGGTGATGATCGTCGAAGACGATCGGCGCATTAACCCCATCGTAGAAAGTGTGGTCAGCCAGCGCGCTGCTTTTGAGGTGATGGGGGTCGCGGAAAGTCTGGCTGAAGCCCGCACCCTGCTGCTGGGCGAAGTCCCGGATCTGCTGCTGGTCGACATGTCGCTGCCCGATGGCGATGGCCTCGAATTGGTGCGTTACTGCCGTCAGCAGGGCATGGCGTGCGACGTCATAGTGATTACGGCCAGTCGCAGTACCGAGGTAATTCAGGCCGCCATGCAGGAAGGGGTGTTCGACTACATCGTCAAACCCCTGCGGCTGGCCCGCATCGCCCAGAGCCTCGAACATTTCGTTGAGGTCAAGGCCACCCTGCAGCGGCAGGCGGAGCTGGATCAGCACAGCATTGATTCGCTGCTCGGGCGGCCCGCGGTGCCTGCACCACAGCGCGGCACCCCCAAGGGGATAGATGAGGTGACCCTCAGGGCGGTCACCGAGCTGCTGCGCGCTGCACCGGATGAAGGCTTTACCATTGAACGTATTGCGACCGAGCTGACCATTGGCAGAACCACCGCACGACGTTATCTGGAATATCTGGAAGCCGAACAGTTACTGAGTCTGGAACTCAACTATGGCACCCGCGGCCGGCCTGAGCGGGTGTTTCGCTGGTGCGGAACGGCAGCATAATTCTGTAATGCTCCTGATGCAGGCTGGATAAAATCGATCCTGACTCTGTGCATGGACTATGAGTTTTCGTTTTATTACTAAAATTTATTGCCATAGGTGTTGGGACGAAGGAACGAGTTTTGCTAGACTCTTTTCGACTTTAGTCTAACAGTTGATTGAACATCTTCCGGTGGACTCACCTGAAGCACAACGGAGCCGCCTCTGCCGGTGGCGCCGGTTCACTCTTCTGCTAAAACCCATTCGCCCGGTGTTCACCCGATCCGGATACCGGGCCTGTCTGGAACAGCCTATGCAACACGCTTCTCATCATGATCTGCGCCTGAGCTTCCGTCAGCTGCTGGAAAGCCAGGAGTGCTTTTACACTGCCTCCGTGTTTGATCCTATGTCTGCCCGCATCGCTTCCGACCTTGGTTTCGAAGTGGGGATCCTCGGTGGTTCCGTAGCGTCCATGCAGGTGCTTGCCGCACCTGACTTTGCGCTGATCTCCCTTAGTGAATTTGTTGAACAGGCCACCCGCATTGGCCGCGTTGCCGAGCTGCCGGTGATTGCTGATGCTGACCATGGCTATGGCAATGCCTTCAACGCCATGCGTACGGTGGTGGAGCTGGAACGTGCCGGGATTGCCGCACTGACGCTGGAAGACACCATGCTGCCAGCCAAGTTCGGGCATAAATCCACCGATCTGATCAGTATTGAAGAGGCCGTCGGCAAACTGAGTGCGGCGCTGGAAGCGCGGGTTGATCCGGCGTTGTCCATCATTGCCCGTACCAATGCCTCGGTCATCTCTACCGATGAAGTCATCCGACGGGTCAGCGCTTATCAGGCGACCGGCGTGGATGGTATCTGCATCGTGGGCATTGAAGACTTCGAGCATCTGGAGCAGATCGCTGCTGCGGTCAGTATTCCGCTGATGCTGGTGACCTATGGCAACCCCAAACTGAATGACCGTGCCCGTCTGGCCAGACTGGGTGTGCGTATTGTGGTCAACGGCCATGCCGCCTACTTTGCCGCCATTAAAGCCACCTACGACTGTTTGCGGCTGGAGCGTGGTGGTGAAGCCTCACCGCTGTCGGCAACGGCGCTGGCGCACAAATACACCAACCCGGAGGAATATATTGTCTGGGCGCGTGAGTATATGGATGTAGAAGAGTAAGGCGTTACCCATGCGGTGCTGAGCCAGATACGGCCACCCGCTGTTTGAACCCCGGCGTTAAAGTTGGTCTCTGAGCGAGTGGCATGGCTGGATGCAGCAACCCTTGTTCGACCAATTTAACCCAGGGCTTGCCAGCTTAATCCAGAGCCTGCGAGCTTAATCCAGAGCGTGATAGCCCTCAGATGCCCTCATGGTTTCAGGCGCGATGCGGTCAGTCACCACTCCCGCCGCCACTGTCTCCCCCTCCGTCACAACTGCTGCTGTCACTGCCTGAGCTGCTGTGATGGGAGTGAGCCGATGAGTCGTCATAGCTGTTGTTCATCGAAGTATCGGACGTGCTGCTGTCGTGCTGGCGAGATTTTGAGCTACGGATCAGGCGCACACAGATCCAGATCAATCCCAGCAGCGCCAGTATTCCTATCAGTTTTCCCATCGTGCTGTGCCTCTCTGAAGTGGCTCTCTGCAGTAAAAGTGACGACACCTGTCAGCTGGTGGAATGCAGCCCCCGACCCGTTCGCAGGTAATGCGCCCAGTCATTACGGCCACGGTTGGCAGCAATGCGTGCGGCCAGCTCATGGTCATAGGGGACGCGCACCAGTTCCACCTGCCAGCCCGCTTCGTGCCATTCCAGCAGGGCATAGCTGGCATGGGGGCTGAAGGTTTCCATACTGTGCGGCACCGGTTCGTCATCCATATACGCGGGCAGACCGACACTGCCGGGGTTGACGATAAGCTGGCCGGTGCTGAGTTTGACTACCCGTGGTGTATGGGTGTGACCGCAGAGAATCAGGGGTGACCGATGGCCATCCAGCAGACTGATGATTTCATCATCGCCACGTACTCTGGCGCTGCCGCTTTCCACATTTTCCAGCAGATAAATCAGGTCATTACTCGGCGAGCCATGGCACAGGTAGATCTCCTTGCTGGCATCCCCTTCAAACAGCCAGGCATCGAAGGGCAGGCCCTGCATCCAGTCCAGAGGAGCCTGCTCAAGATCCTGCAGGATAAACGCCAGCGTCGGATTGGCGGCAATGTCTGCCGGGCCGGATTCGTAGATCTGCCGGTCCTGATTGCCCCGAATGGTAATGAAGGGGTGCTTTTTCAGCACATCGTAGGTAGCCCGTGGCGCAATGGCGCCGTACAGGATGTCACCCAGATTGAGCAACTGTCTTGCTCCACGCCGCTGAGCGTCATTGATAACGGCTTCCAGTGCAAAAACATTGCTGTGAATATCAGACAACGCGGCAATCTTCATGGGCGCATCTCGTGGCTACAGACGTGTTGAGTTGAAGTCGAAAAGACTCTTCCGGGCGCCGGATGCTGCACGCCTCTGAAGACAGGGCTACTGCGGTGCTGCAGTGATCAGCAAAGCCGATTCACTGAGGTATTGCAAGCTGTTTCAGGTGAGGGGGTGGAGCCTGTTCACGCTGTGCGGTGGTCAGAGCAGCAGGCTGCTGTCGACAGGGTGGAATGCACTGGCGGCGTTGATCAGGCTGCTGGCCGTCAGGCGTGGTACGCCATAGACTTCGGCTTCAATACCGTACTTGTCGCGCACCTTGTGCAGCAACAGATCAAAATCCCCATCACCGGACAGCAGCACAATGCGCTCCACCGTGGCCGCGGTTTCCAGCACATCAATGGTGATGCCGACATCCCAGTCACCCTTGGCTGAGCCATCGCTGCGCTGGATATAGGGTTTGAGTTTGACCTCGAAGCCGATGTGCCTCAGGGCATCCTGAAATTTCAGCTGCTGTTCATCACCGCGATGAATGGCATAAGCGCAGGCGGTAACAATCTGCCCGCTCATGCTGAGCTGTTGCCACAGGGCGCGATAATTGAACGACCGGCCGTAGGCCTGCTTGCAGGTGTAGTAGATATTCTGTACGTCGGCAAAAACGGCAATACGCATAAGGGGTTACCTGCCTGACGGCACCGTAAGGAGTAGGGGGCACAGGATGGGCAAGACTATAGCACAGGGGTGTGGTGTGATTGGCGCGAAAGGGCGGCCCGGCCACGACCGATTTCTGGTAAAGTAGCCCGTTCTTTCGGGCGGCATGCGCGCCTGCCGCTGCCCATGACTCAGGTTGGTAATGTGACAAAAAACGATATTCTGCGCCGTATCCGCTATGTGTTTGATTTCAGCGATGATCAGATGATCGGGCTGTTTGCTGCGGCTGATGTGACGGTGACCCGTGCTCAGGTCAGCAACTGGCTGAAGAAGGATGACGTGGCGGATTTCGAGAAGATCCCTGACGTATTACTGGCCACCTTCCTCAACGGCCTGATCAACCAGCGTCGTGGCCGTCGTGAAGGCGCTCAGCCTGAGCCGGAAAAGCGTTTGAACCACAACATCGTGCTGCGCAAGCTGCGTATTGCACTGGATTTCAAGGAAGAGGACATGCTCGCGGTGCTGGCTCTGGCCGACTTCCGCATGGGTAAGCATGAGCTGAGCGCGCTGTTCCGTGCGCCTACTCACAAGCACTATCGCGAATGCCAGGATCAGGTATTGCGTAACTTCCTCAACGGCCTGCAGATCAAGTTCCGCGGCGCCCAGCAGGCAGACTGATCACGGTTAATGGCAGGCGGTGGCCATCACCGCCTGCGTTCACACCCGCAGGCTTAGCAGCCTGCACAACACTTCACTCCAGCCACAGACGATACCAGCCATTGTGCTGATGCAGCTCTACCGGCAATCCGTACATCTCACTGAGAATGGCACTGGTCAGCACTTCCTGCTTGGGGCCATCCGCCAGCACCCGCCCCTTTTGAATCAGAATCACCCGGTTGATCTCGGGGATGATTTCATCAATGTGATGGGTCGTCAGTAACAGGCTGTGCTGGGGCGTGCAGTAGTCGCGCATCAGTTTCAGCAGCCCGGCTGCCGCACCGATATCCAGCCCGTTGGACGGCTCATCGAAAATCAGCAGATCCGGGTTATGAATCAGGGCACGGCCAACCAGCAGCCGTCGCTTCTGGCCGGTCGACAGGCGCTGGAACATGGTGTCGTGATAATCGGCCATGCCCAGTCTGGCCAGGGTCTGCTCAGCAATCTGATGCTGTTCCGCGGTGGCCTGCAGATGGTCATGCTGGCCAATGGCACCGAGAAAGCCGGACAGAATGACCTCAAAGGCCGTGGTGTAGGGGGTGTAATCGTCCTGCAGGTCCTGCGACACCATACCGATATGCTGGCGCAGTTCTACCAGACTGAAACGCTGGCGGCCAAACAGACTGATATGGCTGTCGTCTTTCACCACTGGATAGATTTCCCGGGTGATCAGCTTCAGGAAGGTACTTTTCCCCGCGCCGTTAGGGCCAAGAATGGCGACCTTTTCACCGGCTTCAATGGTGATGTTGAGGTTGTCGAAAACCTTGTTGTCCCGCTGGAAGGCGGTGACGTTCTTCATTTCGATCATGCGGTTGCCTGCTAAGGGTGGGAAGGTGCTCAGAACGTTTTCACGATCTGCTGCGCGTCGGCCAGACAGGGTTGAAAAGAAGCCGATCAGACATTGGGGTTATCGCCTTCAATCCATGAATAGACTTCAAAGTCTTCACTGCGATTCTTCCATTGCATTTGCCGCCAGAAACCGTGGCCGTCCTGATTGTCTTTCAGCACGAATAAATGGCTTTTCAGTATGCCCTCTGCAGCCAGCGCGTCGACACAGGCTCTGGCCAGCTGACGGCCAAGGCCGCTGCCACGGGCGGATGTTGCCACCACCAGATGCTGCAGGTAGCCACGCTTGCCGTCATGGCCCGCCATGCAGCAGCCGGTGATGCGGCCCTGTTCTTCGGCCACAAAGCTCAAACCGGGATTGCGCTGCAGATAGCGGTCGATGTTTTCCCGCGAGTCGGCATCGCGCACGCTGATACCGGGCGTGGTAGTGAAGAGGGTGATGAGGTCGTCGTAATCCGCCAGAGTCATGGGGCGAATCATGGTAGGCATCCTTGTAGCTGGAAAGCGTTAGCGCTTTGTCGTTGGAAAGTGTTAGCGCTGGAAAATAATGCGAAGGCACAGAGTAGAGCCATGCCCCAAGTGCCGCAAGACAAAGCGCGGTACTGGTGTCACGTCAGCGGGCGACAGACTGTTGTGTGATGTACTGGCGGGGGAACCCTGACTGTTTTCTGCACACCCAACAGGGTAACGAAAACGTTATCGGGGCAGCGGGACCGGACGGGTCCCGCTGCACGGTGGTCGGCAGATGATGAAAGGAGAAAGCCATGCGCGTCGGGAGTGGCAGTGTTCAGGTACAGATCACATTGACGGACGGGCCTCAGCAGCAGGCCAGTCTTACACCGCCGTTGCAGGCTCGGGGGCAGGGCGTCAGCTTTGGCACGGGTAAAGGGGCTACGACAGTAACCTCTTCATCGACCCCTTCATCGATGGCCGCAGGCTGCAGCCAGCCGACCCTGCCCGACAGCGATCTGACGGCATCGTCGCTGCTCAGCGCCATTGCTGCACTGTTCAATGGTCACACCGGCAGCCCCCAGACGGTCAATCAGCAAAACCCGGTCGGCCCTCAACCGGGCGTGACGGACCCCGCTGCTCCGGCTACCACCAGCACAACCTCTACCACCAGTACGACCGCTGCCACCGCCACGCCTGCTCCCCCCTTCGTTGACAGCAAGACCGATCCCGCGGTACTCGCCAGTATCGACAACTCCCGTTTCAGCAGCCCTGAGCAGCTGAAAAAGTGGGACAGCATGGTCAGTCATCTGCCGCCCGAGCAGCGTGAAGCAGCCGCAAAGGAATTGAATCGGCCCTATGCCGCTGCACGTATGGCGGCAGGCAAAGGCAAGGAGGCGGAAGAAGGGATGGCTTATCTGATGGCCAACCCGGCACTGGCGACAGCCATTGATACCGGCGGCAAGGACGGTAAAGCCGACGGCAAAATCACCAAAAAAGATCTGAAGTCGTTTGCCAGCATTATGGACAAGCAGCTCAAGGGCGCCAATGAAATGTTGCAGGACTACACGAAGGATCATCCTGATGCTGATCCTCAGAGCCTGAGCATGGTGCGTTCCGCGGCAATGATGTATGCCAACGACGCGGTGCTGCGTGGTGCCGCTGACTACAAGAAGGTCGGCGCGAACAATCAGCAGGATACCCATTACAGCGCCCCGGCGGATTTTGAGGCGCTGGCCAATCCGGCCAATAACCCTGACCTCTCACCGCAGCTGGCGGAGGCTGCCAAACTGTGGTCCAACCCCGGCATGTTCAGCATTCTCGAAGATGCCGGGCTGAAAGGTAAGGATGTGGCGCGGCATGGCGGTGACGGGCTGGTCGCGAAAGGGGACTTCAAGGCCTTTGTGGAAAAGCTGGCACCGAAGAACGGGGCGGAGTTTTCCGATTTTATAGCTTACGCCGCCATGCTCAATGCCGCTGCCAAGGTGGATATCAGCAAGCTGGATGGCGATCTCTTCGAGCACCCTGCACAGTACAGCGGCGCTGCCAAGGCGGCGGTGCTGATGAAGTTGCAGAAAACGCAGCAATACGTGGTCGCGGGGCGGGATATCCGCAATACCGAGCAGACCGAAAAAGATATGCAGGCGAAGATCGATCAGCTGCAGAACGATGCCGATGTGCAGCGCTTCATGGAGACGCAGGTCAAGGCCAACAAGCAGGAAATCATCAACTCTTCACCCGAGCTGGCACGTAACGTTGGCCAGTATATACAGAGCGATGTGCTGACCGGTAACTCGCTGCGCAAGAGTCTGGATCAGCTGGGCGCTAATCCCTCGGCAGGCCAGGTCAGTAATGCGCTGGAGGACTTCCGTGGTGAGGTCCAGCAGTATCAGGATCTGACCGGGCGTGCCGTGGATGTCGCTGATATTGTTGCTTCACGGCCAGATCTGGCCAGCCGTCTGCGTCAGGCCGACAAGAGCGTGATGGACGGCAGTGCACTGACCGATCTGTTGCAGCAGAAGGGCGCCTCTACCGAGGGCGCGCTGGACAGTTACTG
Source organism: Pokkaliibacter plantistimulans (assembly GCF_003194385.1). Taxonomy (GTDB): domain Bacteria; phylum Pseudomonadota; class Gammaproteobacteria; order Pseudomonadales; family Balneatricaceae; genus Pokkaliibacter; species Pokkaliibacter plantistimulans. The sequence continues at coordinate 29,640 of NZ_LAPT01000038.1, forward strand.
GAGCAGTGTGGCCTTTATTGATGATGCGTTGTCCAAAGCCCCCGGCGGTGGCGGACGCATGCCCAGTGCGGAAACGGTGACCAATGCCTTGCGCAGTGCTGGTGTGGATACCTCCAGGCTGTCTGCCATCAAGGATGCCACGCTGCAGGCCCTGCTGAAAAAAGGCGATAACCCCATGCTGGACCTGCTCGATCATTCCCGCGCAGGAGGCAACCGGCTGCTCAATGAAGTGAAAGAGAAGGCCATCAAGACAGCCGCCAAGCAGGCAGCCAAACAGGGCGCCAAGTTTGCTACTCAGCTGGTGGCCAATATTGCCGGGCGTGCCATCGGGCAGGCCGCCGGGATGGCGGTGGCTTCAACGATCAGTGCCGCTGCCGGGCCTATTGGTTGGGCAGCGGGGGCCGCCGTCAGCCTTGGCTTTGGTATTGCCGAGCTGGTCGACTTCTTCAAGAGCAAAGCGAAGAAGCGCCGCGAGCGGCGGGATTTTGACCGCACCGTGTCGCCCACGCTGGATCAGTTTGGCATCGCCAAACCCAAGTAAGGGCCATTCATTGTGAACAAGCTAGTTGTGCTGTGTCGGCTGTGCACGCTGTAAAAGCCTGTGCGGTTATGAACACGTCCTCCCATGCAATAAGCCCGGACATCCGGGCTTATTGTGGTCATATGACGGCAAACGCTGTTACTGGGTAATCCACTTGGCTTCCAGTTTGGCGAACTCGCCTTTGTCCTGCATCTTGAATACCCACAGATCGACCCAGTTATCAAAGGCAAAATCATCGCGGGGCATCATGTAACCAAAGTCATCCTTGGTGTAGGTGTTGGTCGGATCGACCGCGTACAGCTCAGGATGATGACGGGCAGAGATGATGGCTTCGACGTTATCGGTAAACATCACGTCGGCGTGGTTGGCGATCAGCTCACCGGGGATGTCCAGGTTCTTGGGAACGGTGATGATCTGTGCCTGCTTGATGTTGGCCTGCACAAACTTCTCGTTGGTACCACCGGGGTTCACGGCAATCCGTACGCCGGGCTGATCGATGTCAGCCAGTGACTTGAAGCGGTCTTTGTCAGCCAGACGAATAAGGGGGGATTTGCCGGTTTTGATATAGGGCAGGCTGAGGTTGACCTTCTTCTGGCGAGTCAGGTTACGGGTAATACCGCCCATGGCGATGTCGTATTTGTCACTGGTGATACCGTCCACCAGTTCCTTCCAGGTGGTAGCCACAAAGCGCACTTCCACTCCAAGGTCCTCACCCAGTTTCATCGCAGCATCGATGTCATAGCCTTCGTATTTGCCGGTCTCGGGGTTGAGGTAGGTGAAGGGTTTGAAGTCACCGGTGGTACCCACCAGGATGTAGCCGCGCTCAATGATGGTATCCAGACGCGAATCGGCAGCCTGAGTTTGCAGGGCAGTCAGGGCCAGCAGGGCAAACAGGGCATAGCTGAAGAAATGTTGCAGTCGTTTCATACGTTAAGGTCTCACAGGTTGGAGAGGTAAGAACTGTTCACGTTCTGCTGCACGTCGGCCATAGGGCGTGGTCTTCGGAAAGCGTATTCAGGATGACTGAACTCCGCTTCCTCAGCGCCTTTCGCCTTGTCGGGTTCTGGCGTGCGAGATCGTGAATAGGTTCTGAGAGTACGTCCAGGCTCACAGGTGGCATTCATCCGGGGGCGCATTGGCCAGTTGCTCTGGCTCTGGTTTGCGCCGGGTCTGTGTCCTGGTAGGGATAGTTATTCAATTAACGCGCCATTCTGCCATCAGGATGTGGTTATCTTTTGTCTTTATCGAGCATGATTGAAAGATGTTTTCTTATTTTTAAATTTTTAGTTAAAAAGTTTTCTTCTCAGACGAGATAGATTGTTCAACATGGCAGTCGTTTTCGGAAAGATAATTTCTTTTGCACAAAACCCTGATGACGTCAGGACGGCCGCTTAATGCGACCCTGAAGCAACGGTGCTGTGAGTAATGGGTGTGCATCAGCTGGTGAGAAGGTAACAAGGTGGGGCAAAGGAAACACCATACGCAGGGCTGAGGTGCAGGTAGCAACCATGGGCAGGGCGAGGATTCGGTGGCCAATCAGAGCGGAAGGGAATGCAGCAGCGCGAGGCACTGGACAGTGCGCGGGGGAACCCGGACGTTCCCTGTCCGGGCAAAGCTTCTCAGTGTTCAGTCAACTGCCAGCAATCAGGCCGTTTCAGTCACACCCTGAGCTTTGGCTTCACGAGTGAAGCTGTAGTGCATGTGCTCTTCCTTCAGCCCTTTCAGCAAACCAAACATCATGATGATCATGACGAAGGAGAACGGGAAGGAAGCGGTGATAGCCGAGGTCTGAATGGCTGACAGACCGCCACTCAGCAGCAGCACGGCTGCCGCACCGCCCATCAGTGCACCCCAGATAACGCGCTGGGAAGTGGGTGGGTTTTCATGACCATCGGCCAGAATGGTGGTCACGACCAGGGTGCCTGAGTCAGCAGAGGTGATGAAGTAGGTGGCGATCAGAATGGTGGACACCACGGCTGCCAGAGAGCCGATAACGCCGCCATCGACCTGCGCAATAGTGGCGTACAGTGCGGAAGCTACGTCTTTGTTCACCGCATCAATGATGCCTGCCTGACCTACCGCAGCCACAGTTTCACCTGCGGCGTTGACCACAGTGTGGAACAGTTCCAGATAGATTGCTGTGCCGCCAAACAGGGTCAGCCACAGAGTGCCCAGCAGGGTGGGGACCAGCAGTACGCCGATAACGAATTCACGGACGGTGCGGCCACGAGAGATACGAGCGATAAACATCCCTACGAAAGGCGCCCATGAGACCCACCATGCCCAGTAGAACACGGTCCAGCTGTTCTGCCAGGTGCTGTTGCTGAAGGAGTCGGTCCAGAACGACAGCGGGATCACGTTGGCCAGATAGTCACTGCTGGCTTGCAGCCAGGTGGACAGCAGGAAGCGGGTCGGGCCCCAGATGATCAGGAACGCCATGACCACAACGGTCAGCCACATGTTGAACACCGACAGCCACTTCACGCCACGGCCCACGCCGGAAACTACCGACAGGATGGCAATGGCAGAAATAACGACGATCAGGATCAGCTTGTTGGTCAGGTTCACTTCAATGCCAAGAATGTGGTTCAGACCGGCATTCATCTGCGTGACGCCAAGGCCCAGTGACGTGGCAACCCCGAACACCGTGGCAAATACCGCCAGTACGTCAACCGCGTGACCCCAGAAACCATTGGTCTGTTTGCCCAGAATGGGCGACAGGCAGGAACGGATGGTCAGCGGCATATTGCGACGGAAACCGAAGAAAGCCAGTGCCAGACCGGTCAGGCAGTAGATCGCCCAGGGGTGCAGACCCCAGTGGAAGAAAGTGATACGCAGCGCAGTGGTGGCTGCTTCTGGCGTCATGCCGGTGGTGATGAACGGGTTGCTCTGGAAGTGGTAGATCGGCTCGGCGATAGACCAGAACACCAGACCGATCCCCATCCCTGCCGAGAACAGCATAGAAAACCAGGTGGCGTAGGAGTATTCGGGCTTCTCATGATCCTGACCCAGGCGGATATGCCCATAGCGGCTGATGGCCAGCCATACGCAGTAGAACAGACAGGCGCCAACCAGGGCGATGAAGTACCACTTGAAGTTCTGCAGGATCCAGCCTGACAAAGCGCCAGCGGCAGACGACGTTTGTTCTGGCCAGATCACGCCCAGCAGAACAAACAAAGCCACAACAAGGGTGGAGAACAGGGTAACGGAGCGATTCATGGCTCCAGGTGGTGCTGCAATGCTCATGGGTTTTCTCTTCCGCTATATAAGTATCGTTATAAGTGTGCCAATGACGCAGAGCCTGAAGACGACGCTATCTGTAGCCACTGCGTTGTCGGCGCGGTGGCACGGATAATTAAAACCGGCTTCATGCTCTCTGAACGTATGCACGTACTGCAGTGCTTCACCCTGTCGGGATTTTCGTGCAGCACCGTGAATACCTTCTCAGGCTGTTGTGTCGACAGCCCTTTGAACCTGTGGTGCAGGGGTCATTGGCCTTGCTGCGGTCGGGTGATGGCGTTCCCCGAATTGCCTTGCAGGCCAGTTGTCGGCTGACCTCAGCGCAGTATCACGATCTGTTGTCCATGGACCTATGGCATTGGTCCCGGCTGATGGGAAAGTGAACAGCGCATGGCAGTGCGCAGACCGCTGTCAGAGTGCCTTATCAGTCACTTTGAACAGGCAGTTCACGTTCTGCTAATGCCCGGCAAAGACCACAGCAGTCTGATTAGATACCGTGAAGTTCATCAGCATCGGCTATCAAAAACGACATCAAATTAGCTGGGACAGTCAGCCATGCTGAAACCGACATTTGCCCTTGGGTAAATGTCGGTATGAGGAAAATCAGAAATAAAACTTCACCTGAAAAATTGCGGCGTCAGAGGCAAAGCGTCGGGGCAGGATGCGACCTGTACCCAGCTAAAGGCGACCTTGCCGCCGCCAGCATGAGGCGAAAACCTTGCGTCGCAGGGGGATCGTGCATAGATTCAAAATCATTCGATTTAATGTCGGGTGCAGCCCCCGACCGCCTAATCTGATGAACAGGAGTACAGGCCAATGATGATCGCAGACTTGATTGACCAGGATGACTTCCGCTCCTTGCTAAAAGGGCTGGGCATTCCCGTCGGCACCCATTCTGATGTCATGAGCTGTTGCCAGCAGGCACTGGAATGGCAGCAGCGCAGCGGAGGCTCCAGCCTGAAGGCACTGGTCAAAACCCTGCTGGACAAGCGCGATTCGCTGCATCCCGAAGTATGTCAGGCCGTTGAGCGTATTCTGGTGCCGGGGTTGGGCGGGGTGTAACTGACAGCGGGTAACACGGATGAATACCAAACGGACGCGCAGGCGTCCGTATTTATTTTTTTGTATTGGTTAATATAGTTCTTTCGTAATACCAGTTACAGTTTCCATATTTTCTGAGACAGTATAGTGCTTCGTGCGCAGCTTCAGATTCCCTGTAGAAAAAAACTAGTCTTCTCATCAGAGTCGGACTGATATTTCTTTTTAAAGGGATATTATTCCCTATATTGGTGCTTTTTATATACTCTGCTATTTCTTGCCAAGAATATTTTTTTGCGTATTTGTTTGATATGATTTCTATTATTCTTGTGATTGATAGATTGCTTGAGTCAATTGAATCTTGATTTGTGGCAACCCATCCATAGACAACTTGTCCGCTTGGTGTAAGTAAGGTTTGACTATTTACTTTGCAGTAGTTTAAATACTTGTGAATGCTTTCTTCTGTAGTTTTTTTAAAAAGCTTTAGTGTTATTTTTCTCAGCTTCTCAATTCTATGTATTATTTCTTGATTTTTTTTCGAGAAATTAAGGGGTAGTGCTTTAGCTCTGTCAAAGTAGTCAATATGTAACCAGACATGACGCTTGCTATGTGGAAGGTTCTGTAGTTGCTCATACACATTTCTTTCTTTCTCCTCTAGCCATTTTTTGTATATCCACTTTCTTTGGGGAGTGTTTAGTTCTCTGATTCTCTCAGCGTTAATTGATCTTATTCTATTTTTTCTTTCTGATAGTTCTTTTTGAATTAGGCTTTCTATTAATGTTGTTTCTATGTTGTTGTCTTTAATATATTGTTTAATTGGCCTTAAGCTTTCTATTGATCTGTATTCTGACCCATATTTTTCGTTGGTTTTATATGTTTTTGTAATCTTGAGAAGTTGACTCTCAATATCCTTTTCAATATATATGCTTTTTTTGTAATTGATTGCGCTTTTTGTGAATAGGCTAATGTCTTTAATTCTTAATAATAGTCGTGTAGTTCTGCCTATTTTTATAAATGAGCACTCATTGTTACTTAGAAACAAAATATATGTTGCGACCGTCATCACTTCATCTCTAGATGTTTTTTGAAATATAGCACCCTGCATCTTAGATAATAAGAACAGGGCGCTATGCAGCGCCCCGTCGTTTTTTCCTGTCTTGATGAGGAATACCTCACGCCAGATCAAAGCGATCCAGATTCATTACCTTGGTCCAGGCGGCAACGAAGTCGTTGACGAACTTGGCTTTGGCATCGGCGGTTGCATAGACCTCGGCCAGTGAGCGCAGGATGGAATTGGAGCCAAACAGCAGGTCGACCCGGCTGCCGGTCCATTTCAGTGCTCCGCTCTTGCGGTCACGCCCTTCAAACGCGGTTTCGTCTTTGGCAGTGGCTTTCCACACCGTGCCCATATCCAGCAGATTGACGAAGAAGTCGTTGCTTAGGGTGCCCGGTGCGGTGGTGAATACACCTTGCTGGTTGCCGCCATGATTGGCGCCCAGCACGCGCAGGCCACCGATCAGCACCGTCATTTCCGGCGCGGTCAGAGTCAGCAGCTGGGCGCGATCCACCAGCAGTTCTTCCGCCGACACCGGGAACGGCATCTGCTGGTAATTGCGGAAGCCATCCGCCAGCGGTTGCAGCGGCGCAAAGGAATCGACATCGGTCAGGTCCTGCGTCGTGTCCATGCGGCCAGCGGCGAAGGGAACCGTCACCGTCATACCGGCATCCTGTGCGGCTTTTTCCACACCGGCACCGCCCGCCAGCACAATCAGATCGGCCAGAGAGATTTTCTTGCCACCGCTGGCGCCTGCATTGAAGTCGTTCTGAATCCCTTCCAGTGTCTGCAGCACCTTGCCCAGCTGAGCTGGCTGATTGACGTCCCAGTCCTTCTGCGGTGCCAGACGGATACGGGCACCATTGGCCCCACCGCGCTTGTCTGAACCACGGAATGTCGAGGCGGACGCCCAGGCGGTGGAGACCAGCTCGGCCACCGTCAGGCCGGAGGCCAGCACTTTGGCCTTGAGGCCAGCGACGTCGGCATCGTCCACCAGTGGGTGATCCACCGGCGGGATCGGGTCTTGCCAGATCAGCTGCTCGGCAGGCACGTCCGGGCCAAGGTAACGTGCCCGCGGGCCCATATCACGATGGGTGAGCTTGAACCAGGCACGGGCGAAGGCATCGGCAAATTGCTCAGGATGTTCGTGGAAACGGCGGGAAATTTTCTCGTAGGCAGGGTCGAAACGCAGTGACAGGTCGGTGGTCAGCATGGTCGGGACACGGCGTTTGCTTGGATCATGGGCATCGGGAATTTCCCCGACACCGGCGCCGCCTTTGGGTTGCCACTGATGGGCACCGGCGGGGCTTTTGGTCAGTTCCCAGTCGTAGCCAAACAGGTTCTGGAAGAAGTAGTTGCTCCATTGCGTCGGTGTTTGCGTCCAGATGACTTCCAGCCCGCTACCGATGGCATCTCCGCCCATGCCGCTGCCGTACTGGCTGCGCCAGCCAAGACCCTGTTCTGCCATGGTGGCCGCTTCCGGCTCAGGGCCGACCAGAGCGGCATCGCCTGCGCCATGGGTTTTGCCGAAGGTATGGCCACCGGCAATCAGGGCGACGGTTTCTTCATCATCCATGGCCATACGGGCAAAGGTTTCGCGTATGTCGATGGCGGCCTTGAGCGGGTCGGGGTTGCCATTGGGGCCTTCCGGGTTGACGTAAATCAGCCCCATCTGCACCGCCGCCAGCGGGTTTTCCAGATCCCGTTCGCCGCTGTAGCGTTTGTCATCCAGCCAGGTGGTTTCAGACCCCCAGTAGATATCCTTTTCGGGCTCCCAGACATCTTCACGGCCGCCGCCAAAGCCAAAGGTTTTGAAGCCCATGGATTCCAGCGCGACGTTACCGGCGAGAATCATCAGGTCGGCCCACGACAGTTTGCGGCCGTACTTCTGCTTGATCGGCCACAGCAGGCGGCGTGCCTTGTCGAGGTTGACGTTATCCGGCCAGCTGTTGAGCGGGGCAAAACGCTGGGTGCCGCTCCCTGCACCGCCGCGGCCATCACCAATACGGTAGGTACCGGCACTGTGCCAGGCCATGCGGATAAACAGCGGACCATAGTGGCCGAAGTCGGCAGGCCACCAGTCCTGAGAATCGGTCATCAGGGCGTGAAGATCCTGTTTGACGGCATTCAGGTCGAGCGTTTTGAACTCTTCTGCGTAGTTGAAATCCGGCCCCATGGGGTTGGACAGCGAGGATTGCTGATGGAGAACGTCTAGCCGCAATTGATTGGGCCACCAGTCACGGTTCGAAGTACCGCCACCCGCACTGTGGTGAAACGGACATTTATTATCGGACATCGTTATGTACTCCTTTCGTGCTCCGGGCAGAGGACTACCGGCACCTTTAGGTATAGTTCTGTCGATGCTTTTTTGACCAATACACTGAGTGCATCACCCTGATAGCTTTTGACTGTTACCTCGTGCATACGGTGCAGGGGCATTGTGGTCAAAAACCAGTCAGGGTCGCGGTTGTCCTTATTGGTCGGCCGGACGTAAAGCAATGGCGGGCGGCTCTGATCTGTCACTTGCTGGTCGTATAGCCGTCGGTGAGGGTGCCGAGAAAAGCCACCACATCCTTGATCTGCTCGGCATCAAGGGCGGGGCGATCACCGGGATGACGATCCAGCGGCGCATCGCTGACATCAACATTCTTCACGTACTGCCGGGGCAGGTCATCATAGGCGATGGCTTTGCCGTCCGGGCCGGTGGCGTAGAACTGGCTGGGGTGCAGGTCACGATTAACGTACCAGTTCAGCACCTGTTCGAGGGTGTGGAAAACGCCGTTATGGAAGAACACCCGGCGAGTGGCACTGTTACGCAGGCTGGGGGTGAGAAACATGCCGCAGTACTGGGTCTGCTGCTGCAGATCCTGACGGAACGGGCCGCATAAACCCAGATCGTGAAAGGACGGGTCGGCATTGGCCGGAATCGCGGCATTGCGCGGTACGCCCAGCGCTTCGTACTGAAAGTCAGTCAACAGCGGCGGCAGGCCATCCTTGCCGGGTTTGTCCAGATGACAGGCGGCGCAGTTGCCTTGCCGGGGGTCATTGAACGCCAGATAGCCGCGAATCTGTGCGGGCGTCATCCGGGCGTTGCCCTGCAGCCAGGCGTCAAACTGGCTGGTAAAGGGGTGAAAGCTGCTGTCTTCGGTCTGAAAGCGGGCGAGGGCAAACATGGCTTCGGCCACGGTCTGCTGCGGATTGTCGAAGATATGCGCGCCGAACAGCGCACGGAAACGATCGGCATAGCTGGCCTGCTGCAGTGCCCGGGCGACGGTAGCGGGTGACTGGGCGGCCATTTCCACCGGATTGAACAGCGGCCCGCTGGCCTGCTGTTGCAGGGTATCGACCCGCCCATCCCAGAACAGACCGCCCATGGGCACCAGATTGCTGGCGGACAGGGCAGTGCTGTCGGCACTTTTCACCGCGCGGTTACTGGTCGTGGCCTGTTCTGCCTGCTGTTGCAGGGTCATCACCTGATCGTCATCCCCTTCCAGATCCGGGCCGATACTGAACAGTGGCTGGCGATACAGGTAAGCCAGTGAGGGGACGGCACGAAAGCCGCGCTGTTGCATCGCTATGCCGCCTTTGACCACAGCATCGTCACTGGCCGGACCATAGGCATGGGAAGGACTGTGGCAGCTGGCGCACGACAGCTGACCGGAGCCGGACAGACTGGGGTCAAAGAACAGCTGCTGACCCAGCTGCGCCATGGCAGACAGCGGATGCGAAGCGGGTACCGTTAGAGGCTGCGGAAAGGGGTTATAGCCCCGCGCCAGCGCATACGCCTGCCGGGGAGACTGCCACCAGAGCTGCCAGGGCACCGGGCTGGTGGTCACCATCACGGCGGCAAATACCAGAATGATCAGTAATGCCAGCACCGCCGTGAGCAGGTGCTGGCGGCGCCGGAAAAAGCCTGACTGGGCGGTGATGGGCAGCATGACGAAGGTTCCAAATCCCGGATCGTGAACAGGTTCTGACAATTACCAAAGGCCAGCCCCGTAAGGGGCTGGCCGATGTGCTCGGCGTCAGAGGGTAGGTGTGGTGCTGACCGCTTTGTTCATGGCGACCGGCGCGTTGGCGGGGGTGCCGTAGTAAGGGTCAAGGAACAGCGGAGTGCCGTCGGCATTCTTGAAGTCAAACAGATCCATGATGCTGCCTGCGCTGGCGTCGAAGGAACCGCCACCGATACGTTCACTCTTAAGCCAGTTGTCTTCGATAAAGCGCACGATGGAGGCCTGAGAAATGGCGGTGTGGCTGACGAAGTTGTGTTTGGCGTAGGGTGAAATCACCAGGAAGGGGATGCGTGTGCCGGGGCCGCAACGGCCATTGACCGGCTTGCCTTTCAATCCGGCAGGGGCATCACCGCTGCCACAGACACCCGCGCCGTTGAGCTGATCGGCTTCCTTGTCGTAGGAGGCGTGAGTGGTGTCAGCGTAGGCATGGTCATACCAGCCGTCGGAGTCGTCCCAGGCGACGATGACAGCGGTGTTCTTCCAGTCAGCCTGCTGCTGCAGGAAGTTGATGATCTGAGTGGTGAACTGCTGCTCATCCAGCGGATCGGAATAACCGGCATGGCCATCTTCAAAGGCGGGAGCCTTGAGGAAGGACACCGCCGGGTAATTACCCGCCCTGATGGCCTGATAGAAGTCGTTGACATCGTATTCGTGGTTGGCCGGTTCCCTGCTCTTGCCGTCTGCTTTGGTGGAATAGCCGATGGCCGCGACGCTGGATGGATGCGCGTGGCTGGGGTTGGAGGTGGACTGGTAGTACTGGAACCAGGCGTGGTGCGGGATGTAGTCAGTGACGGTGCTGTTGACCACAGTAGAGTAGGTGCTGCGCTGGCAACCCTTGCTGCCGTTGGCGTTGACCTGATCAAGATCGAAGCCACCCATGAAGCTGCCCCAGGAAATATTGCGGGTGTTGAGCAGATCACCAATGTTCTTGCCGGTCATCCAGACCTGATCGGTGGCTTTGGAGCAGACGTCGGTGGCGGGGTCGACATCGTTGATCATGGTGTAGCCGCCCTGACCGTCATCGACATAGTAGGAGTGCTTGGAGCTTTGCACGATCTCCATACCGTCGGTCTGGCCGGAGACCGCTTCCAGCGCACCGGGGGTGGAAGGGCCAAAGGTGTCGGTGTAGGCGTTGTCACTCATGGCAAAGCGCTGGGCGTAATTCCACAGGGAAGTCACGGTGTTGCCATCAAAGTAGCCCATGACCTGACCGCGTGTACCGAAGGCGCCAACGCTGCCGTTACTGCCGCGTCCGGTAAATTTGGGGAAGAGATCGGCCTTGCCCGCATCATAGGCCTGCTGTTCGGCGGTATAGGCGTGGTTCTGGTCAGCGGTGTTGGCCTGCGTGCGGTCCAGACGGAAAGGGTCTGCGGCATCCGCGCCGTTGTCTTTGTTGGTGAGATTGGGGTTGTTCTGCAGCAGATGGGCCGTCTGCAGATTATTCACAGCGGGGGTATTGGCTGCGGCTTTGAACGGGGGTTCCCCTGCCGGATTGGTGGCGTCGGGATAGGTGCCAAAGTAGTGATCGAAGGAAACGTTCTCGTTATAGATCACCACCACATGTTTGATTGGTGTGGCAGTCCTAATGCTGTCGGCAGCAGGGTGGCTGGTGCTGGCGGCAAAGCTGCTGCTGGCCAGTGCGGCTGAGGCAATCGCCAGGGCGATGGCTGTGGGACGGAACATGATCGGCTTCCTCACGGTTCAGGAGGGGGGAGTCATTTGATGGCGGCGGTTTCAGGACCGCTCTGGGTCAAGCGAGGCGATCATGGGAGAGAAAAATGACACTTCGGTGTCTGTTGAGTGTCAGCCGGAGGCATCAGGACGGGATCATTTTTCTTTCCGCAAAGACGGTCAATTGTCGAATGACTGCTGCCAATTTGCTGCGCAGAGTGTGCAGGGCCGGTACTGAATATGCAGAGAAGGTGGCTCTGGAGTGATCGTGCTGTCATCCGGCGGGCGGTTGATCCTGTCGCTGCGGCGCTGCTACACTTCCGCGGTCGAAAAAGGTGGACCGGCGTGGTGAGCCCCGGTCAGCTTGCCTCTTTGAGAGGGAAGTTCAATTCCAGCCCGTTCGGGCCGCGGACCACGACGAAGGCGGACGTGTGTCTGTTTCTCGTGGAGCCGGTCGACAGGGCAGGGCGTTCAGTCCCTGCTTTCGTACCTTACCGCTGATATACGCACGTCCCTTGAATTGCCATTCGGCTTTTTTGAAGGACATATCATGTCATATACCCCTGTTCTTATCGTTGGCGGCAGCCTGGTTGGTCTGTCTGCATCGCTGTTTCTTGCCGCCAGAGGCGTGCCTCATGTACTGGTGGAGAAGCACCCCGGCAGTTCTCCTCATCCCCGTGCTATGGGCTTTACCGAAACCACCATGGAGCACTATCGCACGGTCGGTATTGGCCACCTGATTCCGCAGGTGCCTGCAGAGACCCGCTTGCGTCGGGTGACCGTCGACAGCCTGACCGGCCAGTGGCAGAGCGAGCAAGTGTGGACGCCGGGTGCAGGCAGCCTGCGGGCCGCTGATCTCTCCCCCTGTAGTGGGGCGGCCATTGCGCAGGACAGGCTGGAGCCGATTCTGCGTGAGGCTGCCCTGACGCGCGGAGCGGATCTGCGCCTGAGCACCGAACTGCTGGATTTTGAGCAAAACGGACATGAAGTAGTGGCTTGTCTGCGTAATCGCAACAGTGGTGAAGAGTACAGGCTTGCGGCAAGTTATATGATCGCTGCCGACGGAGCAGACAGCCCGATCCGGCAGGCTCTGGGTATTCGCCGCGAAGGTGTCGGCCATCTGCGTACGCTGCAGAGTGTGCTGTTTCACTGCCCGCAGGCAGACTTCTGGCTGTCACGCGGTGCTCAGCAGTTCAGCATTGTGCAGGAAGGTTTTAGAGCATTTCTGACCACCTACGGCGACAGCCGCTGGGTGCTGATGCTGGATGATGATCAGCCCCGTTCAGACGAGGCGTTACAGCAGGCCATCAGACGTGCCCTCGGGCAGAACATGGCTTTTGACATTCTGGCGACGGGGCGCTGGGAAATGGCCGGGCGTATTGCCACCTGTTACCAGCAGGGCCGGGTCTTTCTCGCCGGTGACGCGGCACATCAGTTACCGCCCACGCGCGGTGGCTTCGGTGCCAATACCGGCATTGATGATGTCTGGAACCTTGCCTGGAAGCTGCAACATGTCCTGCGTGGTCAGGCTAGTCCAGCACTGCTGGAGAGCTATGATGCAGAGCGCCGCCCGATTGGCTGGCTGCGCCACCAGCAGACCTTCTCACGGCCGGATTATCTGCCCTGGGTCGGAGCTGACTTCCAGCCTGCGCCACTGTTGCCTGATGATGCGCTGGAGTTTGGTCAGCGGCTGTGTTCCCGGGCCATCGCCGCTGCAGATGCATCGTTGCCAGCCGCAGCTACACCACAGCAATGGGCCGGGCAGCCCGGCACACGCGCCCCTCATGTGTGGATCAAACGGGGAGGGGAGACATGCTCCAGCCTCGATCTGTTTGGTCAGGACTTTGTGCTGCTCAGTGGTGTTGCTCACTGGCAGACCGTCGCTGAGGAGTTGCAGTTATCTTTCGTGCACACAGAGGATGAGGTGCAGTTCCCGGCTGAACAGCTTTATACCGACATGTTTGGAGTGGCCCGGGACGGGGCTGTGCTGGTTCGCCCGGATGGCATCGTCGCGTGGAGAACGGATTGCCCGGTGCAGCAGGGAGGAGCCAATGAGCTGCGAGCAGCTTTTATCCAGCTGGCAATGCCGGCAGGCGATAGGGAGCCGTTGAGTCAGTGCGCGTCTACAGCGAGCGGGTTGCCCGGCGTGAGCAGTGAAGCGGCGGCCAGTGCAAGGACCGCTAGTTGAAGGGCAAATAGTTGAAGGACAAATAGTTGAAGGGCAGACAATGAAGGAACTGATCGTGAAAGATGCTGCCGTGAACGGCTAAACCGGGAAGATAGCGTGCGCGGCACAGATGCCGCGCACGCTATGGTCAGCCGGGATGGGGATCAGCTTTCCAGATCAACGTTGGTCAGACGGCGATATTTCTCGGGCACTTCCTTGCCCATGTTGTCCAGCACGCGCTCGCAGTACCAGTCGATAAAGTTGATAACACCGAACTCATAGGTCTTGGAGTAGGGGCCGGGTTCGTAAGCTCTGGAGTTGATACCCTGCTGGTTTTCTTCTGCCAGCACGCGGTCCTGATCGTTGGTGGCATCCCATACCTTGCGCAGGTTTTCCGGATCGTAATCGACCCCTTCAACTGCATCCTTGTGTACCAGCCATTTGGTAGTGACCAGCGTTTCCTGTGGGCCCAGTGGCAGCACGCGGAAGGTGATCAGGTGGTCACCCATGCAGTGGTTCCAGGAGTTGGGCAGGTGCAGGATACGCATGGAGCCGAGGTCGGGGTTCTTGATGCGTCCCATCAGCTTGGTGCTGCCTGACTTGCCGTCCATGGTCATGGAGACGGTGCCTTCCGCCAGAGGCATACGCACGATACGGTTACGCAGACCGGCAGAGACGTGGTGGTAGGGGATCTTTTCCTCTTCCCACTCGGCTTCCTTACGGGCTACGTGATCTTTAAAGGCCTGATCGGCACGAGGATCGTTGGTGTCGTCCCATTCCAGCAGGGTACGCAGCAGTTCGGGGTGAGAGCCGTCGCAGTGGTAGCACTCACGATTGTTCTCGATCACCAGCTTCCAGTTGCACTTCTCGACGATATGGGTTTCCACTGCGACCTTGGTGTTTTCCATGTCGTAGGGTTCCAGATATTCATCCAGCGTTGCCAGGAAGGCATCAAAAGCAGGTGGTTCGTCAGCCAGACAGACGAAGATAAAGCCGCCGCCGGTGCGCACGTGGACTTTCTTCAGGGAGAACTTGGCCATGTCGAAGCCATCGCCCATTTCGCTGCCTGCGTACAGCAGCTTGCCGTCCAGTTCATAGGTCCATTTGTGGTAGGGGCAGACCAGTTTGGCTGTCTTGCCGCGATGCTGAGTACAGAGGCGTGAACCACGGTGGCGGCAGACGTTGTAGAAAGCGTCGATTTTACCTTCGGCACCCCGGACGACCATGATGGGGTTGTCACCAATCTGAATGGTGAAATAGTTGCCCTTTTTGGGGATCTCGCTGACGACGCCGGCCATGATCCACTCTTTGTAGAAGACCTCTTCCATGTCGTGTTTGAAATAGGCCGGGCTGTTGTAGAAAGGCTGCGGCAGAGAGAGAAAACGATCACGTGTCTGCAGTTGGTCGGCCATTTCCTCCCGCGAGGAGGTTTGGTCGCACACATTATTCAGCAGCTTCATATCCGGGTTCATTTGGCTTTTCCTCGTCGCCCATGGTATGGGCATCAATGCATCTCTTCACGGTTCCAGACCTGAGCTGCTCCCCTGGCTTTGAGAGCACTGTTCACGAGGAAAGGCTCTGTGGGATTCAACCGGGTAGCGGCCTTGCGACAGGGTTGTTTCCCACTCTTTCTAGGTGGCGTTATGGACGTGCTCTCATTGCAGCGGTCACAGTCTGTTGATCGCATTGTGCGTGAGCGCACTGGGAGTGAGTTAGCTATAAACGACATCGGATTCGATACTTTGCGACCAGCCCCGCCCCCGCCTGCTGTGGAATTGGAGGCGGTGGATAAATTCATGTCGTTATCAGCTAAATGCCCGAGCGAGGGTGCGACCACAATCGGCTCATCAAATGACGGTGACTGACAACCATAGCGACATGCTGGTTCAACCTGTGATGGACCAGACATGTCGGTACAGAATAGCCTTCGTCGGGAAAACGCTGCAGATCAGCGTGGTTATTTTCCCCGGGCAGAAGCAGCTTAGCGCAGAGTGAGCAAGACCATGAGCAACGATTTCTTATCGCCCCTGAATACCCAGATGTGGGCCAACGGCCGCCATCTTGTGCGCTGCGTGAAGATCATTCAGGAAACCTGGGATGTGCGCACTTTCTGCTTTATGGCAGACCAGCCGCTGTTTTTCTTCTTCAAGCCCGGCCAGTTCGTCACCCTGGAGCTGGAAATTGATGGCCTGCCCATCATGCGTTCCTACACCATTTCCAGCTCGCCTTCGATTCCTTACAGCTTCTCCATCACCGTCAAGCGCGTACCGGGTGGCAAGGTATCCAACTGGTTGCATGACAACCTGAAAGAAGGCGACGAATTGCCCGTGCACGGCCCGGTGGGGCTGTTCAACATTATCGACTTTCCCTCTGATAAGGTGCTGTTCCTGTCGGGTGGGGTCGGGATTACGCCGGTGATGTCTATGGCCCGCTGGCTGTTCGATACCAATGCCAGCACCGACATGGTGTTTGTGCACAGTGCCCGTTCGCCGCGCGACATCATTTACCACCGCGAGCTGGAACACATGGCCTCACGGGTGAAGAACTTTGCTCTGCACCTGATCTGTGAGCGTTATGACATCGGCGAAAGCTGGTCTGGCTACCGTGGTTATCTGACCGAAGCCATGATGAACATGATTGCGCCGGACTTTATGGACCGCGAAATCTTCTGCTGCGGCCCGACGCCCTACATGAATGCCATCAAGCGCATCCTGCAGCAGTGCGGCTTCGACATGAAGCGCTATCACGAAGAGTCGTTCGGTGCGACGCCGACCGAGGTTAAGGAAGATGCCATCGAACAGGCCAAACAGGCGCAGGAAGCCGATGGCGAAGTCGACAGCTCCGAGTGGTTTACCGTGGAGTTTGCCCAGACCGGCAAGAGCATCCGTCTGGCGCCGGGAGAAACCATCCACGCAGCCGCATCGAAACTCGGTCTGCATATTCCCAAGGCCTGTGGTATGGGCATCTGCGGAACCTGCATGCTGGAGAAGCTCAAGGGCGAGGTGGAGATGAGCCACAACGGCGGCATCACCGATGAAGACATTGAAGACGGCAATATCCTGACCTGCTGCAGCATACCCAAATCTGACGTGGTGATTGATTACTGATCACGACGCGACTTTCCCCTGTGCGGCCAACGAACAGGGGAGGATGGACGTTGTTGCAGACTAAGCACAGGAGTTTGCAGTAACACTCTCGCCATCCTCCCCGCCTTTACGCCCTCATCCTGAACTTATCATCGTTATCTCTTCGCGCTTAAGCCCATCCTCACAGTGCTGTCGCACATCGCGCTTATCACGCCAGCCGTGCTGGCAGCGGAACCTGACACTCTGCATCGCCACCTATTCAGCAGAATGATGTTCAGTAAATAACTGAGGCGCGTGTTGATGAAAGTCGGGGGCCAGCCAGGGCTGACGCTAACGCTGCATGAGGAGCAGGAGCAGTCGCACAACGAAATCGGGCCAGCGACCCCCTCGGCATCCTCTCGGGTCGACAGCGCCGAACACCATCAGGCCCGGCCACAGGCTGAGCCGCCTCATCCGCACACTCCCGATCCTGCCGGTCATAGCCGTCAACCCCGAACCACACTGGCGCAGTTGCTGTTACAGGAACGTCAGGCGGAGTCGCCGGCCACGCGCGAACGCAGTGGCAAGCCCACGCTGGGCGAACTTCTGATCCAGACACATGATGAGTTCCATTCAACGTCAGCCGATCAGCCCGACAAAGCGCAGGGGAAAAAGTCGCGGCTGGGTAAAAGCTGGGGGGCATTCAAGCGGGCATTGCATATCACGCCTGCGGCTAAAAAGACGACAGAGCCTGTGGTTACCCAGCCTGCAGCCGCACCGGCCAATACCGAGACGGCGGATGTCACACCACAGCCCACCACTTCGCCAGTGAGACAGCCACCTGCAGCTGGGTTGCTTGAGCAGCAGATCCGCACTGAGACTCAGGATCTGTTCGGCTCGGTGTGGGAGGCTGCCGCACTGGCCGACCGAACGTCGACAACCTCATCAGACCCGGTGGCCTATCTTCGCGACCCGATGCTTAAGGCAGCTAAAGGGGCGGCCAGAAACGGTACGGTGAGCGCTGAGAACATGTATTCCAAGGGGAATATGTTCAACTCCATTGACCTCGGTGGCGACAATATCTTCAAGGCGCAGGCCAATATGATCCGGGCAGCGAAACAGGAGGTATTGCTGCAAACCTTTCAGTGGGAGCCCAATTCCAAAGGCGCCAATATGTTGCTGAATGCCCTGCATGATCTGGCTGCAGCACACCCGGGAGCGGATCCCCTGAGTAAGGTGCGCGGTGCCGACGGTCAGCCTGTCCGGGTACGTATTCTGGTGGATGAACTGGGGGATCGCGCCTTTAAAAAAATGTGGCCGGATGCGGTAAAGCCGGATATTGCCAATCCGCGAGTGCTGCTGGGGCTGGATCAGAGCAATGCGGATCCGCGCCATGAGCAGTTATTGCATCAGTTTGATTTTGAGGTGCGAACCTACAAGCACCAGCTGATCAATTCACTGCACAGTAAAACGCTGGTGGTAGACGGTGCGCATGCGGCACTGACCGGCGCCAATGTGCAGGAGCGCAATCATCCGGCTGAGCAGGTCGGCGACATTGCCAAGTTTTTTGATCTAGGGGTGACACTGGCCGGGCCAGCCGCGAAGGGCTTGCGTGAAGACTTTGCCTTTTCGTGGAACAAGGCCAGTAATCCGCATATGACGACTCAGAGCCTACCCCGGCAGGCGCCTGCCAGCTTTACCGTCTGGGAGGTGGAGGGCGGTGAAATGGCGGTGCTGAGCAAACAGCCTAATATCAATCCGCTCAATACCAGTGTTGATAATCCGCAGGATCAGGCCATTCTGGCGGCGGTGCGCCATGCCCGGGAGCGCATCCAGATTCTGTCACCGAACTTTAATACTCCCGCGCTGGAAGCTGCTTTGGCCAAAGCGGCGGATCGGGGGGTGAAAGTGGACATCCTGACCACTTCCTATGCCAACCGGGATCGTCTGGATAACAGCATCACCGGGCGCAGCAATCCTCAGGCTTACAATCATCTGCTGCAGAAGTGCAAACACCCGGAGAATCTCGATTTACGCTACTTTTCCAGTCTGGAACATCTTATGCCGATGCAGTATCAGAGCCAGCAGGATTGGGAAGACTTGCAGGAGCTGCGGCCCATTGGCAGCCACGCCAAACTGATGATTATCGATAACAAGGTGGCCATTACCGGCTCAGGCAATATGGATAAAACCAGCTGGCACTTTACCGGCGAGACCAACATAGCGCTGTTTGATCCGCAGGCTGCTGCTGCCATGCAGGACAAAGCCTTTGCACCGCTGTGGCAGGCCGCTCAGCGTGCACCGCGAATGTAGAGTTTCCTCGCGTTTAGTCGATATGAAATGCGGGTGAATTTTCGGTATGCCTTATCCTTTGGAATAAATTTTCCATATTGTCGTTATCCTGAGTTGCTCTTGCCCTTTGGGCAGGCAATACTGTGCGACCATAACCTTTACCTGACCGTCAACGGCAGGATCAATAACAACAAAGAAGAAAGGAATGACGCCATGTCAGCAAGTCTGGAAATCTCCCAGAGCCTGAATCTGTTCCTCGTCGCCGGAGGCATTCTCAGTCTGGTCGCCGCCATGGCCAACGTCGCCATGCTGGTGGGTGGGCCATCCTGTTATCGCTTCTTCGGTGCCAGCCAGCGTCTGGTCCAGTTGGCCGAACGCGGACACGCACTCCCTACACTGATCTCCGCTTTCGTCGCGCTGCTTCTGATGATCTGGGCAGGCTATGCCTTCTCTGCCGCGGGCATGATCGAGCGTTTACCGTTGATGAAGTTTGGTCTGGTGCTGATTGCGGTGGTGTACATCGCGCGCGCTGTACTGGCCATGGTCGCGTGGTTACGCAGTGGTGAAAAGGCCGCCATTGGCAGCTACTGGGCACCTTCACTGTGCCTGGTGTTTGGTGTGTCCTATCTGGTTGGTGCTGTGCAGCAGTGGCCTGCGCTGTAACCGCCTGATCACTGCTACAACCATCACTTATACAAACACTTATACAAACAAAAGCCGGAGCGCATCACTGCCTCCGGCTTTTGTTTTTCTGCGCGGGTGTGCCCGCTGTTTATTTCCCGCTTAACAGATGTTGCTGCTGTGCCTGCTCATGGGCTGCAACTTCGTCATCCATCGCCTTGTGGCTGAAGCGATCTGCCACTTTATCCAGATAGATGTAGATCACCGGGGTGATATACAGCGTCAGCAGTTGCGATACCACCAGTCCGCCGACCACGGTCAGGCCCAGCGGCTGACGCAGCTCGGCACCGGCACCGATACCCAGAGCGATGGGCAGGGCGCCCATCATGGCGGCCAGTGTGGTCATCATGATCGGGCGGAAACGCAGCATACAGGCCTCGACAATGGCTTCTTCCGCACTGATCTGACCGTCTTTGCGCCGTTCAACCGCAAAGTCGATCATCATGATGGCGTTCTTTTTGACGATACCGAGCAGCATGACGATACCGATCATGGCGATGACTGACAGGTCCATCTTGAACATCAGCAGTACCGCCAGCGCGCCGATGGCGGCAGAGGGCAGGCCGGACAGAATGGTGATGGGGTGCCAGTAGCTTTCGTACAGAATGCCGAGGATCACGTAGATCACGAACAGCGCGCTGAGGATCAGAATCACCTGATCTCCCTGTGACTGCTGGAAGGCCTGCGCAGTGCCCGCAAAGCTGCCGGTGATGGAGGCCGGAATATCCGCCTGTTGCTGTGCCTGATCAATCAGCGTCACGGCCTGACTGAGGGAGACGCCGCTGGCCAGATCGAAAGACAGGGTGACGGACGGCAGTGACGACTGGTGATTGACGGTCAGCGGGCCGGTATCACGGTGCAGGGTGGCAACGGCTGACAGCGGCACCAGCGCACCGTTACTGCCGGGCACATAGAGGCCATCGAGAGACGCCTGACTGTTTTTCTCGTTGTAGGCACTTTCCAGAATGATGGCGTAGTCATCGGTCGAGGTGTAAATGGTGCCGATCTGGCGGGTGCCATAGGCCGAATAGATCTGGCTGCGGGCCGCACTGACGGAGACGCCAAGGCTGGAGGCCTTGTCCCGGTCAATATCTACCCGCAGTTGCGGGTTGGTCACCTGCAGGTCGCTGGTGACACCCGTCAGCTGTGGCAGGGCTGCCAGTTTCTGCTCCAGCCGCTGGGAGGCAGCATTCAGCTCACTCAGATCGCTGCCCTGCAGGGTGTACTGGTACTGGCTCTTGGATGCCCGTCCGCCCAGACGCAGGTTCTGAATCGGCACCATGAATACGTTGATGCCGGGAATATTTCTGGCCCGATGACGAATGCGATTGATCACCTGACGGGCGGAGGCATCCCGCTCTTTCAGGGGCTTCAGCGCGATAAACATCCGCCCGGCGTTACTGGTGTCATTGGGGCCGCCGGAGCCGACACTGGAGTTTACCGTGGCTACCGCAGGGTCTTTGAGCACGAGGTCCAGCACCTGATTCTGCAGTTTGACCATGGCCGGGAAGGCCACGTCTTCACGCGCTTCGGTACTCATGATGATCAGACCGGTATCTTCCTCGGGGAAGAAGCCCTTCGGCACGATCTGGAACAGCCACACCGAGATGCCGACCGATGCCAGCGTCAGCAGCAGGGTAATCAGGCGCACACGCAGCACGGCTTTGAGGCTGCTGCGATAGCCCGCCAGCACGGCATCAAAACCGCGCTCGATAGCCTGATAGACCCGGCCATGCTGTTCGTTGTGACGTACCTTGAGGCGGCTGCACATCATCGGCGTCAGGGTCAGGGAAATGAAACCCGAGATAAAGATGGCCATGGCCATGACGATGGCGAACTCATGGAACATACGGCCAACGATGCCGCTCATGAACATGACCGGGATAAACACGGCGACCAGCGACAGGGTCATGGAAAGGATGGTAAAGCCGATTTCTCTGGCGCCGCGGATCGAGGCTTTGAACGGATGCTCGCCGTTCTCGATATGGCGCATGATGTTTTCCAGCACCACGATGGCGTCGTCAACGATAAAGCCCACGGCCAGTGTCAGTGCCAGCAGCGACAGGTTATCGAGGCTGAAACCGAACAGGTACATCCCGGCAAAGGTGCCGATCAGCGCAATCGGCAGGGTGACTGCGGGGATGATGGTCATGGCCAGATTACGCAGGAACAGGAAGATCACCATCACCACCAGCACCATGGTGAACAGCATGGTCAGCTGCACATCATGCACCGACTCGCGAATGGAGGCGGAACCGTCGTTGAAGGGGATCAGCGTCACGTCGGCAGGCAGCATCTTCTGCAGCACCGGCAGCTGGGCCTTGACCGCATCCACCACTTTCAGGGTGTTGGCACTGGACTGCTTGCGCACGGCCAGCACGATGGCGGTCTTGCCATTGAAGGAGCTGGAGACCTTTTCGTTCTCGATGCCATCCCGTACCTCGGCCACATCACTCAGCCGGACCGGCTTGCCATCGACATTGGCAATGATGACCCGGGCGAATTCAGCAGCGCTTTTCAGCTGGCCCGAGGCTTCAATGGTCAGGCTGGTCTGATCGCCGCTGACCGAGCCCAGTGGTGAGTTGGAGTTGGCGGTAGAAATGGCGCTTTCCAGATCAGACAGGCTCAGGCCCATGGCGGCCAGCTTCTGCGGATCAGCCTTGACGCGCACGGCGTATTTGCGGCTGCCGTAAACATCCACTTCAGAAATACCGGTGAGGGTGGCGAGCCGCTCCGACACCAGCCCTTCGGCCAGTTCATCCAGCCGGGTCAGCGGCAAAATATCGGAGCGCAGGGCGATCAGCAGTACCGGCCGGTCAGCCGGGTTGGACTTGCGATAGCGGGGTGTGGAAGTCATCTCATCCGGCAGGCTGCGCTGCGCCTGACTGATGGCGGTCTGCACATCCATGGCGGCGGAGTCGATGTCCCGTGACAGGTCAAATTCCAGCGTAATACGGGTTGAACCCTGGGTACTGGAGGAGGTGATGGCCGTCACCCCGGAGATGGTGGCGAATTCCTTTTCCAGCGGCGTGGCCACCGACGCAGCCATGGTCTCCGGGCTGGCGCCCGATAACGAGGCTGATACCGAAATGGTCGGATATTCCACCTGTGGCAGTGCTGATACCGGCAGCATGCGATAGGCAAAGCTGCCGAACACCACAAAGGTCAGCATCAGCAGGACCGTCATCACCGGACGGCGAATACACAGCTCTGACAGATTCATGCGGCAGGGGCCTCGGCTTGCTTGCTGGAGGAGGTGTGGCTGCTCTGCTTGTGGGCACTGTCGGCGGTGGCATGGCTGTCACTGTCGGGTGTTTCCACCTTGACCTTGATGCCATTGCGCAGATTCTGCTGGCCGGTGGTGATGACACTTTCACCGTCCTTCAGCCCTTCACTGACCACGGCCTGACTGTAGCTGATACGGTCGAGGGTGACATTGCGCTGGGTAACCGTGCCATCGGCATTGAGGATAAATACATAGGGGCTTTCCGGACCGTCCTTGATGGCGGTTTCCGGCACTACGGTTGCGCCCTTGTCGACACCCAGTTGCAGGGTGACCTGGGCAAACTGGCCGGGCCACAGCTTGTGATCAGGATTGTCGAACTCGGCATAGACCGGCAGGGTGCCTGACGCGGTATCGATATTGTTATCGATATAGGCCACATGACCGGTAAAGCTCTGCTCGCCCTGACTGGTGGTGAGCACCAGTTTGACCGGCACCTCACTGCCTTTGCTGTTGAGCTCGGCCTGCAGCTGGTTGAAGTAACGCTCCGGCAGAGAGAACAGCACTTTTACCGGCTCCAGCTGGCGTACGGATACCAGCGCCGTGGTGGCAGAGGTCTTGATGATGCTGCCGACATCGACGCTGATATTACCGATACGACCCGTCAGCGGTGAGCTGATCTGGGTATAGGACAGCTGGGTCTGGGCCAGACTGATGGCCGCCTTGTTGGCATCAATACTGGCCAGCAGGGTGTTGTAACTGGTCTGGGCATCCTCGACATCCTGCTCACTGGCCGCCTTGCGGGCGAACATGGCTTTCTTGCGGTCCAGCGTGGTTCTGGCGCCGCGCAGAGAGGCCTGATTCTGTTCGAGGCTGGCTTTGGCCTGTGCCAGTTCGGCCTGCAGGGCACGGTCATCAAGGGTGAACAGCAGGTCGCCCTTGTTGACGTACTGACCATCCTTGACGCGGATGCTGGTCAGCTGGCCGTCAACCCGGGGGAAGATGTCCACGCTGGCGGAGGCTTCGACATGGCTGAAGGTGCTGTATTCCTGCGGCATGTCTTTCAGCTCCACCCTGGCGACGGTCACGGGAGGAGGCGCACTTTGTCGGCCTGCCGTGGCGGGCACGCTCGTGTGCTGACGGCTGTAATAGAGGTAGCCCCCTGCCGCCAATACGATTATCAGAATCCAAAAAACTGCCTTTTTCATGGGTCGGCCTTTGTCTCTTTCACGGCTGTCAGTCCCGCTCCGGCCGGGCGGGGGCGTGGTTATTGTTGTGAAGTTGCAGATGGTTCGCTGGCGGGCACGGGCAGTGCTGCAGCGGCTGCCTGCGGGGTGCCTGAGCGGTTCCACCAGCCACCTCCCAGTGCCTGATACAACGCCACGGTGTCTGTCAGTCTTGCCGCCTGAGCCTGAACTCGCAGCAAGCGGGCATTCAGCAGTGTTTTCTGTGCATCCAGCAGGGTCGAATAGGAGGTGCCACCGGCCTTGTACTGCTCATCGGCAATCTTCTCGCTGCGGGTCGCGGCTTCCTCGGCGATGACGCGGGCACGCAGCGTCTGGGCATCGTAGTTCAGGGCATCGAGGACATTGGCGACATCCTGAAATGCGCTCAGCACCACACTGCGGTAGCTGGCCTGCGCCTGATCGTAGGCGGCTTCGCTGGCCCGGGTCTGATGGCGCTTGATGCCGCCATCGAAGATGCTCTGGGTGATGCTGGAGGCCAGATTCCACACCAGCGTGCCGGGCGAGAACAGTTCGGCAAAGGTGTTGCCTTCACTGCCGTAACTGCCGGTAATGCCAAACTGGGGCAGCTGGTTCGCAGTAGCAACGCCCACTTCGGCGGCGGCCTGATGCATCAGCGCGGCAGAGGCCCGGATATCCGGGCGCTGTGCCACCAGATCGGAGGGCAGGCTGAGTGGCAGTTGCTGTGGCAGTGTCAGCTGATCAAGGGTGATCGGATCCATGGACAGTTCACTGGGCGCCTTGCCCAGATACACCGCCAGTTGGTTACGCAGCAGCGCCAGCGATTTTTGCAGCGGCGGCAGACTGGCCTGAGTGGCGGCAATCGACGCCACCTGAGATTCCACATCAGCCTGAGAAATGCTGCCGAATTCAAACTGGGTCTGCAGAATGTCCAGCAGCTGTTGTTGCAGCTGGATGATGTCTTTGGTGGTAGCGATCTGCTCGCGATAGGAAGCTTCACTGATGGCCGCATTGATCACATTGGAGGCGAGGCTCAGATAGGACGCTTCCAGCTCAAACTGCTGATACTCGTGACTGGCCTGCAGGGCTTCATAGGCGCGACGGTTGCCGCCGAACACGTCCAGCTCATAACTGACATCCACCGAAGCATTGAAGGTGTTGTAGACCCGTCCACCATTGGAGGAGCTGGAGCCTGAACTGGACGAGTGCTGGCGCTTGGAATCCAGACCACCGCTGATGCTGGGGATCAGGGCGCCGTGTGCCGCCTGCATATTCTCGCTGGCTTCACGCAAGGCCGCCTGCGCGGCGGCCAGATCAGGGTTGGCCCGGAAAGCTTCGGCCACCAGCTGGTTAAGCGTGGCGGAATCAAACGACTGCCACCAGCGTGCACTGACCGGCAAGCCGTGGTCCAGCTGCTGGGCGGCACCTGCGGCCAGCTCCGTCTGGTCGGAAGCGGCGACGGTACGTTGCAGAGGGTCAGCACTGTAGTGCTGTAGCGTGGGCGCCTGCGGGCGGCTGAAATCCGGCCCGACCATGCAGCCACTGACCAGCACAGTCGCCAGCGCGACGGTCAGCGGTCGCAGAGAGCATAAAGGTGATGGCACAAAGATATCCCGTTTACTTTGCACAAGGGTTCGCCTGTTCACGGTGTGTCATGTTTTTACGCAGCCTGTTCAGATCCGGAGGAGGGCAGGCTGCCGTTATTTTGTTGTTACGGGTAAAGGCTCGTAGCGAGCACAGAATCACTGTCGACGGCGATCAGAGAACTGTCAATGCTGTTTATCTATTACGTGATTGATTACTATGCACTTCACCACCGCGGCTATTCCGGGTCGGATGTGTTAGCGCTAACGTGTCAGGTCAGAGAATAGCGAACTGCGGTGTCAGCCAGGTGACTGTGTAAAGAGTCTGACTGCACGTTGTAAAGCGCTGTTGGGGCATCATGGCACGATTGCACTGTCGTGTTTGTTGATTTCTATGACACGGGATGACACTTGCAAGCGGAAAGCGGAAAGCGGAAAGCGGAAAGCGGAAAGCGGAAAGCGGAAAGCGGAAAGCGGAAAGCGGAAAGCGGAAAGCGGAAAGCGGAAAGCGGAAAGCGAGCTGCGGTCTCTGGCAGACCGCAGCAGCAAGTGAGGCGGGATTAAATCACAACCCG
>NZ_LAPT01000039.1 GCF_003194385.1 Pokkaliibacter plantistimulans
GCCTGTTTTTGACGCGGTATGCGGCAAAGCAGATAGATTTTCAACGACCTGTTAGAAAGCACAAAACCCCGATGGCTTACACCACCGGGGTTTTGTTTTAACTGCGGTTCAGCAGGCGTCAGGGCTTACTGGCTGACCATCTTGGCGATGGCTTTTTCCAGACGCGCCATCCCTTCCTTGATGTCTTCCTCAGGAATCACCAGAGAAGGCGCAAAACGCAGGGTGTTGGTGCTGGCAGTCAGAATCATCACGCCTTCTTCCGCACCGGCACCGATAAAGGCCTTGGCGTTGCTGGCATAGGGCTCAACCAGCTCGGCACCGATCAGCAGGCCCATACCACGGATTTCCTTGAATATATGGTACTTGGCGTTGATGGCTTCCAGCGCCTCACGGAACAGCGCGTGCTTGCGCTTCACGCCTTCCAGCACGGACGGACGGTTGATTTCGTCCAGCACCGACTCAGCGACCGCGCAGGCCAGAGCGTTGCCACCGTAGGTGGAACCGTGGCTACCGAAACCGAAGCTGGCTGCAACCTTGTTAGTGGTCAGCATGGCACCGATGGGGAAACCACCGCCCAGTGACTTGGCAGAAGACAGGATATCGGGGGTCACGCCGATTTCCATATAGGCAAACAGTGAACCGGAACGGCCCATGCCGCTCTGTACTTCATCAAATACCAGCAGGGCATTGTGCTGGTCGCACAGCTCGCGTACCGCTTTGGCAAATTCTGCCGTGGCTGGCAGGATACCGCCCTCACCCTGAATCGGTTCCATCACTACGGCGCAGGTGCGTTCGGAGATCACCGCTTTCAGTGCTTCGATATCGTTGAACGGCACGTGAGTGATACCACCCGGTGCAGGCTCAAAACCGATACGGTATTTAGGCTGTCCACCGACGGATACGGTGAACAGGGTACGGCCGTGGAAAGAGTTGGTGAAAGCAATGATTTCGTTCTTCTCTGGGCCGAAGTTGTCATAGGCATACTTACGTGCCAGCTTGAAGGCCGCTTCGTTAGCTTCTGCACCGGAATTGGCAAAGAACACCCGTTCCGCGAAGGTCGCATCGGTCAGTTTGCTGGCCAGACGCAGAGCAGGCTCGTTGGTCATGACATTGGACAGGTGCCAGATTTTGTTGGCCTGCTCGGTCAGTGCCTTGACCATCACTGGATGACAATGACCCAGCGCAGTCACCGCGATACCGCCGGCAAAGTCCACGTACTCTCGGCCTTCCTGGTCCCATACACGCGAACCTTCACCGCGCACGGGCACGATCTGTGAAGGGCTGTAGGTGGGTACCATGACTTCGTCAAAAGTCGACCGGGTTACCTGCTTGGTGGTCATTGTCGTTCCTCATCATTCATTCAATGGCAGGTCGCAACACTGCGCCCGTGCCAGGTTATGCGTTTTACTCTAGTGCCTGTTATATCGTCAATTGCTTTGCAAAGATTGCGATCCGGCGACCCGTTTTTGTTCGCCCAGACCGCTCCCAAGCTTTTTATAAAGAGCAGGTCGCCCCTGCACAACCGCCAGGGGCAAGGTATTCGGCAGCAGGGGCTGTTTTAGCGTGACCTGTTCCCTGGGTAAGGCAAACAGAAACAGCTGCCCGGAAACAACACCGCCGACCCGGAGGTCGGCGGTGTTTTACCCAGTGGTTAACGCTGTTTCAGCAGCCGTTTGCCACCGTTACAGCAGCTGACGCAGCTCGCCAACGGCAACCGACAGCATGGCCAGATTGACCTGCGCGGACGACTGCAAACCACGGAAGATGTCTGCACAGTGGTTGACGCCTTCAGCGTGTTCTTCCAGCCATACCGGCATGCAGGCTACCGGCTCCTGACCTTCACCCGCATGACGGATCAGATCAATGCTCAGGCTACGCAACACACCGTCCAGCTCGTCGAGCAGGGTGGCGCGGGCTTTACGCTGCCACAGGTCTTCCTGCGGCAGCGCACGGATGGCACGACGCAGCCAGTGCATATCCAGTTCCACGTCGAGGGAGAAGTAGGCCTTGCCCGCTTCATTGACGGAGATACCGGTTTCGGCAGCCACGCGGACGATATCCAGCGCAGAACTCAGCCATGCCAGCCCAGCCAGACGCAGTGACAACGCACCGGAAGCACCGTTGTCCAGCCAGTGGGCCACGGCATCCTGATGGGAGGTCAGCGCATCGTCAGACAGCATGGTCGGCAGTGCTTCGCTCAGGGTCTGGATCCCCGGGGCGTACTGATCGATCAGGGTCTGGACGTCGTAGGGTGACTTCTGACTGCGCAGCAGCCACAGGGTGGTCTTGCCCAGCAGATCGTTGACCTTGAACTGCATGTCCGCCAGCACTTCATCATTGAAGTCAGCAGGCAGTGCCAGAATCTCGGCCATCAGGCTGTCGGTCTGGAAGATTGCCCGGGCGGCCATCCAGCAGCGCAGGATATCGATGGTCTTGGCGTTGGTTTCTTCCTGCAGATAGTGGGTAAAGGTGATACCCATCTGGTTGGCCATCTGGTTGGTCAGGTGGGTCGCCAGAATTTCGTTACGCAGCGGATGACGGGTAATCTCCTCAGCGAAACGCTCCTGCAGGGCGCTGGGGAAGTACTCGCGCAGTGACTGCACCAGATACGGATCGCTGGCGATGTCGGCCTGACTCAGCTCATCGAACATACGGATCTTGGCATAGGCCAGCAGCACCGCCATTTCCGGACGGGTAAAGCCTTCGCCCTGCTTGATGCGCTCATTCAGGGTGTCGTCGGAGGGCAGATATTCCAGTTTGCGGTTCAGACGGCCTTCCTTCTCCAGATCCTGGATCAGGCGCAACTGGTCGTTGACACGCAGACGGGCCAGACGGTTGCTGAGGCTGAGAATATTGCTCTGGCCACGGTTATGACGCAGCACCAGCTCTGCCACTTCATCAGTCATGGAGGCCAGCAGCTGGTTACGCTGCTTCTCGGTCATATCGCCAGCGTCGACCACACCGCCGAGCAGGATCTTGATATTGACCTCATGGTCGGAGCTGTCCACACCGCCGGAGTTATCAATAGCATCGGTGGTAACGTAGCCGCCGTTACGGGCAAACTCGGTACGACCTTTCTGGGTGAAGCCCAGGTTACCGCCCTCGCCAACCACCTTGCAGCGCAGCTCGCTACCGTCGATACGCACTGCATCGTTGGCCTTGTCGCCGACGTCCGCATGGGTTTCACCCGCCGCCTTGACGTAAGTGCCGATACCGCCGTTCCACAGCAGGTCCACCGGCGCCTTAAGGATGGCACTTATCAGCTCGTTGGGGGTCATGCGCTGCACACCCTCTTCGATGCCCAGCGCCGCCCGCATTTCCGCAGAAATGGCGATGGATTTAGCACGACGCTCAAAGATACCGCCGCCTTTGGAAATCAGGCTGGCGTTGTAGTCCGCCCAACTGGAGCGGGGCAGCTCGAACAAGCGCTGGCGCTCAACGAAGGACGAAGCAGCGTCCGGCGTCGGGTCAATAAAGATGTGCATGTGGTTGAACGCTGCCACCAGACGGATGTGCTCGGACAGCAGCATGCCGTTACCGAACACGTCACCGGCCATATCACCCACTCCCACCACGGTGAAGTCCTGGCTCTGGGTGTCGTGACCCTGCTCACGGAACAGACGTTTGACCGATTCCCACGCACCACGGGCAGTGATGCCCATTTTCTTGTGGTCATACCCCTGGCTACCGCCGGAGGCAAAGGCGTCACCCAGCCAGTGGCCGTATTCCAGCGAAATGGCGTTGGCAATATCCGAGAAGGTCGCAGTGCCTTTATCGGCCGCCACCACCAGATAGGGGTCATCTTCGTCGTAACGTACCACTGACTTCGGCGGAATCACTTCACCCTTGATCAGGTTGTCGGTGATATCCAGCAGCGCGCGGATGAAGGTCTGATAGCAGCGGATACCTTCAGCCAGTGTTTCATCACGGCTGGCGTTGGCAGGCATCTGCTTGCAGACGAAGCCGCCCTTGGCACCGACCGGCACGATAACAGCGTTCTTGACCATCTGCGCCTTCACCAGACCCAGCACCTCAGTGCGGAAGTCTTCACGGCGGTCAGACCAGCGCAGTCCACCACGGGCCACCTTACCGCCACGCAGATGCACGCCTTCCACCCAGGGGCTGTAGACGAAGATCTCGAACTTGGGACGGGGTAGCGGCACGGCAGGGATCAGCTCGGGGTTGAGCTTGAAGGAGATATAGCCCTTGTGGTTACCATCAGCGGCAGGCTGGTAGAAGTTGGTACGCAGCATGGCCTGCACCACCGACAGGAAGTGACGCAGAATGCGGTCTTCGTCGAGGTTGCTGACCTGTTCCAGCGCTTCATCGATCTGTGCCAGCAGCGCATCGACAGCCGCCTGCTGCCCTTTGGCCGGGTCAAAGCGGGTCACGAACAGCTCAGCGATCATGTGCGTAATCGTGGCGTTGCGTACCAGGGTGTCTTCCATGTACGCCTGCGAGAAGGGGACACGAATCTGCAGCAGGTATTTGCCGATGGCACGCAGCATCACCACATTGCGCCAGCTCAGGCCCGCCGCCACCACCAGACGGTTGAAGCCATCGCTTTCCACCTGTCCGGAGACAGTCGCAATAAAGGTGTCCTGGAAGCGGTCGCGGATCACGTCAGCATCCAGCGTCTCACCGGTGCGGGCGCTGATGTCGAAATCCAGCATCCAGCGTTCTTCACGGTTCTGCGGTGAAATCTCATAGGGACGGGCCGCCACGACGCGGACGCCCATGTTTTCCAGCACCGGCAGCACATCGGACAGCGCCATGATGGGGCCGTGGCCGAAGACCTTGAAGCGCAGGTTGTCGTCGAAGCTTTCCAGCGGACGGTAAAGGTAGGTCGACAGCGGATGGCTCTCGTCCAGTGTCTCCAGACGCAGAATGTCCTGCACCGCGCGGTTGGGGGTGAAGTCTTCACGGTACGCGCTGGGGAAGGCTTCGCCGTAGTATTTGTGCAGCTTGTTGGCTTTCTCTTCACCGATCTTGGCACGCAGGGCCAGATGCACCTTGTCTTCCCATGACAACATGGCTTCAGACATCTTGGCTTCCAGGTCTTCCACATCGAACTGCAGTTCGTGGGCATCCTGGGTATGGATGGTGAAGTGCACACGGGCCAGCACGCCTTCCATATGACGGACGCTGAACTCGGTGGAGTTGCCTTTGAAGGCATCCAGCATCAGCGCTTCCATCACCAGACGCAGCTCGGTGTTGTAACGGTCTTTGGGCACATAGACCTGAGCGGTGACGAAACGGCCATAAATGTCGATACGGGTAAACAGACGCAGCTGCTTGCGACCTTCCAGTTCCAGAATGCCACGCACGGTGTCTTCCAGATCGGCCTGACTGGCCTGCAGCATTTCGTCGCGGGGGAAATTGTCGAGAATATTGCGCAGCAGACGGCCCTTGTGGGTATTCAGCGGCACTTGCAGATGCTGCAACAGACGCTGCTCCTTCAGGCGCAGCAACGGAATCTCGTTGACCCGCAGGGAGTAGGCGTCGGAGGTGAACAGACCGAAGAAACGGTGCTCGCCCACCACCTCACCCTGCTCGTTGAACGCCTTGATGCCGACGTAGTCCAGGTGCGCCGGGCGATGCACGGTGGAACGCGAGGTCGACTTGGTGATGATCAGCAGTGAAGGCTCGACCGCCAGTACCGACAGACGCTCGGACAGCTGAACGTGGCGGCGCTCGTCGGGCAGATGGGAGACATCACGGAAGGTACCGAGGCAGGCATCTTCCTGCAGATGCAGCACGCACAGGCCATCGTCCTTGCGCTCCAGATCGAAATAACGGTAACCGAGGAAGGTAAAGTGGTTGTCAGTCATCCACTCCAGCAGCGCCAGTGACTCATCGCGGTCTTCAGCCTGCAGGGGCAGGTTCTGCGCACGGGTGCGGGTGACCACCTCCACCAGTTTTTCGCGCATGGACGGCCAGTCTTCTACGGCCACACGCACGTCATACACCACCTGCCGTACTTCCTGAACGATACGTTCCAGTACATCCGGCTCGCTCTGGCGGTCAATCTCGAAGCGCATGACGGCTTCCAGACGGGCATTTTCCGGCGCATGGTTGCGATCATGAATCGATACCACCTGGCCCTTGTCATCACGCACCACCGCCATGATCGGGTGGGTGGTCATGTGGATGGCCATGTCCAGACGGTTAAAGCCCATGGTCAGCGAAGCCACCAGGAAAGGCATATCGTCAGTCGCCACTTCCACAATCGTGTGGGTGGACTGCCAGGCATGTTCTTCGTAATTGGGATTGTAAGCGCGGATGGCAGGTTTGCCGGGGGAGCGGTGCTGGAGGAAGTCCCACAGACAAAGGACGGCACCGTAGAGGTCTTCACTTGAGGTTCGCTGCAGCTCCTTGCCTATACTTTCCGAGTAGAACAACTCGGTGAGGTTGCGGATTTGCTGCTTGTGTATCCCTGACAGACGCTCGTCAATCAGCGCCACGACGCGGTTGATGGCGTCCTTCTTCTTACTGATCGGATTATGCATGGTTTTATTCAACTTTTAGTGCAGACTCAGTGACACCCGGACTCCGCCGGACGATGCCCAGGGGCGTATTTTCTTGTTCTGGTATGACAGTCAGTGACTTTCACTGGCAAAACAAGGATAGACGCGTTTTATGAATAGTGCCCTGCGCATGGCGGACAATTATCAAAGAATCAAGTCGACAAAGGTAGGGACGGAGTTAAATAAAAACGACGCGCGGTTGTAACAAAGAGACTGAGCCATCACGCCAGACTAGAAACGACGCGGCCTGCAACGGTTTTACCTGGAGCAACCACGCAGCAAATATTCATCATTACAAAGTACAACCGAACTGTATCCGGTTGGCAGAATGGATGCAGCAAAGGTGACACAACCATGCCGCTGTCATCCCCTACAGAGGAAGCGCCCCATGATCCGCATTCCACCGCCCCTGCAGGCACTGACCTGCGCCGCTCTGGCCTGGGGTATTCATCACTCGGCAGCTTTTCTGCCACAACCGACCTTTGCCCAGCAATGGCTGTCCGCTGTGCCGCACTGGCTGATCGGCCTGCTGGCAATGCTGGGGCTGGCTATTGATCTGTTTGCCGTCTGGCACTTTCACCGTGCCGCCACCACCGTTAATCCGCTCTACCCGGAGCGCGCCTCCACCCTTGTCACCCATGGCATCTACCGCTACAGCCGCAACCCCATGTATGTAGGGCTGACCCTGCTGCTACTGGCATGGTGCCTGTGGCTTGGTAACCTGATCAGTCTGCTGACAGTGGCACTGTTCGTCTGGGTGGTGACCCGGCTGCAGATTGTTCCCGAAGAGCAGATTCTGGCGCAGCGCTTTGGTGATGAATTCCGACGTTATCAGCAGCAGGTCAGACGCTGGCTGTAGTAGCGTTGACCGCACGGGGCATGCCCGGTGCGGTCGACGCGCGGCAGAGGGTGGTGGCGCTTTTAGAAGCTGCCGAACAGCGACCCCAGTATCAGGATGGTAATCAGCGCCAGAATGGGGAACACCGAGGTCATCATCAGAATCTGCGGATAGGACTGCTTGTGGGTCAGCCCGCAGATCGACAGCAGCGTGATGACGGCACCACAGTGCGGCAGGGTATCCAGACCACCGGCAGCAATGACCGCAGCGCGGTGGAACAGCTCGGGGTTGATCCCCGCGGCCTGCATGATCTGCAGGTACTCTGCTCCCAGGGTGCGGAAAGCAATGCTCAGACCGCCGGAAGATGAGCCGGTCAGTGCCGCCAGAATATTGATGCTGAAGGTGGCAGAGATCAGCGGGTTCTGCGGGAAGAAATTGAGCACGGCATCCTTGATGATGGCGAACCCCGCCAGACTGGCGATGATGGCGCCGTAACCCACCTCCGAGGCCGTATTGAATACCGGCAGCAGCGACCCCAGACAGCCGGCATTGATGGTGGCCGTCAGGTTCTTCCAGCGCTGCCACTGCATGACAATCAGCACCACGATGGCCACCATCAGCGCCAGCAGCACCGCCCACAAGCCAATTACCGAGTTCGGCGATACCTTGCCGAAGCGCTCTTCCTGCAGATAAGACAGATCCAGCGACGGCAGCAGCCAGTAGGTAAACAGCGCATTCAGGCCAATCACCAGCACGATGGGCAACAGAGCCTGATACAGCGGCGGCGTATCTTCAGCGATACTTTCCAGCTTCTCGTCGGGGTGGTCGCCATAGCCTTCACCCGCCGCCATCGCCTTACTGGCGCGGCTCTGCAACCACCACACCCCGCCACAGAGCATGATCAGACCGGCAATAATCCCCAGCCCCGGCGCGGCAAAACTGTTGGTACCCAGATAAGGAATGGGAATGGCGTTCTGAATTGACGGCGTGCCCGGCAGCGCCGTCATGGTGAAGGTAAAGGAACCCAGAGCAATGGCCGCCGGGATATAGCGCTTGGGCGTGTTGGTGTGACGAAACAGCACCGCACTGATGGGATAGACAGCAAAGGCCACGACGAACAGCGATACCCCGCCATAGGTGAGGATGCCGCAGGCCAGTACGGTGGTCAGAATTACATAGCGCCTGCCCACCTTGTGCATTACCCAGTCGGCAATGGTGGTGGCCGAGCCACTGTCCGCCATCAGCTTGCCGAACAGCGCACCGAGAATGAAAAGCGGAAAGAATTTGACCAGATAGCCCCCCAGCTCCTTCATGAAAATCTGGGTATAGATGGGCAGCAGATGGCTGGCCTCACCGCTCAGCAACACTGCTACCGAGGCCATGATCGGAGCCAGCAACAGTACGCTGACCCCGCGATAAGCGAAGTACATCAATAAAATCAGAGAGATAACGATTGCCAGTATGCTCATAGGTGATTCTCTTTGTTAGCGCCCGCGGGCACTGACCTGATGAAGACTGCATTGTTCGTTACTGAGATGGCGCTGTGGGCGTTAGCAGCAAAAATGCTGCAGATGCGTTACAACCGTCTCCTTCTCCGTGTTCCCCATCCTTCCTCACCATAAAACTGGCCATCTTGTTTTTATTTACAGGTAGAACAGTGCCTTGCGCCCACGCTTAAGAGAACGATGGAAACAGAGGGAAGTGACTCAGAAACTTGTAGCGCAGTTCCTGACAGATTCAAGTTGTGCAGATGCAACATTGGTCGACTGGACAATATCGCCGGAAGGCTGGCCGGTGCAGGGATGGGGAGAGCGACGGCTTCTTTCAGCAAATCGTCATTAAATGCAACTTATACTGACGTTTTGGCAACAAATTGTTGATAATAGCGTCCTTTCAACCTGGCCCGAGTAACGCTGATCTATGCTGTTCCGTTTCCTCCCGCCGTCACTGCTGTCGTTGCTGTGCTGTGCTTCTCCTCTGCTTGCTGCCGAGCAGCCTTCTCGTCTGCCCCACCCCTGGTATGAGCCCGGGACGGGCTACAGCACACCGCCCTCGACCGACATCAGCGTGGTGACCGGTGTCAGTGATAACCTGCCCGGACAGCCCGTTGCAGGCCAGGCACCAAAGCGCAGCACTCCCCCGCCCGTCCGCCGTGATCGTAGCAGCGGCGAGATAATGCTGATGACCGGGGTAAACAATGCCGGTGAACCTGCCCTGACGCTGCAGGGGCGCGTCAGCCGCCCGGTGACAGCACGCACCCTGCTCACCTTCAGCCTGCAGCAGCAGTCGCTGCCCTCCCAACGGGAGACCCTGTCACAGGACACCAGCGCCACCGGCACGCCGCTGATGCGGCAGGACGAGGATGAACAGCTGACACAGCAGCTCACCCGTTTGAGTCTCGATCTGAGCCATTACTACGATGAGGGAGAATGGCACTTCATTCCCCTCTATGGTCTCGGCAGCCGCGACAAGCTCACCACCGCCACCATTACCACACTGCGCCAGCAGCAGCGCCGCAATGAAGAAGACAACAACCGCCATCTCTATGGCATGCAAATCCAGCAGCGTCACCGGTTACCGTCAGGCTGGCAGTGGCAGCAGCAGTTCAGCGGCTATCGCATGGCCGATGATCACGATAAAGATGTCACCATCAGCCACGCCACGCCGATGGGTGCGGCGGTGGATCAGCTGGTCACCGACCTGCAGCAGACTCAGTCGCATCTGTATCAGTGGCAGGGCAGTCTGCAGGGGCAGCTCAATACCGAACATCAGCTGACGGTCGACAACGTGTGGCAGCGCAAAGACCGGCAGACACAGCGCCTTGCCAGTGCCGTCAATGGCAGCGGCATGCTGATTACCAGCGACAGTGGTGACGATGACTTCACCGAATACCTCTACCGAATCGGCGTCAGGGATCAGATCCGCATCCGTCCCGATGTGACCTTCACTCCCGGTCTGCACCTGCAGTACAGCAGCCTGCAGGGCATGCAGAGCAACAACGGCAGTGTCGAGCGCCAGCATCATGATCTGCTGCCATCACTGGCCCTGAGCTGGCAGGCCACCGACCAGTGGCAGCTGAAGGCCGAAGCACAGCAATGGCTCAGCCGCCCCAGCTTTGATCAGCTATCACCGTGGATTGAAGACAATCAGAAAAAGCTGACGCAGGGTAACCTGCAGCTGGATGCAGAAACGCACCGGCGCTTCAGTGTCAGTGCCCGCTATCAGCAGCCAACCTGGAACAGCAGCCTGACGCTGTTCCGTGAGCATGCGGACGATGTGATTGCTCAGGCCCTGACCGGCAGGCGGGTACTGACCCGTCCGCTGTATCAGTGGCGTAATGTCGGCGACGGCTATCGCTATGGCCTCACCCTGCAGCAGGGCTGGCGCCCCACCCCGCGGCTGGAGCTGGCTGCCAGCACCACCTGGAGCGATGGCAAGCTGCACACCGATGACGGCAATACCGCGCCCTTCCCTAATCAGAGCCGCTGGCGGGTCAACCTCAACAGCCGCTGGCAGGCCACCAGCAAGGATCAGCTGAAGCTGGAAGCCCAGTACCACGACACCCTCAACAAGTTCACCGACGGTGCTGAAGCCGACAGCGAAGCACCGCGCTGGACCCTCAACCTGTCTGCCCGTCATCAGCTCAGTGCCGATGTCTACCTGCAGCTGAGCGCCTACAACCTGACCCAGTCAGGCCGTGAAGAAAGCAAACAGATGCGTGATGGCGTCAGCCAGTACGAAGACGAGCGCATCGGTGCGCTGTACCTGCTGGGTCTGCATACCCAGTGGTAACGCAGCCACCCCCAAAGCAGCCAACCCCAAAGCAGACAGAGCCAAGGCAGGCAGACACAAGCCAGTAAGCGTCTGCCCACCTCACAGGCTAACAGTCGCGCGGCTGCTCAGGCTCCAGCAGAGCCAGCAGCGCAATCAGCCCCTGATCCAGCGCCGCCAGTTGTTCCGCCGCCAGCGGTGCCAGAATCCGCTGTTCATTATCGACATGCGCCTCCACCGCCCGGTCAATCAGCGCCAACCCGCTCTGCGTCAGCTGCACCAGCTTGCTGCGGGCATCGTCCGGATTAGCCAGACGCTCTATCAGGCCACGTTTTTCCAGCTGCTGCATACGGTGGGTCATGGTGCCCGAGGTAATCATCAGGGTGGAGAACAAGGCCGTCGGCGCCAGACAGTAGGGCGCGCCGGAACGCCGCAGCGTCGCCAGCACATCAAACTCCCAGTTGCTCAGATCATAGGTGGCAAACGCCACGTCCAGCTGGCGCTGCATTAAGGCTGAACAGCGCTTTAAACGGCCGATGGTCGCCATCGCCCTGACATCCAGTTCCGGACGTTCACAACGCCACTGCGCCAGAATGGCATCCACAGCATCGGCTTTCTGTTCCACTCGTCTGTCTCCCGAAAAATACCTTGAATTCAAGATAAATACCTGTCACCCTCATTTTATCTTGAATTGAAGATAAAATCATGAAGACATTCTCTGCTCATCGCTGGCTCGATATTGTTCTGACGGCTCTGGCGCCCATGATCTGGGGCTCCACCTATATCGTCTCGACCGAGCTGCTCCCCCCGGACCGGCCTTTTACCGCGGCCCTGCTGCGTACCCTGCCGGCCGGACTGCTGCTGGTGGTGCTTTGCCGCAATGCTTTACCTTGCGGTCAGTGGCGTCGTTTATGGCTGCTGTCGGCACTCAACATTGGTGCCTTTCAGGCGCTGCTGTTTGTGGCGGCCTATCGGCTGCCGGGCGGGCTGGCGGCGGTGATGGGCGCCGTTCAGCCGCTGATCGTGATACTGCTGGCCTGGGGCTGGGAGCGCCAGACACCCGGCCTGCTGGCCGTTATCGGGGCGATCACCGGTGTGCTTGGCATGGCCGTGCTGCTGATATCCCCTGCCACGGTCTGGGATCCGCTGGGTATTACTGCCGCGCTGGGAGGTGCCGGTTGCATGGCTACCGGCACCTATCTCAACCGGCGCTGGCGCAGTGATCTGCCGTTACTGGCCATGACCGGCTGGCAGCTGCTGTTGGGCGGCGTGATGCTGCTCCCCATCGCCTGCCTGATCGACCCGCCACTGCCTGCCCTGCCTCTCACCGCCATCGCCGGTTATGTCTATCTGTCGCTGCTCGGTGCGCTGCTGGCCTACGTGCTGTGGTTTCGCGGTATCAACCGCCTGTCGCCGGTTGCCGTCAGCTCACTGGGCTTGCTCAGCCCGATTACCGCAGTGGTACTGGGCTGGTGGCTGCTGGATCAGCAACTGCGCGGCAGCGCCCTGCTGGGCATGCTGACCGTACTGGCCAGTATTGCGCTGGTGCAGTGGAGCAACCGGCCACCGCCTGCACGACCAGCACCTGCCTCTTCATCATCACGATCCGTGATTTCCTGAACGATTACTCCACAAGGAAACCCCCAACATGAACACCACCATCATCCACGCTATCGAAAGCCGCTCCAGCACCGGTCGCTATGACCCGCAGGGCAACGTCAGTGACAGCACCATTGCCGAGCTGGTGCGACTGGCCACTCTGGCACCTTCTGCCTACAACCTGCAGAACTGGCGCTTTATCGCCGTGCGCAACGACGCCGCCAAAAAGCGGCTTCACGCCGCAGCCTATGGTCAGCAGCAGGTGCTGGATGCGGCGGTGACCTTTGTGATCTGCGGCACGCTGGAAGCCTACCGGGGGCTGGCCGATGCCCTGCAACCCAGTGTCAGTCAGGGATTATTCGGGGCGACGGTGGTCGATGCCTGGGTGCAGCAAGCCACCCGCAGCCACTGCGACAACCCCGTTCTGCAGCGGGATGAAGCCCTGCGCTCAGCCTCCCTCGCTGCCATGACGCTGATGCTGGCAGCACAGGGGATGGGGCTCAGTTCAGGTGCTATGAGCGGCTTTGACCCGCAGGTGGTGAGTCAGGCGTTCAGCCTGGCAACACACGAACTGCCGGTCATGCTGGTAACCGTGGGTCAGGCAGCAGCGGGTAACTGGCCGCAGAAGCCTCGCCGCGCAGTCGTCGAAGTGCTGGAGCTGGCGTAAAGAGAAAAGCCAGGGCCCACCTTGTGGGCCTGTTCAAGCGAAGACTTTCAACATGCTGATAAACGTTGAACGGCGTTTATATTCACTGCGAAGCAGCTCCACCAGTTCAGTAAACCGGCTCAGACTGATCTTGCCAGGGTGGGCCCTGATCATCTGCTGTAGCTGTTCCAGCAACGCCACCACCTCACGATAAACGGAACTGTCAGCTCCGCGCCCAGCCGATTCAAGTATCAGTTTGGTATACAACATCAAGCCAGCTTCCGGCTGAACGGGGAACACTACTGTCGCCAGTTGCTGCTGAACGCCCTGTGCCAGCTTGTGCGCCTGCGCCAGCTGCAGGGCCTGGGCATGCAAACCATGGTGCAGATAGATCTCAGCCAGCAGCGTATGGATAGCCGTCGTCTGGTAATCCCATTGCTGCTGTTTGGCCAGTTGTATCAGGCCGTCACTGACTTTCTGCAGGCACTCCTGCTCGGTCAGCCCTACTTGTTGCGACAGGGTCTGCAGCTGCACATACATGGCCATCGCTGGCCGTTCCTGAAACAGGCCCCAGAGTTTGTCGGCAGCCTCCGGTAAGGCCCCTTCGGCCGTTAACAGCCGAACCTCTAACTCGCGCAACGGCAACCGTCTCTGTTCAGCCTGTATAACGTCATAAGTATGGGCTCTGGATTTACGATTCTGAGGGACGGGGATTAAATCACTTGCCTGCTGCCAGCACTGACGTGCCTCAGCCAGGAACTGCTTGTCGATACAAAACTCGCAGAGGTTCAGCCAGTCGCTCCCACTCTCAGCATGCTCCTGCTGCAACAGGATACAGCGTGGCCAGTCCTGCTGTTGCTCCGAACGCTCAAACAACAGCTGATAGATCCGCCAGGACTCAGAAGACTGCTTCTGTTGGGTGCTTAGCCCCTGCCAGTGCAGATCCAGCTGATGATAAAAGAGCGCCAGCAGCCCGGTGTCCTCGTCCTCAATAAAGGCAGCGGGAATATCCGGATAGTCGTCAGCGCTGCCAAGCTGTTTGATCAGATAGTCCACCTTGACATCATCCGACCACGGCAACCGCTTGAATAGCGGCAACCAAAGCGACTCCATTGACTCTTCCAAACCGAACCGGTAGCCGCCTGAATCATCCACGCGCTCCAGTGCCCGGTGCAGACGCTCGTAGCCGTACTCCACCAGCTTCAGCGCCTGCTCAGCAGGCAGTAACGGGATCATGTCCCACACGGGCTGCAGCAATTGCTCTGCATGCGCAAAATACCTGGCGACCTCGTTGTAGGAATACAGACTGCGGTAAGGCAATGCCTGAGTGATAGTCTTGCGCAGCGCTTTGCTATCCACCGCCCCGCTGGCTGCCTGACTTTTCAGCAACCAGCGCTGAAACTCGTTAGGGTCGTTACGCAGCATACTCAGCAGGGTCTGGGCCAGCTCCTCCTTGCCTTTGCTGTGTAAAAACGCCAGTACCTGGGCTTCATCTCTGAGCCTCTGTGACTGTTTGCTCTTACTGGTCGCCCGAGGCGATGGCTCAGGCTCGGCCGCTTCGTCTTCCTCACGCTGCTCAGCCTGAAACTGCAATATCACTGCAACACAGTGCTTGCAAAAGCCAGAGTCCTCCCAGGCCGGGCAGGTGCACTCACTGTCAGCAGGACTATCCAGAGGCACCTTTACCTCGTAGAGATAACTGCCCTCCACCTTGGCTTTTAGCAGGCCATAGTGCTCAGTCAGTGCAACGACAGCACCGTCGAGGTAATAGTGCATACCGCGGTCAAACGCGGCCTTACCCGCCAGATCAATTAATTGTTTTGCGTCCAAGTGCATAGCTTTTATGGGTATCCGACCAGATGAGGAAGACATCAACGCACCCAATCTTTGGCTGATCTCAGGGGATGCTGTAGTTCAAGGATGACCAATGGATTGGTAGTAAATATCAAATAGCTGCCAGTTGATTGCGGTAATACCGATATCCAGAGCAGCCCAATATAAAAACCGTCGCTCCTTGTATTTAACAAAAAGTACGGTTTCCCAGATTAACAAGATCAATAAAGGGATGAACATCAGAATGACCAGGGGATAGGCAATGATGAACACCCAAACCATGAAATAAGATTCTTTCAGGGCACGCCATCCACTGAGGCTCTCGCCATAAAGCAGTAAGCACAGCACCCACTCTAAAACCAGTACGCCACGTAATAGCCACATTAGCGCAACCCTTCCCGGTACAGTGTTTTAGCCAGCATTAGCCTGCGCATCGGGCCATCGCCATCTTCAAC
Organism: Pokkaliibacter plantistimulans; assembly: GCF_003194385.1. GTDB lineage: Bacteria > Pseudomonadota > Gammaproteobacteria > Pseudomonadales > Balneatricaceae > Pokkaliibacter > Pokkaliibacter plantistimulans. The sequence goes on from NZ_LAPT01000039.1 coordinate 15,670, forward strand.
TGCGTAGTAGAAATGCCCTCTACCATCTCCCGCCTTCATCTGCTCAGCCATGGTCGGCACCGACTGAATAATCTCTACATCACTCATGCCAGCATAAATACGGTCACCATAGCCAGTCAGGTTAATTACCGAGACCTTTTTAATGCGGGTATTGGCTCTGACAGCAACCAGTAAACTTTGATTGATGGGGGCGCCAATCAACACCAAATGATCCACAGTAACGCCACGGCGGGCATAAAATAATGCCGAACGTGCAGCGATAACCGAGCCCCAGGAATAACCGATAAAGTTAAATTGACCACCACGCGGCAGGGCGCGAAAGATTTCCAGATTCTGCAAAGAGAAATCTTTCGGTCGTGGCGTGCTCAGTTCATAGCGGATCACGTACTTTTCACAGGGCTTGCCCTGACTGTTAATCCCCGAATAGGTATTGACCACCAACCCAAACAGACTGCGACTGCCTTCCACCTTACAGTTATTGGTATTAACTAATTGAAGGGCGATAGGATCATTTTCATCTTGGTTATAGAAAATGACCGCTGAAGAATCGCCAAAGGTATCCACCTTATCTGGGAGCTGCTGATCAAATCCCTTAAACCACCCCGAGTAATTTCCATAGACGGGATTGGCAATGCCCACAGTGCGCAGACTGCGCACCATATCTTTCTGATAGTCGCCATTCATACCGGCACCACCAAGGAAAACAGTTAAACCTTCACTCATCCATGCTGTCCTTGTGTTAAATCGTGTGCTCAGCCAGTACTGCTGATTCCCTGACGCGTTCTACAGCGGGCATCACCTCATTGATGCACCGCCCTGTACCATAAAGTATGCCAATATCAGCATCAACGCAGCTGCCGCCCCAGCCATTGCAGGAACTCGGGGCGGTGGCAGTAACTGACGTTGAGACGCAGGTACTGCCCGCTGCCGGGCTGCAGGCTGAAGACCTCGCCACTGGCCAGAAAGATTTCATCGCGCTGAGCCTGCTCCAGCAGGGCGGGAACCACGATACCCTCAGGCACCTTGGCCCACAGGAACAGGCCATCGCGGCCATCCTGCTCGACCGTGAAGCCCAGTCGGTCCAGACCGCGGCTGGCTTTACTGCGTGCCTCGCGCACCCGCTCCCGCACCCGTTCCACATGGCGCTGAAAACGCCCCGCTTCCAGGACGTACTGCACTACGGTTTCATCAATCAGCGAGCAGGCCATCACACTGGCAACCTTGCGCTCCAGCAACGGCTGCATCCAGGCGGCAGGAGTGAGTATCAGGCCGATGCGCAGCGCCGGGCTGAGAATCTTGCTGAAGCTGCTCAGATAGAACACCCGCTCACTGATTCCGCCGGCGGTCACCGCACCATGCTGTGGCGCGGCCAGCTGCGACAGGTAGAAGCGTTCACTGCTGGCCAGATCGCCGAAGATGTCGTCTTCCGCCAGATAGAAGCCATAGCGTTCGGCCAGCACCAGCAGACGATGAGCAACGGCCATGGAGGTATGTCCGCCGATCGGGTTATGCGCCAGCGTCTGGGTCAGCAGCAGTTTGGGCCGGTACTGCTGACACAGTTGCTCCAGCGCCTGCAGATCGGGGCCATCATGGCGGCGCGGCACCGTCAGCAGCCGTCCGCTGAGCGGGCTGTTGCTCTGGCGCAATTGCAGCAGGAAGTAACTGGGATCTTCCACCACCACGTAGTCTTCCGGGCCAAGCAGTGTCTGACAAAGCAGGAAGAAACCATGGGTGACGCCGTTGGTGACCAGCACCCGCCCGGCATCGGCCTGCAGCCCCTGCTCCCGCAGGCGGTAGGCCAGACGCTCACGCAATGTATCACTGCCCGCAATGGGGGAAGGTGCCCCCTGAATCAGGGCATTACGCATCAGCCGCCCGCTGACGGATGAAGGTATCGCGTCCTCCAGCCACGCCGGGGGCAGAAAGCCACAGCTGACAGGCAGCCGATAGCGCTGGGTGTTGAGGGAGTTGCGCAGAAAAGCCACCCCGGGGTGGCCACTTGGCATCGGTGCCAGTTCAACAGGCTGCACCGGCACCGCCAGAGGAGGAGCCACATAGTAGCCACTGCCACGGCGGGCATTGATCAGCCCCAGCCCGCTGAGCCGGTCATAGGCGCTGGCCACGGTAAAGCTGCTGACGCCAAGACGGTCAGCCAGACTGCGCACGGAAGGCAGACGGCTGCCGGGATGCAGTTGCTGCTGTTCAATCTGCGCGACGATGCCATCACAAATCTGATTGACCAGCGGGGTCGGGGTCTGGCGGTCCAGAGCAAACATACTACCTCCTGCAACTGTACTGGCATAAAGACCTAACAGTTTGCTCAACATAGCGCAAAGTGTCTAGGTACTTGAGCATAACACTTGCCTAGCATGAGCCTGGCAGCACGGGTACGCCAATATTCACTGGCGTTGTGCTGCGCAGTTTACGTAGCTCAGGAGCAACAACCATGACGGTTTCCACCCCCGCCCTCACCCGCACTGCCGGCGAAAGCAGCCACAGCGGCGCCTATACCCTGGCGCTGATTGCGGTGGCCAGCTTTGCCATGACCCTGCCTGCCACCAAGGCGCTGACCGGCATGCTGTCGGCCCAGCAGATTGGTCTGTACCGTGCGGTGATTGCGGCCATGGCGGCCATCCCGTTGTTATGGCTGGCGCGAGCCGCCTGGCCACGCCGTGAGCAATGGCTGAGCCTGGCGATTGTGTCAGGTGGCAATATCTTCGGCTTTCCTCTACTGACCTCGGTCGCGATGCAGTATGTGCCGGTCAGCCACGGTGCGGTGATTGTCGCCGCCATGCCGCTGGCCACCGCACTGGCCGCTGCGGTACTCAGTGGCATTCGTCCGCCCCGTCGCTTCTGGCTGTACGCCTGCAGTGGCACGCTGATCGTCTTGCTCTATAGCCTGTGGCAAAGCGGTGCAGCGGGGTTGTATGTGGGTGATCTGGCGCTGGTGGGTGCTGTCCTGCTCGGTGCCATCGGTTACGCCAAGGGCGCCGAGCTGTCGCAGCAGATGCCCGGCTGGCAGGTCATTTCCTGGGTGGTGGTGCTGAGCCTGCCGGTCAGCCTGCCCTGGTCGGTCTGGGTCTATACCCCCGGCAGTCTGAGCCAGCTGCCCACCATCGGCTGGAGTGCGTTGCTGTATATCGGTCTGGTCAGCTCGCTGCTGGGCTTCTTCGCCTGGAACAAGGCATTGGCACTGGGCGGTGTGGCCCGCATCAGTCAGGTGCAGCTGCTGCAACCCTTCCTCACCTACGGCTATTCCATCGTGCTGCTGGGTGAAAGCTGGAACTGGCTCACCGCCATCGTCTGTGCGCTGGTGATTGGTGTGGTCTGGTTGTCCAAACGCCAGCCCTGAGCAGGCGCTGCGCTTTCGGGCGATAAGACAGCAGAACACTGGCATGGATTCATGCAATGCGGGTTGTCAGGCGCAACCTGCCCTTCCACCAGCTTCACTTCTAGCGGCTGCCTGTAGAATGCAGCCGCCTTGCCGTTCGGGGTGACGTCTTGGACTGACTACGCATAGAAGGTCTCATAACGACTAGCTGCCGGGATTGCGTCATGACCATTCTGCACAAGATCATCGCAGGCTTTGCCCTGCTGCTGGTGCTCGGCATCGTCGCCGTCAACTTCACCAACACCCGCTCCATCACTGACAAACTGTTCACCATCACCGAAGAGTCGGCCCCTCTGAGCCAGGCTGCCAGCGAACTCTATGTACATATTCTGCGGGCCAATCAGGCCCTGCTGGCAGGGCTCGCCAGCAGGCGCGCACGCTGCAAAGTTACAGCCGCGCGCAGGAAACCCAGCTGACCAGCTTCCTCAGCAGTTTTATCGACAGCCATCAGGGTAGCGACGCTGCGGCACTGGCAGCAGGTTTGCTGCGTGATGCCAACAACGGCTACAAGGCCTTCGCCAGCTTTGAGCGGGATCAAGGCAAACTCAAGGTCAGCGTATTGCAGGACGCACGGGGACAGGCCCGGGAAGCCGTCAATGTGGCACTCAAACTGTTCTGGGGCTCACCGCCGGTCGAGTCGCTGAACTGGATTCCCTTCAAGCTGATCACCCCGGAAAACGCCGCCGAGTTCAAATAACCGCCACTCCCCCACGGCCAGCAGCATCCGCCTGCTGGCCTGCACCTTTCTCTGCTGATCCTCTGTAGCTGTCGCCACAAGCTGCGCTCTATGACTACCGATGACATCTGTCGAGGATAAAAATAATGAAGATATTGAGCCGCCATCAAAGGCTGGAGCACACAGCCGTGCTAGGCGGAGGCCGCCTCATAGATCACAAAATTCTTGCGCGTCGGTACAAGCACTTCCCAGCTGCCGACAAAGCCACGGGGAATCACAAAGCTGTCGCCCGCCCTGACCGTCATCGCCACGCCCTGCTCATCGGTAATCACGCTCTCTCCTTCCAGAATCAGGCAGTACTCTTCCTCGGTATAACGGATCGTCCATTTACCGACCTCACTGGCCCAGACGCCGGCGAAAAACTGGCCGCTGGGATCGCTGTACTGCGTCCACAGCGTCTGCTGGGGATTGCCCTGCAGCCGCTTTTCTTCCGGCAGGAAATACCGTTCTGGCTCGACATTGAGCTGAGTAAGGGAGTGGACCGGCATAAATGGCTCTCATGGTAGGCAGGTTAAGCTGCGAAGAGGTTGTTGTACGCAGGAGCGCTGGCCACGTCCATACCCCGGCGGGGATAGAAAACGCGACCTCAGCGCAGATGGGTCCCTATCCACCAGAGGTTGCCTTCCCCATCGCGTACACCGGCCGTGCGGTCGCCATAGGGCTGATCCCGGGGTGCTGAAACAGTGCTGGCACCGGCTGACAGGGCGCGCTGATAGGCGGCATCCACATCGACCACATAGACATGGGTGGAACACTGCACCGCAGCGCTGTCGCTCGGGCGCTCTCCCATCATGATGACCGAGTCATCGATACGCACCTCGGCATGGCGCACAACACCATCCTCAGCGGCTGCCTGATAGAGCACCTCAGCGGCGAAGGTGGCCTGCAGAAAGCTCAGCATCTGGGCCACGCTGCTGACCAGAAGATAGGGGGATACGGCATTGTGACCTTGCGGTTTATGACTCATGACAGGGCTCCGTGGACAGTCATCCGCACTGCACCATTGCACCGGTCAGTACCGGCAGCAGCGCGCTTACGGACTAACAGTGTAGTCCAGATTATGCACGCTGCTCCTGAGCGTCTGCTGTCAGATCAGGGCATGGCCTTGATCACCTGAGCCACACAGAGGGCACGGCCATGATCCGCCAGTACCGCCTTGCCTGCATCCGCTATGCACTGGCCATACTGGCTGATATAGCCCTGCCACTGCGCGCGGGCATGGTCAACATCCTCTTTCAGCAGCGCCTCGACAAAAGAGCGAGGGCCTACCTGAAAATGCTGATAGTCGATGGGGTAGTTCCAGTCGCCGCCCCAGATAAAGAAGCCATGACGGGTAAACACATCCACTACGGCTTCCGCCATACCCGCACGGGCATCCTTGCCGGGGCGCGGCTCCGCACGATTGATATAGGCATGAGCACTGGCCACAGGCGAAATCTGGGCCTTGCCATCATCGGCAATATCGACAAAGGGGTTTTGCAGCGGATTGATATCCACCGCCGCGCCGTAAGCATGCAGCGACCAGGAGGTGCCGCCGGTGATGGGCCGGCCATTGAACGCCGAGGTATTGTTGTCGGCCATGGAGGCCTGATCATCGCCGTTATAACGCTCAACCGGATAGGCTCTGGCAATATAGAACTGCCGTGCCAGCAGCTCATCCATCACCGCCGCCATCTGCGGTGCAATCACATCCAGCACCACCAGCTCACCGTCGTCCTTTACCGCACCGTTATCGCTGAGATAGCGAAAGCGCACTTTGTTCAGACGCTGGCAGGGCACCGGATTAGCGCTGGTGATCACGCCTTTGCTCGCCATATCAGCACATTCATCCGCGCTGAGCGGGCGATAGCTGGCCGCAGGCTCCAGCGCATAGGCAGGGGGAAGGCAAAGTGCAAAAGGTAACAACAACAGCGCGTAGCCAGATCTGTTCATTAGGTTGCCTGCCTGTATCGATTACTGGTTAATTTCACTCTTGAAGGTAACAGCGCTGAGATCAATCCAGCCTTCGGTTATTCGCTTACCCTGATAACGTATTTTGATCCTGCCCGAAGCCTCGCTAAAAGCAGTAAGCAGCACCTGATCTCCACCCATCAGATACGCCTTGTCTGGATGGTGACTGTCAGCACGGCGGTACAAATAGGTTTTCTCTACGCTAATAGTTGCGAATACGGCAGGTTGCAACGTTTCACAACTCACAATATTGGCTGTGACGTTAGCCGACAGCAGCTGGCAAAAATCACCGTAGTCAGCAAGCTGACTGGTCTGCAACAGATGGCCGTCAGCCTGATACTGATAGCGTTTACGAATAGTTATAGGGCCAGACCGCTCCCAGCTCTCAACGTGATCGACATAGAAGCTGGGGTTGGTTATCAACTCATTGGCAGCAAATACACATTGGCCGCGATCAAGGTAAAAGACGGCATAAAACCCATTTACACCACCATATCCACTAGAAGCGCTCACCGAAATATAGCTACCTCCAGCCATAGAATTGCGCTGAACAATGATTCGATCACTGTCTATGTCATCAGCCCAAAGAACCCTATCGTTGCAGCTGATGCTGATCTTCTGGCCATTTGCGAACAGATAAAGAGATGAGCCAAATAGCCGGGCAGTGACTGATGGTGGGTATTCCGCTACGGCGTCCACTTTTAATGCGGATGATGCAGCATGGCATAAACCTGCAAACACAATATAGAACACTAGCAATAATGTTGATTTCACCTTCATGGTTATGACCATCCCTGTCAAAGCACACCAGCGATACCTTTCCACAACGAATAAAGTGTTACCACACCTACTATCTCTATATTCACCCACCAATTGGAATGTGAATCCTGGCTGTATCGCTATATTTTTCCTCGGAAGGTCGGTGTAGGTAGAAATAAGAACAATACACTGGCTCTGCTATGCAGCATTTTCCAATCGCTCCAGAGCGCCCCAAACCTATCTTTTGCTGTTAATCCACGCTGAAAATTAAAAATCAGGATTTCTTTATATTTTTCAGCGCAGCCTGAATTTTCAAACCGAGACAGACAACAGCCGCTACCAGCACGCCCTGTAGCGCGGCCATCAGTGGCACCATTACCGGGAAAAAGTAGAGAGCAGCACCGCCAGCAGATTCAGGGCGAAATACGGCAAAAATGATCGCAACAGGCACAAAAATGCAACTTACTGCGATTGACCAGCCTTTCCATATATCAAAAAACATATCGTCCACCTAGGGTCAGATATTCCATGCAGTCAGGGTTCTGATTTTTTAAAAACATACATATATTGCAGAAAACGTTATTGGGTTTTCTTTTTGCAACCGGGTAAAAGCTTCCAGATTTTATCCCGTGCTTTTTCTTTAGCTTCCAGCAAATTCAGAAAGCCACACGCATCAAGCCCGTTGATTGAAGCTTTTGGGCTGACCATTTTGGTTTTGGCATTGGCACCGTGGCGGAAAAACAGTGATACCAGCTCAGGCTGGTTATACAGAATGGCAGCGTTGAGGGGCGATACGCCGATCTGGTCCGGCTCATCGATATCACAACCGGCCTCAATGGCTTTGGTGATCACGCGGATCACCGAATCATGGCTCAGGCCAGGCTCATCATAGGCCGCCGTCATCAGATTAAGGGTAGATGCCTCAACCCTGCCATCAGACAGATGACAGCCTTTTTTATCAACGGCTTTCAAGCCCAGGGCAGCCAGATTGATATCTTCTGCCAGCGTGGATGTTGAGCAAGCTGCCAGCAGCAGTGCGATAGTCAGACGTTTCACCTGTGTCCCCTCCCTTTGACTGTTCACGATCCATCAGCCCAGCGAAGGCTGACGACTATTTCATTGTCCGGTATTTAAGAATCAGGCCAACAATATCATGGTCGCTCACGCTTGCAGCCAGCGACTCATTCAGCGAACGCCGCTGTGGTAACAGGATATCGAACTTGTTCCGCAGCAACTCCTGCACTTGCGAGTCCGAATCAGGATCAATGGTTTTCCCAGCGAAGATGCTGATTCGCTGCAAAATAAACGTCTTTTTACTGTCGGTCATAGTTTTCCTGTCGGCCATAGTCTTACTATCGGTCATAGTTTTACTGAGAGGTTAAAAACGCTTGGTCTATACCTTAGCTCACCCGAACTTCAGCTGCCGATGGCTGTTCGGCCTGCTACTGCCAGGTAGTCACCCCGCCGATCAGCGATAGCCTTTACCCTCGCGCACAAAGGTGTGAGCCAGTCGAAACTCAAGGAAGCAGAATCCCCCTTCGATGACTATTGATAGCCTGCACTAAAAATTGCATCAATATTCGGTATGGAGCCAAAGCGGGGTCTGTCAAACGGACCGTTCATTTCTCCTTATTTTTCACACGTATTCGTTCATAACCCTATTTTTTACTTCTTCGTAAAACTCTATCCCTGATGATTCCCTTCCTAACAAAGTAGCCTTTTCCTTTAAAAACTTTTCAAGATACTGCTCGTTTTCAGGATATGAATGCAGGAACCTTGAGTTGTTTTGGAATATAACATGTGTAGCTCCAGTACTCGCAATAAACTCTTTATCAGCCCTTGCTACACCATGAAAAAATATAGTTTTTTCAAAAAATGGAGCCAAAAATTTCAGCATCCAGTGTGAGAATGAGTCTCCAACAACAAGAAGTACACCTTTAGCAAAAATTTCATTAGAAGTATAAATTATCAAACGCCCTGTATTTCCAATTTCATTATCAAAATTCTTGTTGAATTTATATTTCTGCTTTATAACCAAGGATGGTCTACTTTTATAAAAACTCAACTTCTTACCTAAATCACCCTGAGCAGGTCCAGCTATTGATATTCCTTCAAGTGGATTCAAGTCATTCTCGACATTCAGGTAATCAAGCACTTTCTTACATGCAATTGCAGCACCGATGTCATTCCAATGACTTTCTCCATGCCAATAAGAAAAAATTCCATATAATTTTAGCTCATCAATAGGACAAATTATTTTATTCTTTAAATCAAATTTATTAAAAAAACCCCTGAAAGAATTGTTTTCAACTACAGGATATGGAGCATATTCAGGCAATACCAACTCTTTTCCCGGTGCAATAACAAAACACCAAGAGATATTTTTAGAATCCAAGTAGCTCTGCATATCTCTGAAATATAGATTCCATACCTTTGCAGCCAATGAGAGATCCAACTTACCAGCTGCCTGATCACGTGACCTATTTGCTGCATCAAGATATAACCAATCACCTACCCCCACATCGATAGTTTTTATTTCTTCGATATACATAGTAGCGCACTTAACTATTTCACCACTTCCCTTTTTTGCATAAATCTCCATCCATTCAGGGTTAATAAATTCCTGAAACCCATGTTTTTCGTTTATAAAATTAATTCCTTTTTTCTTAAAAAAATTAGTCACATCTCTTCGCAGTACATCTTTGCTAATACTGAAAGAATTTTCTGAGGTCTTAATGATAATTTCTTTTACCTCAGGCATCGCCCATCCCCACAACTTATACTTTTCTGAGGAGACGTACGTTTCTGGGCTATCTATATAAACAAGACGGTTATGCACTTCCTTCAGGAATACTTTCACATTTCACCCCAGTAATACCTAGACAGAGACGCCTCAGTTTACGCATCCCTTTAACAAAACTTACTAAAATACTAACTAGGTAAATGCTTTGTAAACAAAAAAGCCGCTGCCTCAACAAAGTGTCGGGACAGCGGCTTTATCGCATGGGAACTAGTGCTGGCAGCGGGTGCAGTAGAAACTGGCGCGCTGGCCCAGCACTTTTTTCTTGATGGTCGAACCACAGCTACGGCAATCCTCGCCTTCACGACCATAGACATTCAGCTGCTGCTGAAAGTATCCCGGCTGACCGTCGCCGCCGACAAAATCACGCAGGGTGGTGCCGCCCTGTGTAATAGAGCGATCAAGGACAACTTTGATGCATTCGGCCAGCTTGTCATAACGTGCCCGGCTGATGCTGCCAGCGGCTCTGGTTGGCAGAATACCTGCCATAAACAGCGACTCGCTGGCGTAAATATTGCCCACGCCCACCACCACATGGTTGTCCATGATAAAGGTCTTGATGGCTTGGGTTTTACCTCGTGAACGCAGGAACAGATGCTCTCCATCAAAGGCATCTGACAGCGGTTCCGGCCCGAGGCTGATCAGCAGTTCATGCTGTTCAGGCACCTCTCCGGCCCACAGCCAGGCCCCGAAGCGCCGCGGATCACAGTAGCGCAGCACCATGCCGTTGCTGATTTCCAGCTCGACATGGTCATGTTTGAGGCGCGGTTCGCCAGCATCAACAAAGCGCAGACTGCCCGACATGCCCAAATGCACCAGCAATGTCCCGGCCGAGGTCTGCAGCAGCAGGTATTTGGCACGACGACTGATATTTAGCACCGTCGCGCCCTGCAGCCGCTCACTCAGGTCCACCGGAATCGGCCAGCGCAGCTGCGGGTGATGCACCAGCGCGGCGATGATCGTCTGCCCCAGCAGGTGAGGGCTGATCCCCCGCCGGGTGGTTTCGACTTCGGGCAATTCAGGCACGATGCGGCACCTGCTTTACCCGGGGCTTTACCCGGGGCTTTACCCGGGGCTTTACCCGGGGCTCTACCCGTGACAGTGCCCGCTTAGCCATGACGCTGTGCCAGCTCGGCCAGCGCACGGGCAGTGGCGGCGCGCACCTGATTGGGCGCGGTGCCACCGATATGATCACGGGCCGCAACCGAACCTTCGAGGGTCAGCACATCGAATACATCTGCATCGATCTTGTCGCTGAACTGACGCAGCTCGTCCAGGCTCATCACGGACAAATCCTTGCTGGTGCTGACGCCGTAGGCCACTGATTTACCCACGATTTCGTGAGCATCACGGAAGGCCACGCCTTTACGCACCAGATAGTCCGCCAGATCGGTAGCGGTGGCAAAACCACGCAGTGCCGCTTCACGCATCACTTCACGGCGAGGTTCCAGCGCGGGCACCATGTCAGCGAAGGCACGCAGACAGCCTTTGACGGTATCGATGCTGTCGAACAGGGGTTCTTTGTCTTCCTGATTGTCCTTGTTGTAGGCCAGCGGCTGGCCTTTCATCAGGGTCAGCAGGGCAATCAGGTTACCGTTGGTACGACCGGATTTACCGCGCACCAGTTCAGGCACATCGGGGTTTTTCTTCTGCGGCATGATGGAGGAGCCGGTGCAGAAGCGGTCAGGCACGTTGACGAAGTTGAACTGCGCAGAGGTCCACAGCACCAGCTCTTCCGACGCGCGTGACAGGTGGGTCAGCAACAGGCTGGCGGCGGAACAGAATTCGATGGCGAAGTCACGGTCAGATACCGCATCCAGCGAGTTGTAGGCAGGGCGCTCGAAGCCCAGCAGTTCGGCGGTCAGATGGCGGTCGATAGGATACGTGGTGCCCGCCAGCGCCGCGGCGCCTAAAGGCATGATGTTGACGCGCTTGCGGCAGTCAACGAAACGCTCGAAGTCACGTTGCAGCGCTTCGTACCAGGCCATCAGGTGATGCCCGAAGGTCACCGGCTGGGCGGTCTGCAGGTGGGTGAAACCGGGCATGATGGTGTCGGCTTCTTTCTGCGCCAGATTAGCCAGACCAAACTGCAGACGGCTCAGCTCATCCAGAATGACGTCGATTTCATCGCGTACGTACAGGCGTACGTCCGTGGCCACCTGATCGTTACGTGAACGGCCAGTGTGCAGTTTCTTGCCGGCGATACCGATCTTCTTGGTCAGTGCCGCCTCGATGTTCATGTGCACGTCTTCCAGCGCGACCGACCATTCAAACTGGCCACGCTCGATCTCGATCAGAATTTCTTCCAGACCACGCAGAATATCGTCACGCTCCTGCTCGGTCAGCACCCCGACTTTGGCCAGCATTTTGGCGTGGGCAATGGACCCCTGAATGTCCTGACGGTACAGGCGCTTGTCGAAATCCACAGAGGCGGTGAAACGGGCGACAAAAGCATCGGTGGGCTCGCTGAAACGGCCACCCCATTGCTGGTTGGTCTGCTCTGTCTGGTGCTGATTGTCTGACATGATGAACGGTCCCACAGGTATACGCAGTTCAAATGACGTATCGGTCGGCGTCGGCTGGGCCACGCGGCCAAGACATGAATAGTTGGTGGCCGATTATACGGGGAGTCAGGGGCAAAGCTCAAAAATCAGGAACGTTGATGCCGGGCAGGACACTTATCCCCTACCCGGACTTTTGGCTCTAACAGGACGTTCATGATGCTGACGAATATCAGCGCCTCTTTCACGCAGGCGCAGTCAACCACTCCTACAGCAACCGACTCATCGGCGCAGCCAGCACACAGTGCCAGCGACCAGCTACAGCAGTTTCTCCTGCTGCACGATCATCGTTTCGCTGACTCGGTAAAGAAGCCCGGCCTCGGCTTTATGAGCAGTGATCTGAAGCAGGTGCTGGTGCAGCTTAAAGACACACAACACCAGCTCACTCCGCAAAACCTGAACCGTCTGCAGCACAAGCTGGACCAATGGCAGCATCAGCATCCCAGGGAGTTCAGTAACCGTGGCGCACAGGCTCAGGCGCTAAGACAGGAAATCCGGCAGCGGCAGCAGGACCCCTTGCTCGGGCTGGCGGGCAGCGCCCACACCAACATCGCACTGCTGCAACTGGTCAGACAGGTCCATGGCGAACAGGCCTATGCGCTCTTCGCCCGTAAGGTGCCGGCCCTGAACAGCGACACACCGCTGCAACACGACACCCTGACGGGTTTGCTCACGGCGCTGCAGAGCCCGGTCTTTGCGCAATTCAAGCAAGCTATGCAACTGGTTAAAAAAGACCTGCTCAGCCCCTTCGATCAGCAGGCGGTGAGTCTGGTAACCACTGAGCTGGCGAAAATGCCACGGCCCTTGCTTGACGCACTGGCACAGCAGGGTCTCAGGGTGGCCGTTACCCATGAGCGGATTTTCAATGCATCCGACTTTGACATGAGCCATTTCAGCGAAGACGCACGCGGCTGGCAGGGGCAGAGTAGTGCCAGAAATCTGCCGGGGACATATCAGATGAAGAACAACACCACGATCATTTCCCTGACCCGGGACGCTCAGGGTGACTGGCAAATCAATCCACAGCACGGTGCCTGCAATCTGGTGCTGCATGAAACAGCCCATGGTGTTGATGCCCTGCTCGGCAAATCGCTGGGGATGGGCAAGCTCAGCCAGCAGCCCGGGTTTCGACAGGCCTGGGAGCAGGATTTTCCGCAACTGGGCAGTTACTTCCGCCAGCAGGATGAACACGGTGATTATCGTGCGGGTCTGGAAGAAGCCTTTGCCGAAGGGCTGGCTAAAACCTATCACTCCGCACAGCCATCGCCCTGGCCACATATTGATGCCTACATGAAGGCACTGCCTGCCCGGATCCAGAACGGCGACTATAGCCAGCTGTAAACTCTAGCCAGCTGTAAACTCTAGCCAGCTGTAAACTCTAGCCAGCTGTAAACTCTAGCCAGCTGTAAACTCTAGCCAGCTGTAAACTCTAGCCAGCTGTAAACTCTAGCCAGCTGTAAACTCTAGTCCGTTGTAAACGATAGCCCGTTGTAACGAGCACGCTCCAGCGGCCTGTCGCAGCCCGCGCGCTTATA
>NZ_LAPT01000004.1 GCF_003194385.1 Pokkaliibacter plantistimulans
CGCTTTTTCGCCTGTTTCTTGTGCCCTCGGTGTATTTCCTTGTCTCGGTGGCCTCGATAACGTTTTTCAATAGCCTGCTAAGCCTTAACGACAGATCGCACAGCGCTGCCAGAAGCAAACAAAGCCGGAGTGATGCCCTCACTCCGGCTTTGTATTTTATAGCCTTGCCCGCTGCCGCTCAGATCACCCCGGGGGCCAGATCGGGCCCGGCCTGCAGCAATGCCTGCAGGCGCTGCAGGCCCGTTTCCAGCTCCGCCAGTGTGGCGGGATGACTGAGGGCCAGACGGATACCGTGCGGTGCCGGATGGCGGCCGACCACAAAGCTGTCGCTGCCTTTGATCTCGACCTGAGCGACCATGGCCTGCTGCACAAACTGGTGGGCCAGCCAGGGTTCAGGCAGCGGCAGCCAGGCGTGCTGGGCACCGGCACTGTGCTCCAGCTGCCAGCGGCCGAGATACTGCGCCGCCAGTTCACGGCGTTTGTGCATAGCATCCCGCTGACGCTGCAGCAACCTGACGGCTTCACCGTTCTCCAGCCACTGGCACACCACCGCTGTGAGCAACGGGCTGGTCATCCAGCAGTCGGCGCGGAACGCTTCCTTGACCCGCTCCAGCAGTGCGTCCGGCACCACCAGACTGCCCACCCGGATGCCCCCGGACAGCGCCTTGGAGACACCGCCGATATGCACCACCCGCTCAGGCAGCAGGGATGCCATGGTGGCGGGGCGCTGCTCAGGCAGCCAGCCGTTGATATCGTCTTCAATCACCCACACACCGTAACGCTCACAGATGGCCAGTAAGGTCTGCCGCCGTGCCAGACTCTGGGTACGGGTGGTGGGGTTCTGCAGGGTGGGGGTGCAATACAGCAGCCGTGGCCGGCGTTCCTTGCACAGCTGCTCGAAGGCCTCCGGCTGCGGGCCTTCATGATCCATGGGCACCGCCTGTACCTTGAGGCTGAGTTTGCGTGCTGTTATCAGCAGACCGGGATAGGTCAGCTCCTCGGTCAGGATCAGATCGCCCGGCTGGGTCATGGCCAGTAGTGACAGCATGATGCCGTGCTGGGCGCCGCTGGTCAGAAACAGCCGGGAAATATCCGGCTGCAGGCCGATACGCTGCAGCCATTGCAGATAGCCCTCGCGGTGGGCAGGCAATCCTGCCTCTTCGTGATACTCCATCAACTGGTCAAGATCGGTATGACTGAAGACCTGCTCCAGTGCCTGACGCAGTGGCCCGGCGCGCTCATCGGGGACCGGAATATTGATGCCCAGATTGGCCCAGCCTGCTTCACGGCGGCTGATCTTCCAGCTGGCCTGTGTCAGCTGTCCCTGTAAGCGGACAAAGGTACCGCTGCCCACACGGGCTTCCAGCAGACCGCGACGCTCGGCTTCGGCGTAGGCACGGGTGATGGTGCCGACCGTAACGCCGAGCCTGTCTGCCAGCGCCCGATGAGTGGGCAGGCGGGTGCCCACTGGCAGTGTGCCACTGGCAATATCCAGCTGTAGCGCATCGGCAATGGCCAGATAGCGTGGGCCGGTAAAGACACTTAGGTCTGGATTCCACATTGTCATGGTGACAATAAAACCGTTGACGGAAATTCAGGCGCTATTATGCTCTAAAAATCGAGACAATCAATGAATAATCAAAAATTGTATCGATACAAAGTGGCAGTGTCCCTGTTCTGGCTGCATTGTCACCCTGCTGATCATCTGTCGCGCTGTGAGAATCTATCATGTCCAGTTTGCCGTTGTTTTCATCTTCGCTGGCCAGTGACATCGGTTTGCCGTTGCTGACCTTTGCCTTCCTGACGGCCGGTACACCCGGCCCCAACAATATGATGCTGACCGCCTCCGGTGCCCGCTTTGGCTGGCGCCGCACGGTGCCGCACATCTTTGGTATTTTCTGCGGACTGGCGGTGATGATCGCCCTGAGCGGGCTGGGGCTGGCACAACTGTTTATCGTCTTCCCGGCCTGTCAGTGGCTGTTGAAACTGGCAGGTGGCGCCTATCTGCTGTGGCTGTCTTACAAGTTATGGACGGCCAAAGCCGGCCACAGTGCCTTGCCCTTTCTTGACCGGCCGATGCGCCCTCATGAGGCGGCGCTGTTTCAGGGCGTCAATCCCAAGGCCTGGATGATGGCTACCACCATCATCAGTCTGTTCGCGGTCAAACCTGAGCAGACGCTGCAGGTGACGGTCATGGCGATTGCGGTGTTCTGCATGGTGGGCTGGGTAACGGGCAGTGCCTGGACTCTGCTCGGGCAGAGTATTCGTCACTGGTTGCAGGACCCCCGGCGTGAGCGCTGGTTCAATCGTGCGCTGGCGGTGCTGATGGCAGGCTGTGTGGCCTGGTTTATGAGTTGATGGCGCAGCAGACAAAGGAGTAAGGGCAATGCGGACACTGGGTATTTTGGGTGGCATGAGCTGGGAGTCGACGCAGGTCTACTATCAGGGCCTCAACCGTGGCGTGCGGGAAGCGCGTGGCGGCCTGAGTTCAGCCCCTCTGTTGTTGCACAGTCTGGAGTTCAGCCAGCTGGCAAGGTGGCAGCATGAGGGCAACTGGCAGGCTATCGCCACGACGCTCGGACAGGCGGGGCAGGGGCTGCAGGCGGCGGGCGCTCAGGCCCTGGTGATTGCCACCAATACCATGCACAAGGTCGCTGGCCAGGTGCAGTCGATGCTGGATATTCCGCTGCTGCATATCGGTGATGCTATCGGTCAGCGTCTGCAGCAGCAGGGCATTGGCCGGGCAGCGCTGCTGGGCACCCGTTTCACCATGGAGGACGGCTTCTATCAGGCCTTCTTCAGTGAACACTACGGCATTGAGCTATGTGTACCCGCGGCAGCAGAGCGGCAGGAAGTGCACCGCATCATCTTTGAAGAGCTGTGCCAGGGCATGATGCTGGAAGAGTCGCGTTATCGTCTGGATCGCTGTCTGGCTGAGCTTGCAGACAGCGGTGCCGAGATGGGCATTCTGGGCTGTACTGAACTGGGCCTGATTCTGCCCAAGTCAGCTTATCTGCCTTTGCTGGATACCACCGCAGCCCATATCCAGCAGGGGCTGGCCTTTATGCTGGATCTGCCCCGGGTCGCGCACTCATGAGCGGTATCTGGCTGGCCTGGGCGGCGTATCTGCTGCTGATCGTCAGCCCCGGGCCAAGCAATATGGCGATAGCACTGCTGGCGATGCAGCGTGGGCGACGGCAGGCGGCGATCTTTGCTGCAGGGGTAATCACTGGCTCCTTCAGCTGGGCCTTGCTCAGTGCCAGTGGGCTGGCGAACGTGCTGCTTGAACACGACACCTTGCTTCTGCTGCTGCGCTATCTGGGTGCGGCCTATCTGTTGTGGCTGAGTGCGCGTGCTACACGCTCACTATGGCGAGGCACTGACGTGGCCAGTGCACCCATCATGGCCGATGCAGGCTGGCGGTTGTATGGCCGGGGCCTGCTGATGCACCTGACCAATCCCAAGGCAGGCTTTGGCTGGCTGGCGATTCTCACGCTGGCCTTACCGTCACTGACAGCACCGTCACAGTTGCTGGTGGTATTGCTCGGCTGTGCGCTGCTGGCCATCGGTGTATTTGGTGGCTACGCCCTGCTGTTTTCCCGCCCTCAGGCGCAGGCCGCCTACCAGCGCTGGCGCCGCAGCTGTGATGGTGCGCTGGCATTGGTCTGTGGGCTGGCGGGAGTGCGGTTACTCTTTGCTCGCTGATATGCGTTTCGATCTGCACAAAAAACCACGCCAGGCTATGCCGGGCGTGGTTTTTTTATCTGGCTGACGGAGGGAAGGAAGCCTCCGTCTGTCATCAGGCTTACAGGTTGTAGCCGCGCTCGTTGTGCTCGGCCAGATCCAGGCCCTGCGCCTCGGCTTCTTCGCTGACACGCAGACCCATCAGTGCATCCAGCACTTTCAGGATGATGAAGGTGATCACAGCGGTATACACCACGGTGAAGGCAACACCTTTAACCTGAATGAAGAACTGTGCAGCGATGTCTTCCACGGTACCGAAGCCACCCAGTGAAGGGGCTGCGAAGATACCGGTCAGCAGCGCACCGACGATACCGCCGATACCGTGTACACCGAAGGCATCCAGAGAGTCGTCATAACCCAGAGCACGTTTCAGGGTAGTGGCGGAGAAGAAGCAGATCACGCCAGCCGCCAGACCGATGATCAGGGCGCCAACGGGGCCAGCAGTACCCGAAGCCGGGGTAATGGCGACCAGACCGGCAACCACACCTGAGGCAATACCCAGTGCGCTGGGCTTACCATGAGTAATCCACTCGGCAAACATCCAGCCCAGTGCCGCCGCCGCAGTGGCGATCTGAGTGACCAGCATGGCCATGCCGGTGGTGCCGCCTGCAGAAACCGCGGAACCGGCGTTGAAGCCGAACCAGCCCACCCACAGCATAGCCGCGCCAGTCAGGGTGTAACCCAGGTTATGGGGAGCCATGGGGGTTGAGGGATAACCTTTGCGTTTACCCAGTACCAGCGCAGCGACCAGACCGGCAACACCGGCGTTGATGTGCACAACGGTACCACCGGCGAAGTCCAGTACACCCCAGTCCCACATCAGGCCACCGTCACCGCTCCATACCATGTGGGCAATGGGGGCATAAACGAAGGTGAACCACAGGCCGGAGAACACCAGCATGGCAGAGAACTTCATGCGCTCAGCGAACGCACCGACGATCAGTGCCGGGGTGATGATGGCGAACGTCATCTGGAAGGTGATGAACACGCTTTCCGGAATGGTGCCAGTCAGGCTGTCAGTGGTCAGGCCGCTGAGGAAAGCTTTGCTCAGGCTGCCGAAGAAGGAGTTGAAGTTGGTCACGCCCTTTTCCATACCGTCGGTATCGAAAGCCAGGCTGTAACCGTACAGCATCCACAGAATGCTGATCAGGCCGGTGATGGCAAAACACTGCATCATCACTGACAGGACGTTCTTGGCGCGCACCATGCCACCGTAGAACAGGGCCAGACCGGGGATGGTCATCATCAGCACCAGTGCGGTGGAGGTCAGCATCCAGGCGGTATCACCGCTGTTGGCCGTGGGGGTATCGGCAGCCATCGACAGGCTGGGGACGAGCAAGGCAGCTAAGGCGCCTAGCCCGGCGACTTTACGCAGAGTCATGGTGGATCTCCTGGGCAATTGCGTCATGGAAGAGGTCATGGATCAAAGAGCGTCTGGGCCGCTTTCCGCGGTACGAATGCGGATGGCCTGCTCCAGATTGACGACAAACACTTTGCCGTCGCCGATCTTGCCGGTATTGGCTGCCTGGCAGATGGTTTCCAGCACGCTGTCGAGCAGACTGTCATCGACGGCGATTTCCAGTTTGATCTTGGGCAGGAAGTCCACCACGTATTCGGCACCTCGATAAAGCTCGGTGTGTCCTTTCTGTCGGCCAAAGCCTTTGACTTCGGTGACCGTCAGGCCCTGAATGCCAATGTTGGACAGGGCTTCGCGGACATCGTCAAGCTTGAACGGCTTGATGATCGCCGTAACCAGTTTCATGGGAATCCTCCCGGGTTCATGAGGCTGGATTAGCCGGGTGTGGCGGCCTTTACTCCCTGGTCGCGGCACCCATTCCTGCGTGCATGGTCAGTGTCCCTGCCGAGTCTTGCAGACTGATGACTCAGCCACGGAGACCGATTGGGTAAGGATGATGCACGTCCGTTTTTGCCCGGCCGCTCACATCATCGGTGCACGGTAATAGAGGTATAGCAGAAACCTTGCCATCTTGACGCAGGCCACGAACGGCGCGCACTACAGCGCTTTTTACGGGGATCGGTGAAAAACCGGTAGCACGAAAACGGGGCGTGGCTCTGGTTTGCAGTGATTTGTTTTGGTGCGGATGGGCGGGCAGTGATGCGAGCGGGCAGGTGGTATTGTTGCGTTTTGTAATTGCCTGTCCGCAGAAGCGATCTCGCTACCGCGCTTTGTGCATGGAAGTAGCACGAAGTCATGAGCGATTGAGGGGTGCATAGCGGGTTGCACCATCACAGTGCCAGACCGTTGTGCTGTCTGACACTGTTGTGCTGTTTGACTCCGTTGCTCTGTTTGACGCTGTAGCTCTGGGGGCGCCGTTACACTGCCAGACGCTGCAACACCTGGGTCAGGTCGGCAATAAGGTCTTCCGGTGCTTCAAGGCCAATGGACAGACGGAAGATGCCCTGACCGGCATAGCGCAGATAATCGTCGCGATCCGTGCCGGGCAGACCGAAGGTCGAGGCCATCATCTCTTCGGTATCCAGCAACACGACGATGCTGCGCTGATGACCAAGGGAGAAGGCGTAGTGGATGACCTGCAGATGATCGGCCAGCAGGTGGGCGCAGGCCTGTGGATCGGCGACCTGAAACGTCAGCATGGCGCCGAAGCTGCGCATCTGGCGGCTGGCCAGAGCATGCTGCGGGTGGCTGGGCAGGCCGGGGTAACACACCTGGGTTATCTGCGGATGCTGTTCCAGAAAGCGTGCAACCTGCAGGGCAGAGTCAGCGGCGGTGCGGATACGCGGGTAGAGGGTATCGATGCCGCGCATGATCTGCCAGGCATTCTGCGCCGACAGTGAAGCGCCAAAGTAGACACCAGCGCGGGCGCGAATGCGGGCGATCAGGGCTTTGCTACCGGCAACACAACCGCCCAGCGCGTCGCCATGACCGTTCATGAATTTGGTCAGGGAATGAATGGTCAGATCCGCTCCCAGCTCGGTAGGCCGCGTCGCGACCGGTGTGGCCAGTGTGGAGTCGACCGACAGCAGGGCGCCGTGGGCATGGGCCAGCTCTGCCAGTGCTCCGATATCACACAGACGCAGCAGCGGGTTGCAGGGAGACTCTGCATGCAGCAGGCGGGTATTGGGGCGAATGGCTGCTGCCACCTCATCCAGCCGTGACAGGTTGACCGCCGAAACCTCAATGCCGTAGTCGGGCAGAATGCGGCGGGCCAGTTCGTTGGCGCCGGCATAGCAGACATCGCTGATCAGCAGGTGATCGCCGGCCTTGAGAAAGGTAAAGAACGTCGCGGCGATGGCGGCAAGGCCAGTGGCTGTCGCCAGTGCTGCGGGGCAGTACTCCAGCGCGGCGACCCGCTGTTCCAGCTGGCAGACAGTCGGATTGGTCCAGCGTGCATAGAGAAAGGGCAGGTCAGTCAGGTCTTCCACCCCTTCGGCGGAAAAGGCACCGTCACCGGGTTTGAGGGTGTTGTTGACCGACATGGAGATATTGGGGGCGATAGCGTGGGTACTGGGATCGATGATCAGGCCGCCGTCCAGTGCCAAGGTTTCGTCATGCCATTGGAAAGGGGTGGACGGTGTACTCATGATTGCCAGCTCCGTATCGCGTGGGGAAATGCTGCTAGCTTAGGCCTTTGCCTTGCGGCTGAGCGGTAATAGAAGGCAGTCGTGAGCGGAAAGACTGCGCCAGTCCGTACCTTTATGCACAATGGGTGCATTTACATGCTTCAGTCTGAAACGCGGCCAGATTATCTGGGGGGGAGATGAACGATAACGCTATCGACGAGCTGGACCGGCAGATCCTGCAACGGGTGCAGCAGGATTGTCTGCTCAAGAGTGAGGTGATCGCCGCAGAGATCGGGCTGTCGGCTTCGGCCGTACAGCGGCGGTTGAAACGGCTGCGCCAGCAGGGTGTGATCCGGGCAGAAGTGGCGGTGCTGGATAACCGTCAGCTGGACCGTCTGATGACCTTTATTGCCGGGCTGGAAATCGAGCGGGAGAACTATTCGGCGATGGACCGCCTGCGCCGCTGGGCAGATCAGCAACCCGCCATTCAGCAGCTTTACTATGTCACCGGTGCGGTGGATCTGGTGGCCATCATTCTGGCCCGTGATGTCGAAGAGTATGACCACCTCACTGCCGAGATTATGGCCAATAACCCGGAAATACGGCGTATTACCACGAATGTGGTGCTGAACAGCCTGAAAACCGGCAGTCAGCTACCGATCGCGGGTCTGGCCGGAGAGAAGGCCGGTTGAGTGGGCTGTCTGTCACAGACGCGGCAGAACATGCGGAGATAAAAAAGCCCGGTCAGCTGACCGGGCCCGGGAACAAAGGGGTTATCAGCCTGCTGCGGTCGTGGCCAGCACCGGCTGTTCACTTTTGCTGATGCTCAGGTAGAGGCCCAGAACCAGCCCCAGCACACCCAGTCCGGCGATGTAATAGGTCGGTGCCAGCGGGTTGCTCTTCAGCAGCAGGGTCACTGCCATGGGCGTCATGCCGCCGAAAATGGCGTAGGCCACGTTGTAGGAGAACGACAGGCCAGTAAAGCGCACCGCGGCAGGGAAGGATTTCACCGCAACGGCCGGTACCACGCCGGTCAGGCCCACAAAGAAGCCGACAATCACATACAGGCCGATCAGATGAGTGGCATCGTGCAGGACGGTGGAGAAGAACACCCAGTAGCTGATGCCCATCCCGGCACTCCAGATGGCCAGAATCGGGCCGCTGCCAAAACGATCAGCCAGCGCGCCAGACACCAGACAGCCGACGATAACGGCGATGATGGCCAGACTGTTGGCGATCAGGGTGGTTTGGGCACTGAGGCCTGCCAGCTTTTGCAGCAGGGTGGGCGTCATCAGGATGGTGACGACGACTGCACCGGTCAGAATCCAGGTCGCCAGCATGGAGACGATGATGCCGCCCTTGTGGTTACGCAGGATGGTTTTCAGCGGCAGTTCTTCCGCCAGCGTCTTCATTTCCTGCATTTCGGTAAAGATGGGGGTTTCATGCAACCAGCGGCGCAGATACATGGTGACAAAGCCCAGTACACCGCCCAGCAGGAAGGGAATGCGCCAGCCAAATGCGGCCAGCTCTTCGGCGTTGTAGACGGCATTGATAATGGTGGCGACCACTGAGCCGAGCAGAATACCGGCGACCAGACCGGCAGACAGGGTGCCGCAGGCAAAGTTGGTGTGGCGGGCAGGAACGTGCTCGGTCACGAATACCCAGGCGCCGGGCGCTTCGCCACCGATGGCGGCACCTTGCAGCATACGCAACAGCAGCAGGGCAATGGGAGCCCAGATACCAATGCTTTCATAGGTCGGCAGCAGACCCATGGCCAGCGTCGGGCAGGCCATCAGCATGATGCTGAACATGAACATTTTCTTCCGGCCGAGCAGGTCGCCGAAGTGTGCCATGATCACGCCACCCAGCGGGCGAGCAATATAGCCTGCAGCGAAGATGCCGAACGTCTGCACCTGACGCAGCCAGTCGGGCATGTCAGCGGGGAAGAACAGTTTGCCGACGACGGCGGCAAAGAACACGAAAATCACGAAGTCATAGAATTCCAGGGCACCGCCAAGAGCGGAGAGTGACAACGTTTTGGCATCCTGCCGGGTAAGAGCGCGCGGGGTGGCTGGGGCGGAGGCATACTGGCCCGCAGCACGGCTTGGCTTGTTCATTTAATGCTCGCAGATCACAAGAACACGGATGATGTTTCAGTTCACAGGTGGCAGTAAAACAGACCGGAGGGTTTATTGTTGTAGGTCGCCATACGTTGGTATGGTCGCCTGTTCATGAGGATCCCAGGTCAGTCGGGATGGCCGGCGGGTCGTGGGCGGCTGGTTTTTCTGTGGCCTGCACACGCTCTTACTGATGCAAGGTTCGCCTGCATTTCCTGACCAACTGGGCAGCCTTTGATGGCTGACTGTTTCTGTCGGGCATCAATTATGCCTAAAGTTCTGCAATTGTATACGGTGAGACTGAATCTTGGCCGCTAAGGCAGTCCTGACGTGGCGTGAAGATGTTTTGACAGGCGTTCAGGCGGCCCGGCGCCAGCCACAAGCTGACCACAGGGTAGAATGCTGGCGGTGCAGAAACGAAAACGCCAGTCTGCGTGCGACAGACTGGCGTGGGCAACGGTGCAACTGGCTGCTAAACGGGCAGCTGATCAGGCCGCTCGACGCGGGCGCGCAGGATATCGCGGAAGTCGTCAGGGTTTTTCATGTAGCTGCCATCCGGATTGATCTGCTCCAGACGCGATAGCCAGAAACGCATGGCGGCGGTCTGCAGCATCAGCGGCCAGACTTTCCGCTCATCATCGGTGAAGGGGCGTTCCGCCGCATAGGCTCTGAGCAGGGCATCAAGCATATCAGCATGCCAGTGACCGCCGCCGGCACTGCACCAGTCGTTGGCGACAATGGCCAGATCGTACAGCCAGTAGGTGTTGCTGGCGTTGTAGATATCAATGATGGCGGTCATCTCGCCTGCATGGAACAGCGCATTGTCGTGGAACAGATCGCCATGGATCACGCCTTGCGGCAGCGACAGTTCACCGCGCTTTTCCTGTTCCAGCAGTTGATCGAACGCGGCCACGGTCTGCAGCATCAGCTCTGCATCGGCAGCACTGAGCTGACGGGCCCGAATCGCTGACTCACGACGCCACCAGTACACCCCACGATGGGCCTGACGGGTCATGAAGAAATCGGCACCGGCCTTGTGGAAACGCGCCAGATAACCACCAATCACCGCACAGAATTCTGCTGTCAGTTCACCACGTTGCAGGTGCTGACCGAGAAAACGCGGCAGAATCAGGGCC
This sequence comes from Pokkaliibacter plantistimulans, assembly GCF_003194385.1. GTDB lineage: Bacteria > Pseudomonadota > Gammaproteobacteria > Pseudomonadales > Balneatricaceae > Pokkaliibacter > Pokkaliibacter plantistimulans. The sequence goes on from NZ_LAPT01000004.1 coordinate 10,541, forward strand.
GGGCGGCGATTGAGCACATGCAAAGCGATGCCATTGCGATCCTGATAGGGCGCGGGCACCGGAATACCGGCCTTGGCCAGCCAGGTGGTGAGTTCGACAAAAAAGGGCATTTCCTCTTCGCGCACATCTTCAAACAGGGTCAGCACGTACTCGGTATGCTGGCCCTGCTCATCGACAAGGGTGACAAAGAAGTTGGTGTTTTCCACACCGCCAGCGATGCCTTCGAGTCTGACCGCTTTGCCGAGATCAAACGGGGCAAGAAATTGTTCCAGTTCTGCAATTGTGACGGGGGTAAAAACAGCCATGCCTGCTTCCGCTTACCACTGAAAAATAACCCATTGAGGAATACGCAGGCGTGAATGATCGCTTTCGACCATGCCTTTGCCCTCGACCGGGACCAGATAATAGGGTTTACCGTGCTTCGGCACCACTTTGATTTCGACTACAGCACCGTTGACCCGGTACTCATAGAAGGTTTTGTCTTCCTGATGGGAGATGATGATCTGTGGTTCGTTATCGTCTTCTGCCAGCGCCGGAAGTGAGGGCAATGCGGTCAGGGCCAGCAGCCCCGCCATGATCCAGTTACGCATAATTCCGTCCTCTTGAGTAAGGCGGGTAATTGACCGCCTTTCCTTTTGTCCCTGTCAGGGATTGCTTATGATGTGGCCCTTGTTCACGCAACACCGCTCTCCGTTACTGTCATCCTGGCAGTGATGGCACACCGAGCTGTCTGCAGCCTTGTGCCTTTCAGCCTCTTGTGGCGACGTTGTTCGCGCCTCAATGAGCTGTCTGGAGCCTGAAAGCTACTGGATACCGCAAGGGTTACAGCAAGTCTCATGCCGGTGCGTGATTTTCAAACGAGGAATGCACTGGGCGCTCCTCCTTACCTGTTTTAACGGAAGGCCTGTACATGACTGATACCGAGCACAAAGCGCCGCTTATTCTAGTGGATGGCTCTTCTTATTTATACCGGGCCTATCATGCACTGCCACCGCTGACCAACAAGGCGGGTCAGCCCACGGGGGCGATCAAGGGTGTGCTGAGCATGCTCAGATCGCTGCGCCAGGCCTATCCTGATTCTTTAACCGTGGTGGTCTTCGATGCCAAGGGCAAGACCTTCCGTGATGATCTTTATCCTGAGTACAAGGCACACCGGCCACCGATGCCCGATGACCTGCGCAGCCAGATCGAGCCCTTGCATCAGGCCATTCGCGCGCTGGGCTATCCGCTGCTGGCGATCAGTGGCGTAGAAGCCGATGACGTGATCGGCACGCTGGCCACTCAGGCCTGGCAACTGCAGCAGCCCACCGTGATCTCCACAGGTGACAAGGATATGGCGCAGCTGGTCAATGAGCATGTGACGCTGGTCAACACCATGACCGATAGCACGATGGATATCGAAGGGGTGAAGGAGAAGTTCGGTGTTGCCCCTGACCGCATCATCGACTATCTGGCACTGATGGGGGACAAGGTCGATAACGTCCCCGGTGTCCCCAGTGTTGGTCCGAAAACGGCGGTAAAGTGGCTGAGCGAGTTTGGCTCTCTGGAGCAGATTGTGGCTCAGGCTGACAGCATTAAGGGCAAAGTGGGTGAGAAGCTGCGCGAGTTTGCTGACCAGCTGCCCCTGTCCAAGCAGCTGGTCACCATTCGCTGTGATGTGGAGCTGCCCCAGCCGCTGACTGAACTGGTCATGCTGGAGCCGGAGGTGGAGTTGCTCAAGTCGATGTATGCCGAGCTGGAGTTCCGTGGCTGGCTGAAGGAGCTGGAGCAGGGCAAGGCGATAGCACTGCCGGAAAGCGCTGTCGACAGCCCGGTAACGGCCATGCCCAGCTTCCCTGTGGAAGTGCAGTATCACACGGTGCTGGATGAGGCCACGCTGGACAACTGGCTGACCAGGCTGGCTGCGGCCGAGGTATTTGCCTTCGATACCGAAACCACCTCACTCAATTACATGGAAGCCGAGCTGGTGGGGCTGTCGTTTGCCATCACGCCCGGTGAAGCGGCCTATGTGCCGCTGGCACATGATTATCTCGGCGCGCCGGATCAGCTGGATCGGCACACCGTGCTGGCCAGATTGAAGCCATTGCTGGAAGACGCCAGCAAGGCCAAGGTCGGGCAGCATCTGAAGTACGACATGAGCGTGCTGGACCGCTATGGCATTGCCCTGCGTGGCATTGTGGATGACACCATGCTGGCTTCCTATGTGCTCAACAGCACGGCCACCCGTCACAATATGGACGAGCTGGCCAGCTTCTATCTGGAATATAAGACCACCTCCTTCGAGGATATCGCCGGTAAGGGCGTCAAACAGCTGACCTTCAATCAGATCGAGATGGAGAAGGCATCTCCCTATGCCTGCGAGGATGCTGATATTACCTTGCGGCTGCATCAGGTGCTGCAGAGTAAGCTGGCAGGCGTACCTACTCTCAAGACCCTGCTGACTGAGCTGGAATTACCGCTGGCACCAATCCTGTCGGCGATTGAACGCACCGGTGCGCTGGTGGATGAAAAGCGCCTGCATCAGCAGAGCGAGCAACTGGCCAAACGACTGCAGGAGCTGGAGCGTGAAGCCCATGACATGGCGGGCGAACCGTTTAATCTCGGCTCCACCAAACAGCTGGGTGAAATCCTGTATGGCCGTATGAATCTGCCGGTGCTGAAGAAGACGCCCAAGGGGCAGCCTTCCACCGCCGAGGAAGTGCTGGTCGAGCTGGCGCTGGATTACCCGCTGCCCAAGCTGATTCTGGAGCACCGCAGCCTCAGCAAACTGAAGTCGACCTATACCGATAAGCTGCCGGAGATGATCAATCCCCGCACCGGACGGGTACATACGTCCTATCATCAGGCCGTCACGGCCACCGGGCGGCTGTCATCGTCGGACCCCAATCTGCAGAACATTCCTATCCGTAGTGAAGAGGGGCGGCGTATTCGTCAGGCCTTTATTGCTCCTCAGGGCTACAAGCTGATGGCGGCGGACTATTCGCAGATTGAGCTGCGCATCATGGCGCACCTGTCGGATGATGCCGGCCTGCTGGCGGCCTTTGCCCATGGCGATGATATTCACAAGGCCACTGCCGCCGAAGTGTTTGGTGTGGGTCTGGAGCAGGTCAGTGCTGATCAGCGTCGCAGCGCCAAGGCCATCAACTTCGGCCTGATCTACGGCATGTCAGCCTTTGGTCTGGCCAAACAGCTGGGTATTGGCCGGAATGACGCGCAGCTCTATATCGACCGCTACTTTGCGCGTTATCCCGGCGTGAAAGATTACATGAACCGTACCCGCTCCGAAGCGGCTGAGCGGGGTTATGTCGAGACACTGTTTGGGCGTCGCCTGTATCTGCCGGAAATCAAATCCAGCAATGCCATGCGTCGTCAGGGCGCGGAACGTACTGCCATCAACGCGCCTATGCAGGGCACTGCTGCCGACATCATCAAACGTGCGATGCTGCAGGTGAATGCGTGGCTGCAGTCCTCCGGACTGGATGCGCGCATCATCATGCAGGTACACGACGAACTGGTGCTGGAGGTCAGGGAAGAGCAGGTCGACGCTGTGAAAGCGGGTCTGCAGCAGGCCATGTCCGCGGCGGCGGAGCTGAAGGTGCCGTTGCTGGTGGAAGTCGGCGTGGGGGATAACTGGGACGAAGCCCACTAATGATCCGGATTTGGCATCGTCACTGTGCCGGATAAAACAAAGGGGCTGATGATTCAGCCCCTTTTCGTCTCTGTACCGGACGCCCTTTGGGTCGCCGTGCAGTGTCATTCCGCAGCGACAGTATCCGCTTCGCTGCTGTCTTCCTGTGGGCCCAGCAACCAGTTGTCCAGCTGCAGTGCCAGCTGCTCCACACCGGTCTTCTTCAGGGATGAGAACACCTGAATGGTCAGCAGGTCTCCCATGCGCTCACCCAGTTCACGTCGCAGTTTGGCCAGCAGTGACATGGCCGGGCCACGGTTTACCTTGTCGGCTTTGGTCAGCAGGATGTGCAGGGGCATCTGTGCATCGACACACCAGTCGACCAGAATCTGGTCAAACTCGGTCATCGGGTGACGGATGTCCATCAGCAGCACCAGACCTTTCAGGCTCTGCCGGTCAGCCAGGTAGTCGCTGATATGAGCCTGCCAGTCCAGTTTCATCGCTACTGGCACCTTGGCATAGCCGTAGCCGGGCAAGTCCACCAGAAACAGGGGAGTGGCATCAGGGCCCTGCGGGTTCTTCAGGCTGAAAAAATTGATCAGCTGGGTACGGCCAGGAGTTTTGGAGGTGCGGGCCAGCTTGCTTTGCTGGGTCAGCGCATTAATAGCGCTGGATTTGCCTGCGTTGGAGCGCCCGGCAAAGGCTACCTCAGCACACTGGTCGGTCGGGCACTGGCTGACCTTGGCGGCGCTGATGGTGTAGCGGGCAGTGTGATAATTGACGCGAGAAGAATACATAGATTTGATCGAACTCAAGCTGGCCGCGGAATGCCGGGGCTAAGTCATTCCAGTTAGTAGGGGCATTAACTATAATGCCGAAATTTTCCGGTTGCTGACAGGCAGCCAGCAAAGTACAGGGCATATTACCTCATTTGTCCTGTTCTGGCCCGAAAATGGCGATTACTTGGCGTTATTGGAAAGGCTTCGCTATAACTTCTGAACAAGTGGATTTAGCTAATAAAGACACAAACTTCCGCAAGGAACGGATTGGTCCATGAATAAACTACTGATTAGCTTGTTGATGAGTGCGGGTATTGCTGGTGTGGCGCATGCTGACGGTGATGCCAAGGCAGGACAGCCACTGACCGCGATCTGCGCCGCCTGCCACGGTGCCGACGGCAACTCCATGGCACCTAATTTCCCCAAACTGGCTGGCCAGGGCGAGGAGTACCTGCTCAAACAGATGACGGACATCAAGGCCGGCACGCGACAGGTGCCTGAGATGACGGGGCTGCTTAACAACCTCAGTGATCAGGATATGGCCAATGTCGCTGCCTATTTTGCATCGCAGAAGGTCGCTCCGGGTGCTGCCAAGCCTGAGCTGGCTGAGTTGGGAGCCACTATTTATAGTGCCGGTATTGCCGACAAGGGCGTCCCCGCCTGTCAGGCATGCCACTCACCGACGGGTTCCGGCAATACACTGGCCAGGTTCCCACATCTCGGTGGCCAGCATGCCACTTATACCGAAACTCAGCTGAAGAACTTCCGGATCGGCGCACGTAATAATGATCCGAGCATGATGATGCGGGATGTGGCAGCGCGCATGAGCGATGCGGAAATCGCTGCTGTCGCCAGTTACATTCAAGGCTTGCGGCCAGCAGAATAAGCTTGAAACATTTGCATAAGGCAGCCTCACGCTGCCTTTTTGTATTATGGCCATTCGTATGGGGCCGGAACTTCCGCAAAGGATGCTGGTCTCAGCATTCAATGGTGATAGCATGCGGCTTCGCCATACTCTCTTGACGCCAGGCCTGCTCAGGGTACTGCCACGAATTATCCAGATCGGAGATCGCTTATGTTGAAAGCAGTGAAAGCTGTCCTTGTCGCTCTGTGCCTGTTGCCACTGGCTGCCATGGCGGACGAGACGTTCGAGGCCGGTAAGGACTACCGCGAACTGACCACGCCCATGCACACGGCTGATCCCAGCAAGATCGAAGTCATCGAATTTTTCAGCTACGGCTGCCCTCACTGCAATGCGTTCGATCCGATGATCACCCCCTGGAGCAAGCAGCTGGGTGACGATGTGCAGTTCGAGCATGTCCCTGTGGTGTTCCACAAGTCCTGGGATCCGCTGGCCCGTGCTTACTATGTGACCACTGAAATGGGCGTAGAGGACAAGGTTCACACAGCGATTTTCAACGCTATCCATGTGCAGAAAGAAAACCTGTTTACCGAAGACAACATGGTCGACTTCATGGGCAAGCAGGGGCTGGATAAAGAGGCCTTCCGCAAAATGTATGAGTCCTTTGCCACCGATATGCGTCTGAAAAAAGGCGACAGTCTGCTGCGTGGCTACGGCGTTAACGGTGTGCCGGCACTGGTGGTGAACGGTAAGTATGTGATTGAGCCCACTGGTGATGACGCTTTCAACAAGATGTTGAAGACGGCTGACTTCCTGATCGCCAAAGAGCGCGCTGCCAAGAACTGAATTGCCCGCCGTTGATGGATGTCAGGGATATGCGTATCCCTGGCATCTTTGCTTGAATACAGCCTTGTTTAAATCCAGTAAGCTTTCCCCTATTGCTGGGATTCTACCTATCTTCGCCCAACTAAGCGGGCGTAACTGGGAAGGTGTGCTTTGAGCAACACGGAACAAGACTGGAAAAGTCGTTACTATGATCTGCTCTCCGAACTCAATGAGTCGGAGCTGGGCGCAGAGAAAAAATTACAGCTATTCACTCTGCTGGTCCGTAAGCTTGCCCAGCGTCTGGCGATGCAGCAGCGCCAGTCTACCCTTTGGGATGCTCTGCTCAAATCATTGCAGGACGTGCCCGATGCCCCTGCCCTTGAAGCCTGGCTGGAAAAGGTCGATGCCCCCCTGGCCATGCACCTTGTTGATGAAGAACCGCCTGCGGCTCCAGCTCCTGCGATAAGTAACGGCCAGGACGTATACGAGCGTCTGCGCCAGTGGCTGCTGGAGCAAGTGCAGCCAGTGATGTCCGAGCTGAAGGAACATCCCAGTCTGGCGGATCTGCTTGAGCAGCTACAGCAGCAGGACTCACCGGATCTGCTGGAGAAAACCCTGCAGAACCTGCTGTTGGTGCTGTTTGAGCAGCTGGGGCGGCAGAATGAAGAGCTGGTCGATTACCTCAAAGACCTCAACAAGCACTTGCAGGTCGTGCAACGTTTCGTCGACAGTGCCCGGGTTCACCAAGATGAATCGGAGCAAGACGTATTGGCGTTCACCGAGCTAATGCAGAACAATATGGGTAACCTTCGTGAGCATGTGCGTCAGGCCGAATCACTGGAGTGGCTGAAAAAGCAGGTTGATGGTCGCCTGCAGGAGCTGCATTGCCACGTCGAAGACTATCGTGTGGCGCAGGATCAGCGTGCTGAAGTATGGAAGGCACGTTACCAGGAGATGCAGTTGCGGATGAAGCGGCTGAGTGCTGAACATCAGCGCCTGCAGGAGCAGGTAGAAGTACAGCAGCAGCGCATGCAGACCGATGCCCTCACGGGGCTGCCGAACCGGGTGGCCTATGAGTTACGTATGCAGCAACTGCTGCTGGCGGCACATCAGAATGGCCAGCCTTTTGCTTTACTGGTGGCGGATCTGGATCATTTCAAAACCATTAATGATCAGTATGGCCATCTTGCGGGTGACAAGGTGCTGAAGGTGATCGCCAAAACCCTGCGGTCCCAGCTGCGTCGTGAAGATATGCTGGCCAGGATCGGTGGTGAAGAGTTTGTCTTCCTGTTGCCTGGGTTGTCTGTAGCCAATGCGGCACAGGTGGCTGAGAAGATCCGGGTGGCGGCAAGTAGTACCGGATTCCATTTCCGTGGTTCACGCGTACAGATATCCCTGTCTGTAGGGGTGGCCACACATCGTAGCAGCGATACCGCTGCCCAGCTGTTCGAGCGCGCCGATCAGGCGCTGTATAAGGCCAAACGCAGTGGCCGCAATCAGGTCTGTGTCGAGTCAGGCACAGACAAGCCCGCCCGTAGCAGGTAGAATCTGCCCGTCTTTCTTCACGAGCCTGTCGTGTCTTGCCAGTGACAAACGCCTAACCCGTTGAATCACTTTTCTTTTCAGGCTGTCTGCGGTCTGTCCCTGGCACACTCTACCCTTTAAGGAACCGGCCCAGGTGATACGTTTACTGCGCATTTTTACGATTATCCGGGTGATCGCCCAGTATCGGCTGGATGACTTTATCCCTCTTCCCCATCTGCCCTGGTATATGAAGCTGGGGATATGGATGCTGCCGTGGCGCTGGTACCAGAACGAATTGCCGCGCGGTGAGCGCCTGCGCTGTGCGCTGGAGGAGCTGGGGCCGGTATTCGTCAAATTCGGTCAGGTGCTCTCCACCCGCCGTGATCTGTTGCCCAATGACATTGCCGACGAGCTGCAGAAGTTGCAGGACCGAGTACCACCTTTCCCCGGGGATCAGGCACTGCGCATTATCGAAGCCTCCCTTGGCCATGCCATCAGTGAGGTCTTCACTTCTCTGGATATCAAACCACTCGCCTCTGCATCCATCGCTCAGGTACACGCTGCGGTACTGCATACCGGTGAGCAGGTCGTGGTAAAGGTCACCCGTCCGGGCATTGCCAGCGTTATTCGCAAGGATGTGGCGCTGATGATGGCCATGGCGCGCATGGTCGCGCGTTTTTCCAGCGATGGTCGGCGTCTGCGACCAGTGGAAGTGGTGCGTGACTATGAACGTACGCTGTTTGATGAGCTGGATTTACAGCGTGAGGCGGCCAATGCGGCCGAAATCAGACGCAACTTCGACAACTCAGAAAGCCTCTATGTGCCGCAGATTTACTGGGAATATACCCGTAAGCACATCATGGTGATGGAACGTATCAGCGGCATTCCGGTGGCTGATATCGCTGCCTTGCGTGATCAGGGCATCGATTTTCGCAAGCTAGCCGAGCGGGGGGTGGAGATCTTTTTCACGCAGGTGTTCCGCGATAACTTCTTTCATGCCGACATGCATCCGGGCAATATTTTTGTATCCCGCGAGCATCCGCATAATCCTCAGTACATTGCCATTGACTTCGGTATCGTCGGCTCACTGACGCCAGAGGATCAGCAATATCTTGCACGCAACCTGCTGGCCTTCTTCAAGCGCGACTATCGCCAGGTAGCGCAGCTGCATGTGGATTCCGGTTGGGTGCCTGCCAATACGCCCGTGCACGATTTTGAGGCGGCAATACGCACCGTTTGTGAGCCGATTTTCCAGAAGCCACTGAAGGATATTTCCTTCGGCCATGTCCTGCTGGGGTTATTTCAGACCGCGCGCCGTTTCAATATGGAAGTGCAGCCACAGCTGGTTCTGCTGGAAAAAACCCTGCTGAATATTGAAGGCCTGGGCCGCCAGCTTTATCCCGAGCTGGATTTGTGGGCGACCGCCAAACCCTTCCTGGAAAACTGGATGAAGGAGCGTGTCGGGATCAAAGGTCTGTACAAGCGCAGTCGCAAAGAGCTTCCTGACTTACTGGATCAGTTGCCCCAGTTGCCGCAACTGACCCTGGATGCGCTGCAACAGGTACGACGTCTGGAGCAGACCATGAAAGAGGCCTCTGCTGTATCAACTGGTCAGCGGTCACCACTGCGCATCGGACAAAAAATCGGTGTTGCGGGCATCGCTATGGCGGCCGTCACCCTGTGGCAGGGAGGCTGGCAATGGTTGCAGCAGGGGCCAGCCTCCGCCTGGCTGGTACTGGCTCTGGGTTTGGCACTGTTGTGGCAGAAGTAACTAAATAGTCTGAGTGGCAGTGATACGGTGACCGGAACTGAGCACCGGTATCAGGGTCAAAGCATGCGAGAGGTGCATCATGAGTGACGAATGGTTGAAGCAGGTTAAATGGAACGAGGACGGTTTGGTGCCTGCCATTGCTCAGGATGTGCATTCGGGTCAGGTACTGATGATGGCCTGGATGAATCCGGAGTCGCTGGCTCTGACCGTCGCTGAAAAGCGTGCTATCTACTGGTCACGTTCACGGCAGAGGCTGTGGCGTAAAGGCGAGGATTCCGGTCATGTGCAGCACCTGCATGATTTACGGCTGGATTGTGACGGTGACTGCATTCTGATGAAGGTTGAGCAGGTGGGTGGTATTGCCTGCCATACCGGGCGCCAGCATTGTTTCTTCTATGCACTGCAAGATGAGCAGTGGCAGGCCGTCGATGAGGTTCTGAAGGACCCTCACGCCATCTATAGCAAGGCGGGCGAATAATCACATTCGCTGGCATGGAAAGTGAATAGCTTACTAAGTGGAATGACTATGAACGACATCCTCAAGCAGCTTGATGAGGTGCTGGAAGCGCGGAAAGGCGTACCTGCTGACCAGTCTTACGTTTCCTCCCTGCATCACAAGGGATTGAATAAGATTCTGGAAAAGGTAGGTGAAGAAGCGACGGAGACCATTATCGCTGCCAAGGATGCCAAACTGTCCGGTGATACGGCGGAGGTGGTCTACGAGACGGCGGATCTGTGGTTCCATTCTCTGGTGATGTTGTCACATTTGGGCGTGTCATCCGATGCGGTACTGCAGGAGCTGGCCCGACGCTTCAACCTTTCCGGCCTGACTGAAAAGGCGCAGCGTACTCAGGGCGATTGAGATGAACAACGGCGGGCTGGAGACAGGGTTGCAGCAGGACAGCTGCCCCTTCTGCGCCATTGCAAAGGGGTTGGCCCCGGCGACCATCGTCTATCAGGATGATGAGGTTTTGGCCTTCAGGGACCGGAATCCAAGGGCGCCTGTTCATATTCTTGTCATACCCCGACGGCATATTGCCAACCTTTATGAGATCAGCGAAGATGACCAGCACCTTTTAGGGCATCTGATGCGGACTCTGCCGGTCATCGCCCGCTCCCAAGGGCTGATGCAAGGCTTTAAAACACAGATCAATTCAGGCAGCGCAGGAGGACAGGAAGTATTCCATCTCCATGTGCATCTGACAGGTGCCCCTGCCTGAGTCCAACTAACGGAGCGCAGTAATGCTTAGTGGTATCAGTATTTGGCAACTCATCATCATCCTCGGTATCGTCGTTCTGTTGTTCGGAACCAAGAAACTGCGCAATATCGGTTCTGACCTGGGCAACGCTGTCAAAGGCTTCAAGAAAGCAATTAACGACGGTGATCAGGAAAAAACTGACTCTTCCCGCCTGACTCACAAGGATGCTGACTTCAGCCAATCCGCTGATCTGAGCAAAACCAAAGATCAACACAAGGACGCCTAAGAGCCTTCATGTTCGATATCGGTTTTACTGAACTGCTCGTTGTGGGAGTGGTGGCCCTGTTGGTGCTGGGGCCAGAGCGACTCCCGGTAGCAGCCCGTACTGCCGGACTCTGGATCGGACGTATCAAGCGTATGGTTCAGAATGTCCAACGGGAAATCAACGAAGAGCTGCGTGTAGAAGAAATGCGTCAGCAGGCGGAAAAAAACCGTGAACATCTGGCCAAGTTCCAGCAAGACTTGGCCGGAATGTCCAAGCCGGATGCCGCGGTGGCTGAACCTGTCACAGCGACAACACCTCCAGCCACTCCCACCGATTCATCCGCCTCTTCCACTGCAGCCCCCTCCGATTCCAGCAAAGTGACTGCAACCAAACATGACTGATCCCAATCAGAGCGCCTCTGGCGAGATGCCGCTGATCTCCCATCTGGTGGAGCTGCGTAATCGCCTGTTGAGAGTCGTGGCAGTGGTTCTGGTGATCTTCCTCTGCCTGTTCTATTTCGCCAACGATCTCTATCACTATGTCTCGGCACCCCTGCGCGATATGTTGCCTCCGGGCTCCAGCATGATCGCAACGGAGGTCGCCTCTACCTTTCTGGCTCCTTTTAAGCTGACTCTGGTGCTATCCATACTGGTCGCAATGCCGTTCATCCTGCATCAGGCGTGGGCTTTTATATCCCCGGGGCTATATCAGAGTGAGAAGCGGATTGCACTGCCATTACTGGTGTCCAGTATTCTGCTGTTTTATGCCGGTATGGCGTTTGCCTACTATGTGGTGTTCCCCCTTCTGTTCGCCTTCTTTACGACCACAGGCCCTGCCGACGTGGCGGTAATGACGGATATCAACAGCTACCTCGACTTTGTCCTGAAGCTGTTTTTTGCCTTCGGTGTGGTGTTTGAGATCCCGGTGGCCATCATTCTGCTGGTTAGCTCCGGTATTGTGACACCAGCGGATCTAGCTGCTAAACGCCCATACATCATTGTGGGTTGCTTCGTAGTAGGTATGCTGCTGACTCCGCCGGATGTCATGTCACAAACCCTGCTGGCGGTGCCGATGTGGATGCTCTATGAAGTGGGTCTGGCGTTTGGCCGCATGATCAAGGTCAAGCAGAAAGAAGATGATGAAGATGAAGTTGTCGATGAGGACAGCAACTCTTCCCCTAACCCGCAGTAAGATATATCCCTGACAAAAAACGCCGCTCCTTGCGTAATGCTGTTCGGTTAAGGCTTGCCGCCTCCCAAGGGCTTTAAGAAAATCCGGTATTCTTCATTGGATACCGGATTTTTTGTGCCTATTCAGCAGACACTGCTCGCTATTGACGAGCTCCACTCCTTCACCGACCTCAGTACTTTCGCCCAGCATATCCCCGTCGAGTGGATAGAGTCGGCCCTCCACCTTTCCAGTCAGGCAACCATCCGGCGTCGCCGACTGCCCGGCGAGCAAGTGCTCTGGCTGGTGTTGGGTATGGCACTGTTTCGGAATGAACCGGTCAGCGAAGTGGCCCGGCGCCTGAACATCTGTGCGCAGGGACTGGCCAATGACGCCCTACTGGCGCGCAGCGGGATTTCGGAAGCCCGGCAGCGCCTGGGAGCCGACCCGGTAGAGTGGCTGTTCAAGCGCACCGGTCAGCATTGGGGGCTTGAACGTTACCCCGAGGATGACTGGCATGGCCTGCAGGTACTGGCCGTCGATGGGGCTTTGCTGAGAACACCCGATACGCCGGAGCTGCACGAACATTTCGGTTCGGGGAACACCTCGACCAACCGCCAGACCCCTTTCCCGATGATGCGGCTGGTAGCCCTGATGAATGTGCGCTCGCATGTGATTTTGGATGCGCAGCTCAGTCCCTATCGGCGCAGTGAGCTCCGTTTGGCTGACGATTTCCTGACCCGGATACCGGATCGCTCGATTACCCTCTTTGACAAAGGCTTCTGGGGCGCCGATTTTCTGGTGCGGCTGGCATCTCAGGGAGAGCAGCGACACTGGCTGATCCCTGCACGCAAAGGCGTGGTGTCCGAAGAACTGGAACGCTACGGTGAACATGATCGCTTGCTGCGCATGAAGGTTTCGCCCCAGGCTCGCAAACGCAACCCTGCGCTGCCAGACACCTGGACCGTCCGGGCGGTGAGCTACGAGGTCAAGGGGAAGCTGAAAACTGTTTTTACCTCGCTACCGGCCGAGCAATACAGCGCGGCCCAGATCGCCGGACTTTACCAAGAGCGGTGGGAGATAGAGCTGGGTTTTAGGGACATCAAATCCTCGATGCAGAACAATGCCATCACCCTGCGCAGCAAGAAAGTCGAGCTGATTTATCAGGAGGTGTGGGGATGACTGCTGGCCTACAACGTGGTGCGGCGGGAAGCCAGCCAAGCAGCCGTGAGCCATGGTCGAGCGCCGTGTCAGATCCGTTTTAAACCGGCCTACCAGTATATTGCGGCGCAGTTGATCGTGATGGCGGCTGCGCAGCCGGTATCGAGAACAGGGGCAAGGCTCTCGGAACTGAGAGCGGGAGTGGCCAGTCTATTCCTGGATGACCGTCCTCGACCCTCAAGGCCGAGGGCGGTCAAGATTTCCAAAACCCGCTACTCAGTGAACCGTAAGGCTGCTCCGCTTAAGTGAACAGCATTACGCTCCTTGCGGCGTTTTTGCTTTATGCCGCTGGGGATTACGGCTGTAGTGTTCTGGAAGTCAGAAGTCAGAAGTCAGAAGTCAGAAGTCAGAAGTCAGAAGTCAGAAGTCAGAAGTCAGAAGTCAGAAGTCAGAAGTCAGAAGTCAGAAGTCAGAAGTCAGAAGTCAGAAGTCAGAAGTCAGAAGTCAGAAGTCAGAAGTCAGAAGTTAG
>NZ_LAPT01000040.1 GCF_003194385.1 Pokkaliibacter plantistimulans
CAAAATGCTCATTTAGTTCACTAAACTCTGCTTTTTCGCTTGTTTTTTCCTTGTCTCGGCTGCCTCGATAACGTTTTTCAACAGCCTGCTAAGAAATAAGGATCAAGACGGTCAAGCAAGGTACTGAGAGAGGCAGACGTGTGGCTGATATTGCCCAACGTCGTGGAGTGTCCACTCATAACATTTATAGGGATCACATCTACAGCAGCGCTAACACGACGAGGATCATCAGGTCGGGCGCACCGACTACGCGCAGCGCTCGAACCCGTGAAGGAGCAACAAGATATTCAGGGAAAGCCAGTGCCTCAGCTTGGCCAAACTCTTCCAGCACTGCAGCTACTGCACCTGGCTCGAGGGTGGATGTCTGTGCGGCTATCACACCATCATGATGAACCAGACAAGACGGGAGAGACCTGCAAACGAACAGCCAAAAATATGCTCGCCTGACATTGTGTGCTGCAGTTCATGATCAAAGAGCCAGGCGAGGCCTGTGTAACAGATGTCACTTGCTTACCCACCTGTACAAAGGCTGTTATAAAAGCTGGCTGTACCTACCGTACCGGATCGGCATTCTCAACAGGTAACTGGTTGGTCAAATCACCCGACAACCCTCGCCAACTATAAAGCGCGAGGCATGACGGTATATAAAGAAGAAACAGAATAAGCGGTCAGCATGCTTATGCTGCCTGCTGACAGACAGCACCTAACACCTCTCAGTTCAGGTCAGAGCCCGCATCCTGCTCAGTGATGCCCGTGGGCGTCACCTCAGCATCGTCATCAAACTGCATCTCCGCCATATCAAGTAGCTCCACCGGCATCAGTTTGCTGGGCTTGGCACCCAGCTCAACGAAACGCTGCGCCCGGCTGACCAGATTGCCCCGCCCTTCGGAAAACTTGTTCATGGCTTTCTGATATGCCGCCTGACTCTGGTTAAGCTCTTGTCCCAGACGCAACATGTCTTCTGCAAAACCACGCAACTTGTCATACAGATCAGCGGCTTGTGCGGCAATAATCTGTGCGTTGCGGTTCTGCTTCTCGTATTGCCAGATGTGATTGATGGTTCTCAGCACCACCAGCAGGTTAGTTGGACTGACCAATAGAATGTTGTTCTCCAGCCCGAACTGGAACAGCTCGGGATCATGCTCAATGGCAGTGAGAAAGGCCGCTTCAATGGGAATGAACATCAGCACGTAGTCCAGCGTGCGAATACCCTTGAGGTTCTGATAATCCTTGGCTCCCAGGCCTCTGATATGATTGCGCAGCGCCTGACAGTGCCGCCTCAGCGCCTCCTGCCGAATCAGCTCGTCCTCACTGCTGTGGTAGGTTTCGTAATCAACCAGAGACACCTTGGCATCGATAATGATGTCTTTCTCGTCTGGCAGATGGACGATCACGTCAGGCTGATAACCTTTACCATCGACACTCTTCAGCGCGACCTGCGTGTGATATTCATGCCCCTCTCGTAACCCGGACTCCGATAGCACCCGGGACAGAATCATCTCCCCCCAGTTGCCCTGCAGCTTTTTATCACCCTTCAAAGCCCGCGTCAGGTTCAGCGCTTCTTCACTCATACGCTGATTCAACTCTTTCAGCGTACCTATTTCATGGCGCAGGGTGCGTCGCTCGAACGCCTCTTTTTCATAGGTATCCTGCACCTGACGCTTGAACTCTCCCAACTGCTCCTTCAGAGGGGCAATCAATCCATCCAGCTGGGATTTATTCTGTTGTGTAAATCGCTCGGCACTGGAGTGGAAGATACGCTGTGCGAGATTCTCAAACTGCTGTTTGAGCTGTTCTTCAGCACGCTGTAGCAGTGCCAGCTTTTCCTCGTGCTGTCGCTGCTCTGCGATCATGCGGGTATTCAGTTCACGAATGGTTGCTTCCGCATCGGTCAGCTGCTGCAGCCGCTGCTCGTGATGCTGACGTAGCTCCGTCAGTTCCTGCTGGGTCTGCTGGAAATGCAGCAGCCGTTCGCGCGACTGAGCAAGTTCAGTGTCAGCACGATGCTTTTCCTCCTGCACCTCACGCAGTTGCACCTCGGCATCGTCAAAGCGCTCTCGCAGCTCGTCAAGTCGATCACCCAACCGCTGGCGATCACTCTGTAGGGCAATGATCCGCTCCCCCTTGTCGCGCAGCTCCTGCCTGTGCCGCTCCAGCGAAAGTTGCAACGCCTGGCGCTCTTCTCTGAATTCGCTCAGCTGTTGCTGGGAACGGAGCTGATCCTCCTGAAAACGCTCAGAAGCCGTTTGCCATTGCTGCTCCCACGCATTGCGCTGCAGCACAAACTGACGGCGGGCAATGGCGCTGGCCACCAGCCAGCCGGCAAGAAAAATACCCAACCCCAGCAGAATCAAACCGACTGGAAAACTACCTTGCAAGATAGGCATTTTGCATCTAAACCCTTAACTGCACTTGTTTCTGGGTGCGACCTGTTTTTTTCAATGTATGTGAATCCTTTTCGCTTAAGTGTTTACAAAAGCAGATCACTGTGTCTAGTATCCTCAACTTGCTCGTGATCTCAAACGCGAAAGTCAAATAAAAACAACGCATACCTTCGGCATGCCTGATAAAAACCAACATCCTTAAACACTACTGACAGAGATCCTGTTTAGCTAAGGAGTATTACAATGAAGCGAGGTTTAGCCGTTTTCGCCGCCACCGCTCTGGCCGCCGCCATGGCCACGGCAGCTCAGGCTTCAACCCTGGTCTATTGCTCGGAAGGAAGCCCAGAAGGCTTCAACCCGCAGTTCTACACCTCTGGTACTACCTTCGACGCCACTTCCAAGAACATCTTCGACAAACTGGTCGAGTTCGAGCGCGGTACTACCACTATCGTTCCAGGCCTCGCTGAAAGCTGGGACATCTCCGAAGATGGCACGGTCTATACCTTCCATCTGCGCAAGGGTGTGAAATTCCATACTTCCAAGCTGTTCAAGCCAACCCGTGACTTCAACGCCGACGACGTATTGTTCTCTTTCAACCGTCAGTGGAAGAAAGATGATCCGTTCCACAGCGTTTCCAACGGCACTTACGAATACTTCGATGCCATGGACATGGGTAACCTGCTGAAGAGCATCGAGAAGGTGGATGACTATACCGTCAAGTTCACCCTGACTCATCCGGAAGCCCCCTTCCTGGCTGACATCGCCATGGACTTCGCCTCCATCATGTCCAAGGAATACGCCGACAACATGATGAAAGCGGGCACTCCCGAGAAGATCGATATGGATCCTATCGGTACTGGCCCCTTCCAGTTTGTTCAGTATCAGAAAGACTCCGTCATTCGCTACGTAGGCAACAAGGACTACTGGCAGGGCGCGCCCAAGATCGACAAGCTGATCTTCTCCATCACCCCCGATGCCTCTGTGCGTTACGCCAAGCTGAAAGCGGGTGAGTGTCAGGTCATGCCTTATCCCAACCCGGCTGATCTGGCGGAAATGAAGAAAGACGCCAACATCAACCTGATGACTCAGGCCGGTCTGAACGTGGGTTATCTGGGTTACAACACCAAGAAAGGCCCCATGGCCAAGACTGAAGTGCGTAAGGCGCTAAATGCGGCGATCAACAAGTCAGCCATTCTGGAAGCGGTATATCAGGGTGCTGGTCAGGTAGCCAAGAACCCGCTGCCCCCCACCATCTGGTCTTACAACGAAGATACCGTTGACGATCCGTATGATCCCGAACTGGCCAAGAAAATGCTGGCCGAAGCGGGCTATCCTGACGGCTTCGAGACCACCATCTGGGCTATGCCAGTACAACGCCCCTACAACCCCAATGCCCGTCGCATGGCTGAGATGATTCAGGCCGACTGGGCCAAGATTGGTGTCAAAGCCAAGATTGTCAGCTACGAGTGGGGTGAGTATCTGAAGCGCACCAAAGAAGGTGAGCAGGATGCGTTCATGCTGGGCTGGACCGGTGACAATGGTGACCCCGATAACTTCCTGAGCGTACTGCTGGGTTGTGCCGCTGTCGGCGGCTCTAACCGTTCTCAGTGGTGTAATCAGGAGTTTGACGATCTGATCAACCAGGCCAAACAGGTCTCTGATCAGGCCAAGCGTACTGAACTGTACAAACAGGCTCAGGTAGTGTTCAAACGTGAAGCGCCCTGGGCAACTATCGCGCACTCCGTAGTCTTTGAACCTGTCCGTAAGGAAGTTAAAGACTACAAAATCGACCCGTTTGGCGGACACATCTTCTACGGCGTCAGCGTAGAGTAATCCACCACCAGGCAAAGGAAGGCATGGCTTGTGCAAGCCATGCCTTTTTTTATCTGGGATCCGCCAACAGGTTAGTACAGGAAAAGCCTGCCTGATGTTGCTGCTACCGCAGTGATGGAGAGCAGGCTCTTCTGCAATCGTCGGATGTAACTATGCTGCAATTCATATTCAGGCGTCTGCTTCTAGTAGTGCCGACCTTTATCGGGATTACCCTCCTGACCTTTTTTCTGATCCGCCTGATTCCGGGTGATCCGATCGAACTGCTTGCCGGTGAGCGTGGTGTTGACCCTGCCCGCCACGCCATGCTGATGGCGCAAATGGGCCTGGACCAGCCCATTCTGGTGCAATACATGCATTACATTGCCGATGTCCTGCGAGGCAATCTGGGCACCTCGATCAGTACCCGTGAACCGGTGCTGCATGAGTTTTTGACCCTGTTCCCCGCCACTGTTGAACTGTCACTCTGCGCCACGCTGTTTGCCATCATCATTGGTTTGCCTGCCGGCATTCTGGCTGCAGTCAAACGCGGCTCGGTCTTCGACCATTCTGTAATGACGATTTCCCTCACCGGATATTCAATGCCCATTTTCTGGTGGGCACTGTTATTGATGCTGGTGTTCTCGGTCAACCTCGGCTGGACGCCTGTTTCCGGCAGGATTGATGTGACCTACTGGGTCGATGATGTCACCGGTTTTATGCTGATCGACTCCCTGCTGTCGGACGACAAGGGTGCGTTCATCTCCACCCTCAGCCACCTGATATTGCCCAGCATCGTGCTCGGTACCATTCCGCTGGCCGTCATCGCCCGTATGACCCGCTCCTCCATGCTGGAAGTACTGGGAGAAGACTACATTCGCACTGCCCGCGCCAAGGGGCTGGCCCCCAAGCGCGTCATCTTTATCCACGCGCTGCGTAATGCCCTGATCCCCGTTATCACCGTTATCGGCTTGCAGGTCGGCACCCTGCTGGCAGGCGCGATCCTGACGGAAACCATCTTCGCCTGGCCCGGCGTCGGCAAATGGCTGATCGAAGCAATCCACCGCCGCGACTATCCCGTAGTTCAGGGCGGCATTCTTATCGTTGCCACCCTGATCATTCTGGTGAATCTGCTGGTGGACATTCTGTATGGCGTGGTCAACCCGCGCATCCGCCATAACAAGTAACGAAGGGTACAGCTGATGAGTGAATCCACCCTGACTAGAAACACTGTTCAGGCCAATCAGCCACCCTCACCCCTGCGTGAGTTCTGGAGCTATTTCCGGACCAACAAGGGTGCCCTGGTCGGTCTGTGGTTTATTGTCGCCATTATGGTGGTCGCCTGCCTGGCAGAGCTGGTCGCCCCGCATTCGCCGTTTGAACAGTTCCGCAATGCCCTGCTGCAACCGCCCGTCTGGCAGGAAGGCGGCAGCTGGGAGTTCATCCTTGGCACCGATGATGTCGGCCGCGATATTCTTACCCGCCTGATTTATGGCGCGCGCCTGTCATTGATGATCGGCTGTTCAGTGGTCGTACTGTCGCTGTCGGTCGGCATCGTGCTGGGCCTGCTGGCCGCCTATTTCCGCGGTGTTGTGGAAGTGGCCATCATGCGTCTGGTCGATATCATGCTGGCTCTGCCGAGCCTGCTGCTGGCCATCGCCATCGTCGCCATTCTTGGCCCAAGCCTGCTCAACTCCTCACTGGCGATTGCCATCGTGTCACTGCCGCACTACGTGCGTCTGACTCGCGCAGCGGCCCTGGCGGAAATCAGCCGGGACTACGTGACCTCTGCCCGTGTGGTGGGTGCAGGCCCGCTGCGCCTGATGTTCATCACTTTGCTTCCCAACTGCTTACCACCGCTCATCGTACAGGCAACACTGGGCTTCTCCAGTGCAGTACTGGACATGGCGGCCCTTGGCTTCCTGGGTCTGGGTGCCCAGCCTCCTACTCCGGAGTGGGGTTCCATGCTGGCTGACGCGCTGCAATTCGTTCAACGTGCCTGGTGGGTTGTGACCTTCCCCGGCCTGATGATCCTGCTGACCGTACTGGCATTCAACCTGATGGGCGACGGTCTCCGTGATGCCCTTGATCCCAAGCTGAAGCACTAAGGAGGCACCGTGGCATTACTTAGCATCAAGAACCTCACGGTCACCTTCGGTGAGGGTGATAACCCTTTCCGCGCCGTTGACCGTATCAGTTACACCGTGGATGAGGGCGAAGTGCTCGGCATCGTCGGTGAATCAGGCTCAGGCAAGAGCGTCAGCTCCCTGTCGGTCATGGGTCTTATCGACTACCCGGGTAAGGTCAAGGCTGATGAGCTGACATTCGATGGCAGTGACCTGCTCAGCCTGTCAGCCAACGCCCGCCGCAAGATCACCGGTGATGATATCGCCATGATCTTTCAGGACCCGATGACCAGCCTGAACCCCTGCTTCACCGTCGGCTATCAGATAGTCGAAGCCCTGAAAGTGCACGGTGGCGGCAGCAAGAAAGAGCTGAAAGCTCGTGCTATTGAGCTGCTCAAGCAGGTCGGTATTCCTGCACCGGAAAGCCGTTTTGACAACTACCCCCACCAGCTGTCTGGCGGTATGAGCCAGCGCATGATGATTGCCATGGCCATCGCCTGTAATCCACGGCTGCTGATTGCTGATGAACCAACCACCGCGCTGGATGTCACCATTCAGGCACAGATCATTGATCTGCTGGTGAATCTGCAAAAAGCCCGGGGCATGGGTCTGATCCTGATTACTCACGATCTGGCACTGGTGGCTGAAGTCGCCCACCGTATTGTCGTGATGTATGCCGGTCAGATCGTCGAAATGGCCCCTGCCGATCAGCTGTTCGTCACCCCACGCCATCCCTACACCCAGGCGTTGCTGCGCTCTCTGCCAGAACACTCTGCAGGGCACGCGCGGTTGCAGGCGTTGCCCGGCGTGGTGCCCGGCAAGCATGACCGCCCGCAGGGCTGTCTGCTCAACCCGCGCTGCCCCTATGCCACTGACCGCTGCCGCAAGGAAGAGCCAGGCCTGCAGCCCTATCCGGGCAACAGCGCACGCATGGTGAAATGTTTTTATCCGCTGAATGATGAGGGGAGCCCGGCAGTATGAGCGAACCGATCCTGTTGGAAGCCCGTGATCTGAAACGTCATTACGACGTACGTCAGGGCCCGTTTAAACCTCACGCCACGGTCAAGGCACTGGACGGCGTTTCCTTCCGTGTCGAGCGGGGCAAGACGCTGGCTGTGGTCGGCGAATCAGGCTGTGGCAAATCGACACTGGCCAAGCTGCTGACGCTTATCGAGCAGCCCACTGCAGGTCAGCTGATGCTGGACGGCAAGGATGTCAGCGGTGCCAGCAAACAGGAGCTGGCGCAACTGCGGCAGAAAATCCAGATCATTTTCCAGAACCCTTATGGCTCGCTGAACCCGCGCCAGAAAATTGGTGCCATTCTGGAAGAACCGCTGGTGATAAACACCTCGCTGACCAAGGCTGAACGCAAGGAAAAAGCGCTGGCCATCATGCGCAAGGTGGGTCTGAAGGAAGAGCATTATCAGCGTTATCCGCACATGTTCTCCGGTGGCCAGCGCCAGCGTATCGCCATTGCCCGCGGCCTGATGCTCAACCCCAGTGTAGTGGTGGCTGACGAGCCCGTGTCGGCACTGGACGTATCAGTTCAGGCTCAGGTACTGAACCTGATGATGGATCTGCAGGATGAACTGGGCCTCAGCTATATCTTCATCTCCCACGACCTGTCAGTGGTGGAGCATATTGCTGATGAAGTCATGGTGATGTATCTGGGCAAGGTCGTGGAAAAAGGGCCGACAGCGACGATCTTTGATGATCCGCGTCATCCTTATACCCGCGCCCTGCTGTCATCTACCCCACGGCTGGACCCGAGCAAGCGTATTGAGAAGGTGAAACTGCTGGGCGAGCTGCCTTCACCGCTGAATCCGCCCGCTGGCTGTCCTTTCCATGGCCGCTGCCAGTTCGTGCAGGATCGTTGCAAGAGCGAAGTACCGCCGCTGCAAAGCCTGCAAGGTCGTCTGATTGCATGCCATGGCGTGGAAGAAGGCCGACTCTAACAGCTTGCCAGGGCCAAAGGCTCGACCAGTCGAATGCAAAAGCCGGGAATCCTCCCGGCTTTTGTGTTTTGACTCAGTTACTCATCAAAAAATTCGTTGGTTTACATTGCACGAAGGGCACTGAGCAGCGCAGCACGAAATTCATCGGGCGCCGATAACTGCGGTGAATGGTCCGCCTCGGCGAAAACGGTTGCCTGGGCTTGCGGCATCTGCTCGCAAAGATATTGCACCACCCCAACGGGATAAAACTGGCTTTTCCCTCCGTACAGCAGCGCCACTGGCACGCTGATGGTTGGGGGTACATCACGCCAGTCCTGCCGGGTCATGTCCTGCCATAGCTGAATCAGAGCCGGGGCATGGAGTGTGCCCAGATAGCTGCGCAGCTGCTGAATCAGCGGATGATCCTGTTCAATCGCAGCGGTAATACCTGGGTTCAGTCCCCTCGCTGCCAGATTAAGTGCAGCCTCAGCGAAATTCTGCCGCATCTCGGCCTGCAGCGCCTGATTCTGTGTCTCATCGAAGTGACCATAGATGGCAAATGGCCAGTCCCCTTTTTTCAGCAAGCAGGGTGACTGATCAATAAACACCACACCACGCAAATGATCGCTGCCAAAACGGCGGATGTAGTGCCACAGCAGCATCGCACCCATGGAGTGACCAACGATGACAGGATGACGAATCTGAAAGTGTTCAAGCATGAAATGCAGATCATCCACCAGCTGATCCAGGCTCATCGCCGTGGCTGTCTGCAAGGGTGCCGGGCGGTGTCCGCGGGCGCGCCACGCAATAACCTGATGCTCAGCAGCCAGATCATCAATAAAGGGCATCCAGATATGCGGGCCGGAGGTCCAGCCATGTAATAGCACCAGTGGCCTGCCTTGCCCCTGCACCAACACATCAATCGGTTCTCCATCAGGCAGTATGAGGGTCTGCATCATCATTCTCCTTTGCCAGTTCTTTCCGCATCGTTAATACCCGCCAAACGACATCCTGCCGAACAGATTAGCCCGGCAGAATGACTCAGCCATGAAGCTCGTTGACCATCTGATGACAACTCAATCAGATTTTCTGAACAGGTTCGCCAACTATTTTTGATATTCATGTTCAAACAGCCTGTGCACAATGGCACCTATCGCAACCACTGAATCCGCAACAGGACATCAAGGAGCTTCACAATGGCTAAAGTACTTGCACTCTATAACAGCCTGATGGGCGACAACGGCAACTCCACTCAGCTGGTCAACCTGTTCCTGCAAAAGTATCAGGCACAGAATGCTGGCTCCAGCGTCACCAAGCGTGATCTGGTTTCTGAAGCCCTGCCTCACCTGACACTGGCTGAAATGGGTGCGTGGATGACTCCCGCTGACCAGCGTACTGCAGAGCAGCAGGAAGTGGCTGCACTGTCAGACAACCTGATCAAAGAAGTACAGGACAGCGACGTCATCGTTATCGGTATGCCACTGTACAACTTCGGTATTTCTTCCCAGTTCAAAGCCTGGGTTGACCGCATTGCCCGCGCTGGCGTGACATTCAAATACACTGAGACCGGCCCGGTTGGCCTGATCACTGGCAAGAAAGTGTATGTACTGGCCGCGCGTGGTGGCATGTATCAGGGCACTCCGGCTGACAGCCAGACTCCTTACCTGAAAACCACGCTGGGCTTCCTGGGCATGACCGACGTAGAGTTCGTCTACGCTGAAGGTCTGGCCATGGGCGACGAGTCCAAGAGCAAAGCGCTGTCAGCGGCTGACACCGCGATCAGCGAACTGGCCTAACTGCAAGCTGCAAGCTGCAAGCTGCAAGCTGCAAGCTGCAAGCTGCAAGCTGCAAGCTGCAAGCTGCAAGCTGCAAGCTGCAAGCTGCAAGCTGCAAGCTGCAAGCCAACAGTGTGTGTAAACAACAGGAGCCTCGTGCTCCTGTTGTTGTTTGGCTCCGAGACAACACTCCGTTGAGCTACCGATAGCCGCTCCAGCGCGCAGAGCATCTCTGCTAGACTGCCGCAACGCAGCAGACGCCCGCAAGAGAGTGAGCCATGGTTCTGGTCAACACCCTTATTCCCATTTTCGTCCTGATCGGCCTTGGCCTGTTCACTCGCCATATCAGGCTGTTCGACAGCCAGTCCATACAGGTCTTCAACCCCTTTATCCTGAATATCTGCCTGCCTCCCCTGTTCTTCTGGTCAACCGCTTCAGTCGCCCTGACAGAAATTCTCAACCTCCGCTTTATTGCCATTACGCTGGTCGCATCGTTACTCAGCGGCGCTCTGGTCTGGTGGCTGGCAAAGCGCTTCTGGAACATTCAGCATCCTGCTGATCGAATGCTGCTCAGCCTGAGCGGGCTCAATCCCAATACTATTTATATGGGCGTACCGCTGTTTACCCTGTTATATGGCAGCCACGGCACCCTGCCTGTCATCATCTCATCACTGACGTTCAATATTCTTTTTATGGGTCTGGGAATGGCGTTGCTGGATCACCTTACCCAGCCTGAGCCTACCCGGATCAGAACGCTGCTCGTTCGACTGTTTGTGAAGAACCCGCTGTTCATGCCCCCTCTGCTGGGCATGCTCTGGTCGGCCTGTGGCCTGCCCAAGCCAGAAGCCCTGTCAGGTTTGATGACGCTGCTGGCACAAGCCACCGCTCCGGTCGCTCTGTTCACCATGGGGCTCAGTTTGTATGGCCAAAGTGTGCGCGGTCAGCTCAAGCCCATCCTGCTGATCAGCAGTATCAAACTGCTGGTGCATCCCCTGCTCGCACTATTACTGGCGTCACTGTTCTGGCCTTTGCCCCGTATCTGGATGGAAGGTGTGGTACTGGCGAACGCGTTACCGGCTGCAGCCATGGTCAGCGTGTTTGCTCTGAAGTATGAGCGTCAGGTCAGTGTGGTCTCGTCAGTGATCGTTATCAGTACTCTTGTCTCACTGCTGACACTGAGTGGCTGGATGCTGATACTGCCGTATTTACCTGCGCTTCGGGCGCACTAGCGTCCGAGTCCCAGCGGGAATGTGCTCAAAAGAACGGTCCTGAATCGCTGTTATCTGCAAACTTCACTTTACACAAACATGACTCTGTAAAAATCGCATCTATACTTCTCTGAGTAACAAAATCCTGTTCACTCACTGCCTTTCTCTGCTACCGCGCCACCTCTCCCGTGGCGCCTGTGAGATGGTATGGCTCAGGTCGAAATCCAGCCGCTCATCTCCTATGCTAATTGGCAGGGCGTAAGCGCCTGGCCGATAAACTTTCTCGTTGATGGATGAGCATACGCTCGCTAGCGCCGCGACCAGACCCCGGTAGAGGCTTGTAGATGGTCAGTATGAAGTCAGGCAGATATGGAAGGTTATGGTTGTTGATGCTGCTATGGCTATGGCAGTGCGCCCAGACTGCATCGGCAGCGTCTGATCAGGAGCTCCTTGCTGTTGGCGATGCCCGCTTCCCTCCTTACGAATACCTGACTCAGGATGGCAAGCCCACTGGCTTCAACATTGATCTGCTGCAGGCCATTGCCAGAGAAAGTAAGCTCAATATAAGAAGCAGACTGGGCCAGTGGCATCAGGTCCTCGATGAATTCAATCGCGGCGATGCACAAATCATCGCGATCTATGCCTCTCCTGAACGCCGCGATAAATATCTGTTATCAGACCCGATCGCCATTACCTCCTATATTCTGGTTCGCAACGTCAACTCCCCTTCGATGCAGGGTCCATCGTCCCTCGGTGATCGCGAAGTCGTGGTGCAGGCAAGCTCTTACGGTGAAAGTAGCCTGTTACAAAATCTTCCTCATGCGCAATTGATCAAGGCTCCCTCAGAGTGGGACGTACTGCGCATGGTGAATGAAAACCGCTATGCCTACGGCTATGTCACCTTCCAGACCGCTGGCTACATGATCCACAAGGGAGATTTCAGTAACGTCGTACTGACCGGCAGTGAAATCAGTTCTCATCCCTATGTCTTTGCCGTGGCGAAAGGGAATACCGAACTGCTCAATGCCATCAACAACGGCCTCGATAAGGTCAAGGCCTCCGGAGAGTTCGATAACCTGTATAACAGGTGGTTCCGGGATTTCTATGAGGAAAACTTCCAGAGCATTCTGGCAGTACTGGCCGCCATTCTGATTGCCATACTGCTGATGCTGCTGTGGGTGGGGCTCCTGCGCTATCAGATTGCCAGGGTGCGCAGCTCGCTGGACCGTGAATATCAGACCCGCATTCAGGTAGAAAAACATCTGGCGCGCTTCGCCAAGACCCAGCAATGGATCACCAACTTCAGTAATGTCGGTATCTGGGTTTACGACTACCGCACAGAACTGCTGGAAATCAATGGCACGCTGGCCGATACCCTGTCGCTCAAAACCATTGCCCTGCGACTGCAGCTGGATGAAGTACTCGAAGGTATCAGGGATGCGGATCATGCCCACCTGCGTCGCTTCTTTTCCATCAAGATTCCCAACAGCAAACACATCTGCGAATGTCTGGTGATCACCAACGATGTGCCGGAAAAAACCCTGCTGTTGCGCGGTCGGCTGGATGAGCAGGATGAACAACAGGCTCCGGGTAGCCGCGCCGTCGGTATTCTGCTGGATGTCACCGCCACCCATACCATTCAAAAGCAACTTCAACGCAGCGAACGCAGCATGGAAGTGCTGGTGGCCAATATCCCCGGAGCCGTATTTCGTGTGCAGGCCAATCAGGATCTGGAGGTCAGCTTTGTTTCCGCCGGCCTCAAGCACATCATCGGCAGCGAAACCTTGCCCAAGTCATCCCCGGTCAAACAACCCAACCTGAAAAGCATCATCCACCCTGCTGACTGGATTCTGGTGCGCGATACCCTGTGTCACGCTGCCGATACCAATGAGTCCTTCTCCTTCAGTCACCGGGTCACCGACCTCGATGGCAATGTGCGCTGGGTGCTCAATCAGGGGCAGGGCATGATTGACAACGAAACCGGCGTGGGCTGGATTGAGGGGGTCTTTTTCGATGAAACAGACCAGATTCTCAATGCCCAGCGCCTGGATTACCTCGCACACCGGGATCCGCTGACAGGGCTGGCCAACCGCTACACGTTCCAGCAGCGCGCCGAACAGGCGTTACAATCTGCCAGCCGTAATCAACATCATCTGGCCTTTATCCTGATGGATCTCGATAACTTCAAGGCCATTAACGACAGTCTGGGGCACAATGTCGGCGACGAAGTGCTGATGCAGATTTCCACCCGGCTGGCCGACACCCTGCGCGCCAACGAGACGCTGTGTCGTATCGGCGGCGATGAGTTTGTGGTGGTAGTTCCCCAGGTCTTCCAGACGGATCATCTGTTGCCACTGATCCGCCGCCTGCGCGAAGCATTGACTACGCCAGTGGTCCTGTCGACCGGCCCTCTGTCACTGACCACCAGTATTGGTGTCAGCATCTATCCGGAAGACGGCACTCAGGTTCAGGATCTGCTGAAAAGTGCAGATACCGCCCTGTATGAATCGAAGGCGTCGGGTAAAAACACCTTCACCTTCTTTACCAGTGAAATGGGGCGTCAGACCGAATACCGTTTCTGGATAGAAACCGAGCTGCGCCGTGCACTCGAACAGCGCCAGCTGCATCTGGTCTATCAGCCGCAATTCAGACTCGACACCCTGCAGCTCTATGGTCTGGAGGTGCTGATTCGCTGGAACCACCCCGAAGCAGGATTCATCTCTCCCGCGGATTTCATTCCCATTGCCGAAAGTGCCGGACTGATTCAGTCCCTTGGCCACTACGTGCAGGAAACCAGCCTGCAGCAACTACACCACTGGCTGGATCAGGGTTTCGAGCCCGGTGTACTGTCTATCAACGCCTCCGTATACGAACTAGGTGATGCCGGCTATTACAGCCGCCTGATCAAGTTGCTGGAGCATTACGCCATCGCCAGAGAACTGGTCACCATTGAAGTGACCGAAAGCATCTTCATCGATGACAACCCCACCCTCAAAGCCCAGCTCAACTCCCTCGTCGATCAGGGCATCCGTCTGGCTATTGATGACTTCGGCAAGGGCTATTCCTCGCTCTCGTATATCAAGAAGATCAGGGCTGACCTCCTCAAAATCGATCAGAGCTTCGTGCAGGAACTGGGTAAAACGCCGGAAGCTGATGCGCTGGTGATGGCCATGTTATCTATGGCCAATGCGCTTGATATCCGGGTTCTGGCGGAAGGGTGTGAAGATGAACGCACCCTTGAGATTCTCAAAGACTACGGTTGCCATCTGGTACAGGGTTATCTGCTGGCACACCCCATGCCGGCAGACCAGCTTCAGGCACGGTTTCTGCAAGCGCCCCTGCCTGAATCTGATACACTCGGTTGAGTTTCATACCTCTGGGCACGCTTGGCCAGCCTTCTCAGCATTCGCTGAGGCAAAACAGTGATATTGAATCAGCTATGTGAGATGGCACGGCGCACTATTACGGTGCAGTGCTGACTGTTGCTGACGCAAAATCATCACGATGCTGGCTTAGAATGTGTTCACGATCTCGCGAGCCAGAGCAAAACAAGGCGAAGAGCGCTGAGGAAGCACCTTTTATCCCTGATAAATGGTAGCGAGCCTAAACATGCATTCCGAAGAGCTTTTCAACGCAGTTTGGCCGACGCACAGCAGATCGTGAGTACATTCTTGGTATCTGCCCTGCTTGAACATTCATACCTAACTACCCGTTCATCATCCAACCAACCTGTGCCTCGCCAGCACCCGGAGGCGTGATGAACTTATGACTCATGCCAGACCGGAGAGCATGCATGCGGCTATTTTCCATTCAGGGGCGTTTGTGGCTGGGGTTCAGCACCCTTATCGTCGCCACCCTGATTCTTGGTGGACTGAGCACCTGGAACCTGCAACTGATCGACACCAACCTCAACCAGAACCTGCAGTTTGATCAGATCAATTCTGATATGCAGGCCATCCGTACCAGTGAACGCACCTATCTGAAGCAGCCTGATGATGAAGGCAAGCAAGGCATTACGAGCCAGATTGATGCCCTGCGTCAGGAACTGTCACGCAGCGTTGCGGTGGACAACAGCCAGAATGGGCGGCTGCAACAACTGACTGAGCAGGTCGATCAGTACAGTCAGGCGCTGGACAGCATTACCACGGCAATGCAATCGCTGGAACAGACGCAGCAGACCATGCTGACGGCCGCCGAGAAGGTAAGAGAGGCTGGGCTGGATCTGATCGTTGAACTGGAAATGCAGTATCAGGATATGCAGTCGGAGAACAGCGACGCTTCTGCTATGCAAAAGATTCTGGGGCAAATGGATGAAACCAATAACCTGATTCAACTGATCTACCAGGCACGTATTGGCGAAAAGAACTTTCTGCTGGGCCAGGGCGATGAGGCTAAAACCGTAGTCAGCAGCAGCGGCGCGCTGCTTGATGAGACCTCAGCAAAACTGGCACTGGAGCTGAGTGATGAGGAGAGTCGC
This sequence comes from Pokkaliibacter plantistimulans, assembly GCF_003194385.1. Classification (GTDB taxonomy): domain Bacteria; phylum Pseudomonadota; class Gammaproteobacteria; order Pseudomonadales; family Balneatricaceae; genus Pokkaliibacter; species Pokkaliibacter plantistimulans. The sequence continues at coordinate 15,714 of NZ_LAPT01000040.1, forward strand.
AAGATCGCCCGGACCATCAACCAGAACAGCAAAACCTATATTCAGACGTTCGAGCAACTGGCAGAGGCCTATGGCAAACGTGATGCGGCTGGCAACATACTGCACGACGCCGCCAGTGCACTGCAGGATGATCTGCTCCGTCTGAAACAGGAGCAACAACAGCAAACCACCACTGTCATCGACAATACCCGCACCACCACTCTGATTCTGGTGGTATTGCTGGTTGTCGTTGGCGTATTGCTGAGTCAGGGTATCGCCCGCTCCATTGTCACGCCACTTAATGCGACCTCCGCCATGTTGGAAGACATCGCCCGGGGCGAAGGTGACCTGCGTAAACGCCTTCCCGTCGCTGGTAAGGATGAGCTTACCCGTCTGGCCAGTGCCTTCAATCAGTTTGTCGACAAACTGCAGATCAGCATCAGCCGGCTGGCTCAAATAGCCCATTCGATGGGAGGCGCGTCCTCCCAGCTGGCGTCAACAGCTCAGGGATCTCACCAGCAGATTCAGCAACAGCAACAGGAAACCGAGCAGGTGGCCACTGCCATCGAGGAAATGGCCCAGACTGTTCATGGTGTAGCCCGTCATGCCGAACAGGCCAGCCAGCTGTCGGTGGAAGCGGATCGTGCTGCTACGCAGGGCAGCACCGATATTCGCCACATGCAGCAAGCTTTGCAGCACCTCAGCGGCGACATCCGTTCGACAGCAACATCAGTGGAAGACCTCAAGCGACAAAGCCAGGGCATAGGCTCAATTGTGGATGTCATTCGCACCATTTCGGAGCAGACCAATCTGCTCGCACTCAATGCAGCGATCGAGGCCGCTCGCGCTGGCGAACAGGGGCGTGGCTTTGCTGTGGTCGCAGATGAAGTGCGTGCACTGGCACAGCGCACACAAATCTCAACCAATGAGATTCAGCAGATGATTGCCAATCTGCAGCAGGGCTCAGATGCAACCAGTCAGGTGATGGAACAGAGCCTGACCCGGCTGGAGCACACCATGAGTGGTGCAGATAAGGCCGTCCAGCAGCTGGAGGTCATCAGTCATAACATGGCCCGTATGGCGGAAATGAACACGCTGATTGCCAGTGCCGCCGAAGAGCAGGCCGCCGTGGCACAGGAGATAACCGGCAGTATCCATACTCTGGCCGAGTTAGCAGAACAGAGTAACAGCGATGCCCATTTGGTGGCCCAGGCCAGTCAGGCCGTGATGGAGCAGGCCAGCTCCGTTAATACCGAGGTAGGTCAGTTCCGTTACAGCTGATAATCGTCAAGCAGCACGGCCTTGGCTATGCCAGGGCCGCTTCGTTCATCAGAACTACGGGGAGACGCGGCACACCATCTTGACAACCGTCACCAACCAACTCTCATCATTGCTCAACAATAATTTGGCAGCATTTCAAATGAGAACTGTCACCTTTAGTAGCACTCCCCCCTGTAAAAACGACGAAAACGTAACAAGCACATTTCCACAAGCGCACCAAACTAGAGCACAAATTGATTTAACAGAAAGCCAGATCAGCCGCCGCCTACCTTTCACTCATCCATAAGCGACTTAAAATTTATTTTTTCACACACTTCAGAGAAGTTTCTGGCACGCCCCGATACCCAAAATGTGCAATTTTTGTGATTCACGTTCGCTATTTCGTAACCGAATCAAGACTCTAAGTACTGGCAGACAGCCTGCTACCGATCAGACTGAAGTGGGATTCTGATTAACTACAAGGTCACTTTCGTAAAATATAATCAACGAATTAGCTGAAATATAGCCACTAAACACCACGAAGTGATGAATAAAAAACCAAACCACTCGTTATATATTCAACACTGCAGGTTACATATCGTTATCCTTCCCGCGGATTCATCTAGCACATTACTTTATAAACTATAAAAAAAGCACATACAGACCATGATATATAGCTGGCATATAATATGCTTTTGCCTTTCCTGATCTTTTGCTTGGCCGAGCAACTTGGTTAGCTCGCAAGTCCTGAGAGGCCAGTTGTCAAAAAATATTAAACACTCGTGAGCAGAGTGACCGGCACTCAATAACTAACCGCCCACCTCTGCTTGATCGACATGGCGACCCCATGTCCTGAGTAATTAACCGGAGATTATGTATGCATAAGAAAACCAGCCTGGCATTGGCCATCCTTCTCGCAGCCGGTGTAGCGGCTCCCGTGATGGCTGCGAAGGTACCTGCAGGTACCGAACTGGCTGCCAAGCAGGAAATCGTCTTCAACAATGGCGCTGAACCTGCCACCCTTGATCCTCAGAAGATGGAAGGCACCCCCGAGTCCAGGATTGCACGCAACCTGTTCGAAGGTCTGGTGATTCAGGACGACAAGGGCAACATCCTCCCCGGCGTAGCAACCTCTTGGGACGTTAACGACAACAACACCGTGTTCACTTTCCACCTGCGTGATGACGCCAAGTGGTCCAATGGCGATCCCGTCACCGCTGGCGACTTCGTATTTGCCTGGCAGCGTGCGGTAGACCCTAAAACCGCGTCGCCCTACTCCTGGTATATCGAAATGACCACCATGGCCAATGCCAGCGACATCATCAACGGCAAGAAGTCACCTGATCAGCTCGGCGTAAAAGCGCTGGATGACCACACCCTGCAGGTCGTACTGGATAAACCTATCCCTTACTTCATCCGTATGCTTGGCCACACCACCATGGTGCCTGCCAACAAGAAAGTCATTGACCAGTGGGGCGAGAAATGGACCAGCCCTGACCACTTCGTGGGTAACGGTGCTTACACCCTGACCGACTGGGTGGTCAACGAGCGCATCGTGCTGAAGCGCAACCCCAACTACTGGGATGACAAAGACACCGTGGTCAACCAGATCACCGTGCTGCCCATCGAGTCAGAAAACTCTGAGCTGTCACGTTACAAAGCGGGTGAAATCGACATCACCAACGGCAGCACCCCAATTGCTATCGAGCACTTCCGTCAGCTGAAGAAAGATATTCCTGAGCAGATCCACACTACAGGTCAGGTCGGTACCTACTACTACAGCTTCAACAACAAGAAGGCTCCCTTCGATGACGCTCGTATCCGCAAGGCGCTGAGCTTTGCTATCGACCGTAATGTCATTACCGACAAGATCACCGGCCAGGGTGAAATCCCTGCCTATGCCTTTGTTCCCGATATTACTGCCGGCTTCACCCCTGTCGTTCCTGCCTGGGCCAAGCTGACTCAGAAAGAGCGCGTTGAAGAAGCCAAGAAACTGATGAAAGAAGCGGGCTATGGCCCTGATCATCCGCTGAGCTTTGAACTGTTGTACAACACCAGCGACAACCACAAGAAGATTGCCATCGCCGTGGCTGCCATGTGGAAACAGTCTCTGGGTGTGAATGTCAGCCTGGTTAACCAGGAATGGAAAACCTACCTGGCCACCGAGCGTGCAGGTGACTTCCAGGTGGCGCGTGCCGGTTGGGTAGGCGACTACAACGAAGCCTCCACCATGCTGGATCTGCTGACTACTGCCAACGGCAACAACTATGCGCGTTACTCCAATCCTGAGTACGACATGCTGATGGCTGACTCCAAGAGCGTTGTCGATGAGACCAAGCGTAACGAGATGTACAACCAGGCTGCCAAGCTGCTGGACAGAGACATGCCTGTTGCGCCCATCTATCAGTACTCAACTACCCGTCTGGTCAAACCTTACATTGGCGGCTATCCCGCAGCCAACCCTGAAGATATTTTCTACTTCAAGGACATGTACGTAGTTAAACACTAAGGGCTGACACCTGAAGGCATACCGGCGGCTCTCACGAGCCCGCCGGTATTTGCTTTTGTGATGTTCTATTTTGTGTAGCGGGACTGGATAAATCCGTCACCTCTCCCCAGTCACAAGGGAGGTGCCTCAGGGACGACGGCCTCGCTGCAAGGTCAGGTATTTGCCAATGCTAAAATTTGTATTCAAGCGCTTAATTGAAGCCATCCCTACCCTGCTGGTGCTGATTCTGGTGTCCTTCGTGCTGATGCATGCAGCCCCCGGCAGCCCCTTTACCGGTGAGCGCTCGCTGCCGCCGGAGATTCTCGCCAACATTGAGGCCAAGTACGGGCTTGACCAGCCTCTCTATGTCCAGTTTTTCCACTATCTGGGTGGGCTGTTACAGGGCGATCTTGGCCCTTCATTCAAATACAAGGATTTTTCCGTCAATGAGCTGGTCGGCCAGAGTTTTCCGGTATCGGCCGAGATCGGTTTGTGGGCGTTTCTTACTGCGGTGGTGCTGGGCGTGTTGTTCGGCGTGGTTGCCGCGCTCAAACAGAACACCTGGGTCGACTATGGCGTGATGTCACTGGCCATGACGGGTGTGGTAATCCCCAGTTTTGTACTGGCACCGTTGCTGGTACTAATCTTTGCCGTCCATCTGCGCTGGTTACCCGCAGGCGGCTGGAATGGGGGTGAGTGGATGTACATGCTGCTGCCCGTACTGGCCATGGCGGCCCACTACATCTCGTCCATCGCCCGCATCATGCGTGGCAGCATGATTGAAATCATGCACTCCAACTTTATCCGTACAGCGCGCGCCAAAGGGTTGCCCGCAGGCTACATCATCTGGCGCCATGCGCTGAAACCTGCCCTGCTGCCCGTTATCTCTTATCTTGGCCCGGCGTTTGTCGGCATCATCACGGGCTCTGTGGTGATCGAAACCATTTTTGGCTTGCCTGGCATTGGCCAGCTGTTCGTCAACGGCTCACTCAACCGTGACTACTCCATGGTACTGGGCATTACTGTCCTGATCGGCGCGCTGACCATCATGTTCAACGCCATCGTCGACATCATGTACGCCTATATCGATCCCAAAATTCGTTACTGAGTCAGCCTATGATTACTAACAAACCCAACAGCGAAGCCGTTTCACGCTTTGCTACCCAACTGCAGGAAGCCCCTGCCGAAGTGGAAGGGCGCAGTCTGTGGCAGGATGCCCGTCGTCGCTTCATGCACAACAAAGCAGCGATGATCAGTCTGATCACCCTGTCCGTCATCATCCTGCTATGCCTGTTCGGCAGCCAGCTTGGCGACTTCACCTACGACGATATCGACTGGAACGCCATGCAGATCGCCCCGGATACTGCCAGCGGCCACTTTTTCGGTACTGACAGTCTTGGCCGTGATCTGTTCGTGCGCACTCTGGTGGGTGGTCAGATTTCCCTGATGGTCGGCGTGCTGGGCGCACTGGTCGCCATTGTAATCGGCACCCTGTACGGCGCCATGGCAGGCTTCATCGGCGGTCGTACCGATTCCTTCATGATGCGCACACTGGAAATTCTGAACTCCTTCCCGTTCATGTTCTTCGTCATCCTGCTGGTGACCTTCTTCGGTCGGAACATCATGCTGATCTTTATTGCTATCGGCGCGGTGTCCTGGCTGGATATGGCCCGTATCGTGCGCGGTCAGACTCTCAGCCTGAAGAGCAAGGAGTTCATTGAAGCGGCGCACGTCTGTGGCGTCAGCACCTGGGCCATCATTACCCGTCATATCGTGCCCAACGTCCTCGGCATTGTGGTGGTCTACGCCACACTGCTGGTGCCGAGCATGATTCTGTTCGAATCATTCCTCAGTTATCTGGGTCTGGGCGTGCAGGAGCCCATGACTAGCTGGGGTGCATTGCTCAATGAAGGCTCCAAAACCATGGAGGTGGCCCCCTGGCAACTGCTGTTCCCGGCAGGTTTCCTGGTAACCACCCTGTTCTGCTTCAACTTCGTGGGCGATGGTCTGCGTGATGCCCTTGACCCGAAAGACCGGTAAGGAGCCTGCGATGAGTTTGTTATCTATCAAGAATCTGGAAGTTCACTTCTCTACGCCTGATGGCACCGTCACTGCCGTCAACAAGCTGAACTTTTCTCTGGAGGCGGGTCAGACCCTCGGTATCGTCGGCGAATCCGGCTCGGGAAAAAGTCAGACCGCCTTTGCGCTGATGGGCCTGCTGGCCAAAAACGGCAAGGTCAGCGGCGAAGCTACGTTTGATGGCAAGTCCATCGTTGGCCTGAGCGAGAAAGAACTGAACAGGATCCGCTCGGAAAAGATCGCCATGATCTTTCAGGACCCCATGACCTCCCTCAACCCCTACATGCGGGTCGGTGAGCAGTTGATGGAAGTGCTGATGCTGCACAAAGGCATGACCAAAGCGGACGCCTTTGAAGAATCAGTGCGCATGCTGGACGCGGTGAAGATGCCTGAAGCGCGCAAGCGCATGAAGATGTTCCCGCACGAGTTCTCCGGCGGGATGCGTCAGCGCGTGATGATTGCCATGGCGCTGCTATGCCGTCCACAGCTGTTGATTGCCGATGAGCCCACGACCGCGCTGGACGTGACCGTGCAGGCGCAGATCATGACGCTGCTGTCTGAGCTGCAACGCGACTTCAACACCGCCATCATCATGATCACTCACGATCTGGGCGTCGTGGCCGGGATCTGTGACAAGGTACTGGTGATGTACGCCGGGCGCACCATGGAATACGGCAGTGCGCGCGATATTTTCTATCGTCCAAGTCATCCCTATACCCAGGGGTTACTGTCGGCCATTCCGCGTCTGGACTCCGATGATATGGCGGCACTGCCAACCATTCCGGGTAATCCGCCCAACCTGCTTAAACTGCCGCAGGGCTGTCCGTTCCAGGACCGCTGTCAGCACGTCAGTGATATCTGCCGTTACTCGGAACCGGAACTTATTACCACCAGCGACCAGCGTCAGCGTGCCTGCCACTGGCTGGCCGAGGAGCAAGCCTGATGAGCACTCAACCCATTCTGCAAGTGCGCGATCTGAAGGTGCACTTCGATATCAAAACCAGCAGCCTGTGGCCATGGGCTCCCTCACTCGCCCTGAAAGCGGTGGACGGTGTCAGTCTGGATCTCTATCCCGGCGAAACACTCGGCGTGGTTGGGGAGTCAGGCTGTGGCAAATCAACCTTTGCCCGGGCGCTGATCGGTCTGGTGAAGTCCCGTGCAGGCAGCATCAAATGGCAGGGACAGGAACTGCTGGAGCTGGATCATCACGGCTGGCGTGAAATCCGCAAGGATATCCAGATGATATTCCAGGATCCGCTGGCCTCGTTGAATCCGCGCATGACCATCGGCGACATCATTGCTGAGCCGCTGCGTACTTTCTATCCCAGGCTCAACAAGCAGGAAGTGACTGACAAGGTGAAGACCATGATGATGAAGGTAGGTTTGCTGCCTAACGTCATCAACCGCTATCCCCACGAGTTCTCCGGTGGCCAGTGCCAGCGTATCGGTATTGCCCGTGCACTGATCCTTGAACCCAAACTGGTCATCTGTGACGAGCCGGTATCGGCTCTGGACGTGTCCATTCAGGCACAGGTGGTCAACCTGCTGAAGTCGCTGCAGAAGGAAATGGGGCTGTCGCTGATCTTTATCGCCCACGACCTGTCGGTGGTGAAGCACATCAGCGACCGCGTCATGGTGATGTATCTGGGCAATCAGGTGGAACTGGGTCAGGGCAAGGCTCTCTATGCCGATCCCAAACACCCATACACCAAAGCCCTGATGTCAGCGGTGCCAATTCCCGATCCGGATATCGAGCGCAACAAGACCATCCAGCTACTGGAAGGCGATCTGCCATCGCCGATCAATCCGCCTTCAGGCTGCGTGTTCCGTACCCGCTGCCCGATTGCGGTGGCCAGCTGTGCAGAACAACGCCCGACCTTGCAGGGTGAGCCACGGCATGCTGTCGCCTGTCCTCGGGTAGCATGATATTGGGACTAATGGTTTATATGATGCGGCTATATATAATGGCCGCACCTTGCAGGTCTTGCAGGTTCTGTTCCAACCGATTCTCTTAACTATCAGCACGTTAAGAAGCAAAATGCCCGGCACTAGCCGGGCATTTCTTTATCTGTCAGACGCCTTGTACAAGGCTATGCCATACGTGGCAGCTGAGGAGTGCCGGGTTACAGCGACGTCTCCTTGACGATTTTCCACTCGCCGTTTTCTTTATCCATCTCCAGCTCCTTCACGACCTTATCCTGGTAGCCACTGGCCGAATAGCTCTGTTCGAAGCGAATAATGGCCCGACTATCGACGATGGCCACCTGAGGCTCTCCCAGTTCAACCTTGATCCACTTCGGCGCTGAAATTTTCTGCCGACGCTGCTGTTCCCAGCTCTTGCGGCTCATGTTGTCCGGGGCGAAATCAGGAGAATAGAACGACAAATAACTGTCCACATCCTGACTGGACCAGGCTGCACGCCAGCCTTCCACCGTTTTCAGCAGAGACTGGTAGCTCAGCTCGATGGCAGCTTGCGGCGAAGCGGGTTTGTCCGCTGCAGCTGGGGAGGCAGGTGCAGCACTCGCATCAGCCATACCGTTATTTTCCACCACAGGTGCCGCAGCGTTGGCTTCATCAGCGGGCGCCTCGGCGGTGCTGGTCATATCAGCCGTCATAACCGGTGCTGCGTTCGGGTTGTGAGCGACGCTATCATTGGCCACGATAGAGTTCTGCATGACGGACGCTGCAGCCGCTTCGGCACTGCTTGAGCCCGCCTGGCTCATGTCAGCGCTGGTAGCCTCGGGGGTTGCAGAGGTCGTGGAGGTCGAGGCAGACAGCTCGGGGGCGGGCATCGGCGTGGCATCGGGTGCAGACTGCAGCGCGACATCAGGAATACCTACGGGTTTGGACTTGTTCACCACCTTGGGCGGTGGTTCGACGTCTGCTTTGCTGACGCGGGTTGGTGAGGGGGCACAGGCTGCCAACCCCAGTGACGACAGGATCACTAGCGCAGGTAACGCAATACGCTTGTTATTCACTTCACTTTTTCCCCTATCCTTTGCAACTGCTTTATTCAATCCAGATTTGACCCGGCAGCGCCGCCAGCCAGCGCTGGCGCCATGCCGGAAGAAGCAGCAACGGCTGCCGGTTAAAGCCTTCACGGTATAGAAGAAATTCGGCGGTATAAATAAGAAGCAGGGAAAAATTACAAAATTTTACTGTCGGTGCCCATCGTGGGCTTTCAGCCATGCGGCGGCAGCCTCAGCATCACTTTCACGCGCATCCACCCAGTAACTGTCATTATCTGTTTCCTCCTTTTTCCAGAACGGCGCGCGGGTTTTCAGCATATCCATGATGTACTCACAGGCAGCAAACGCATCCTTCCGGTGACTGCTGGCCACGGCGACAAACACAATGATGTCTCCGGGCAGCATTCTGCCGACTCTGTGTACCACCAGCGCATCCTGCAGCTGCCAGCGCGTTTGCGCCTCCAGCAGCAACTGATGCAGTACCTTCTCGGTCATGCCTGGATAGTGTTCCAGCGTCAGCGCTGTCACTTCGGGGCGCTCATTAAAATCACGCACCAGCCCGCTGAAGCTGACGATGGCACCTGTCGGATACTCGTCAGACTGCCCATCGTACGGCTGAAAATGCTGTAACATCCCTTGCAGATCCAGAGGTGAAGACTGAACCCGGGCGCGTTGCGGTGGAATATTCCCCTGCTTCATACCTCAGCCTCCCGTCACCGGTGGGAAGAACGCCACTTCGTCACCATCGGCCAGCAGCTCCTGAGAGTCGACAATGGCCTGATTGACGGCCGTCAGCAGATTGGGCTGGGCCAGACAACTGGCCCAGGGCTCGCCCTGTCCCTGTAACTGTGACAGCAACTCCGCCAGCGTCATCCCGGCCTGCCATGGCCATTGCAAACCATCAATACCCAGCTCTTCACGCAGTCGGGCAAAAAATAGCACCTTGATCATGCCTGTTCCTCCAGCGCGCTTATCTGCCAGTGGCCAGACTTGCCACCGCTTTTTTCCAGCAGCCTGATGTGTTCAATCACCATGCCTTTGTCGACCGCTTTACACATGTCGTAGAGGGTCAGAGCCGCCACGCTGGCCGCTGTCAGTGCTTCCATTTCCACCCCGGTCTGCCCTGCCAGTTTGGCACGGGTTTCGATACGCACCCGCTGCTGTTCAGGCAGCGCCTGCAGCTCAACCTTGACGGAAGTGAGCATCAGGGGATGGCAGAGCGGTATCAGCTCCCAGGTCCGTTTGGCCGCCTGAATACCAGCGATACGGGCCACTGCAAACACATCCCCTTTGGGATGTTTGCCATCGATCAGCAGGGCCATGCATTCGGCTGACATGCTGACCACAGCTTCGGCTCTGGCTTCACGCTGACTGACGGACTTGTCGGTCACGTCCACCATGTGGGCATGGCCCTGACTATCAAGATGAGTAAGTTGTGACATAGAAAACATCCACCACAGAACACTTATCTGAGCGGAGAACGTGAACTCGTTCTCAGCTCAGTACACCGTGAAAAGGAATAAACTGCAGCACCTCTCCGGCGGCAAATACCTTGCCAGCGGGAATCTCCAGCAAGCCGCTGGCAGCACAAGCCGTCGTCAACACACCTGAACTCTGATTACCCACCGGCACGGCGACTATCCCCTGCTCCGTTGTCTGCAATAGGGCACGAACGTATTCCGTTCGGCGCCCGGCGCTCTTGAGTGAGTACCCGGCCCTGACGTCAAAACGCGGTGCTGAAACCTGCTCCTGCCCCATGGAGCGCAGCAGGTAGGGACGCGCCAGCAGAGAGAACGTTACCAGCACGGAAGCAGGGTTGCCCGGCAAGCCGATAAAGGGGGTGTCCCCCACCCGGCCAAAAGCAAAAGGCTTGCCCGGCTTGATTGCCAGTTTCCAGACCAGCAGCTGGCCCAGTTCATTGACGGCCTGACGCACATGATCTTCTTCACCTACCGACACCCCGCCGGTGGTCATGATGATATCCGCCGAGGTGGCCGCCTCCTGCAGCGCCTGTGTGGTCAGCGCCAGCTGGTCAGGGACAATACCAAGGTTGATTACATCCAGCCCCAGCCCACGCAACAGCGCCTCAAGCATGAAGGCATTGGAGTTGTAGATCTGCCCGGGTTGCAGTGGCTGCCCCGGCGCTACCAGTTCATCTCCGGTGGTCAGTATGGCCACCCGAAGCGGACGAAACACGGCCACTTCGGCAATCCCGACAGAGGCCAGGACACCGAGATGGCTGGCCCCCAGACGCACTCCCGGCTCAAACAACACGGCACCCTGCTGGATATCTTGACCGGCCTTGCGCACATGCTGACCGGACGCAGGCTGAATCTGGATATGCACAGATTCCTTGCCCTGCTCATCGACGATGGCACGGCAGTCTTCCTGCATCACCACGCTATCGGCGCCGACCGGCACCACCGCACCGGTGAAAATACGCACGGCCGTGCCGGGTTGCAGCGGCTCGGGAACACTACCGGCAGGGACACGCTGGCTGACCGGCAGTACGCCATCAGCACCGAAATCCGCAGCACGCAGGGCATAACCATCCATCGCGCTGTTGTCGGCTGGAGGTACCGACATGGGGCTGATGATTCCTTTGGCCAGTACCTTACCCAACGCCTGATGCAGCGGCAGGGTTTCTATCGGTGTCAACGGCAGCGCACGTGCCAGCAGAGTCGCCAGCACGTCGTCAATGCTCTTCAGAGGTTCACGGACACAGCTGTCGCTCATGCCTGCCCCCCAGTCTCTTTCGCTACAGGCTTGACCATTTCGACAAAGTTACAGGGCCGGTGCCGGCTGTCGAGCTGTTCGCGAATGATGCTGTTCCAGGCAGTCCGGCAGGCGCCGGTCGAGCCGGGCATGCAAAAAATCAGGGTACGGTTGGCAACCCCGGCCAGCGCACGGCTCTGGATGGTGGACGTGCCAATTTCACTGTAGGAAATCTGCCGGAACAGTTCGCCAAAGCCTTCGATGGTCTTGTCGAACAGCGGCTTCATGGCTTCCGGCGTCGAGTCACGGGCGGTAAAACCGGTGCCTCCCGTGATCAGCACCGCATGAATATCGGCATCAGCAATCCACTGCGACACCACTGCACGCATCTGATATACGTCATCCTTCACAATGGTGCGCGTTGCCAGTGTGTGACCGGCCTCCTGCAAGCCGGCGACCAGCGCATCACCCGAGGTGTCATTGGCCGCGGTGCGCGTATCGGACACCGTCAGCACGGCGATATTGAGAGGTGTGAGATCAGTACTGAAGGCCATGGTATGTCCCATAAATCGGGGGGGTTAGAAAAGGGAAAACGGGGTAGTTACAAAAAAGAGCAACGAGCTGTCAGGGTTGTAGTGATGACAAACTTGTCAGATCAGCCGCCCGTCATATTCATAAAACGCAGCACCTGCGGCTCGTCACTGAGCGAAAAATGATGGCGCTCAGGCTTGATCGCCATCGCTTCCATCAGAGTCTGGCGCAGACGCTGATCATCGCCGGGATAACGACGCAGCACGGACTTCAAGTCCACAGAGTGCTCATTGCCAAGGCAAAGTAACAGGCGCCCTTCCACCGTCACCCGCACACGATTACAGGTGCTGCAGAAGTTATGGCTGTGGGGCGAGATAAAGCCGACACGGCTGCGCTGTCCGGGAATACGGTAGTAACGTGAGGGGCCGCCGGTCGTTTCTGCCGAGGCCACCAGACCATAGCGCTGTTGCAACTGCTCCAGCAAAGCGTCGTTGCCCAGATAGGTGTGCTGCAGATCACGGGTGCGCACTTCACCGAGCGGCATTTCTTCAATGAAGCTGATGTCCATGCCACGCTCAATAGCGTAGTTCAGCAGATTATCCAGTTCATCAACGTTCTTGCCCTGTAACACCACGGTGTTGAGCTTGATGCGCTCAAACCCGGCATCCCGTGCCGCTTCGATACCCGCCAGTACCTGCTGCAGCTTGTCACGGCGGGTCATGTCAACGAAGCGTTCCGGCTTGAGGGTATCCAGACTGATATTGAGGCGCTTCACCCCGGCAGCCTTCAGCTCGCTGGCATAGCGACCAAGCTGCGAGCCATTGGTCGTCAGCGTCAGCTCTTCCAGCCCCGGCAGCTGCCCCAGCTGCTGAATCAGCCACATCACATTAGGGCGTACCAGTGGCTCTCCACCGGTCAGGCGAATCTTCTTCACTCCCATGGCCACAAAATTACGCCCGACATCCGCCAGCTCCTCCAGACTCAGAATCTGTGCCCGACGCAGGAATGTGGTGTCTTCGTTCATGCAGTAAATACAGCGAAAATCACAACGATCAGTGACCGACAGCCGCAGATAGCTGACACGCCGGCCAAAGTTGTCGATCAGCGATGGCATATCCGCAGACGAAGAGACGCCATTAGAGGAGGACGCTGGATGCAAGACCGGTGATGCGTTATTGAAGTCGCCTGTAGACCCTGTAGACCTCTTAGACTCTGTAGACATAGTTACCTGCTTACCACTCAAGAAGTGCAGCGTCCCATCCACGACTTCACAACAATAAATGTAAGGTGGGCGATAGACATGATCGCCATTTACAGCAGCGGGACACACACAGTAAATCAGGTGCCACCTTCTGCCAGTTTGTCGATTCCGACCTTTGCTCGTTCTGTAGCGGCCGAGCACAGCAAACAACACGGCAATTCAGGACAAAACGCCTGATCCCGCACAGTCAGTCCAGACTGGGCGTGCTCGCCTGCCTGGATTCTTGGTAATCATGCCAGCACTTTTCAACATAGTCGGCGACCTGCTGTGGCTGGTTGATATCCAGCTGTGGCAGAGCAAGCTGGTCATCACAACCACCGTCCCACACCAGTGCCTGCACATATTCATCCTGACTATGCAGGAATGGCTTGCCGAGTGCGCACCGATGCAGCTCAATTTTTGGCCAGGGCGCATGGCGAAAGCCTTCCACCAGCACCATATCCAGCACCGACATATCAAGCAAGGCCAGCTGCTGCTGTAACTCCGCCTCCTGCTTTTCGCCATTTTCATGAAACACCACTGAACGCCAGGGTGTTACCAGCACCCCCTGCACTGCGCCAGCCTTACGCAGGCGATAGCTGTCTTTCCCCGGCTTATCCAGTTCGAGATCGTGGTGGGAGTGTTTGACCACACCAATACGGTAACCACGCTGGCAAAGAATACGCACCACCTGCTCCAGCAAGGTGGTCTTTCCTGTGCCACTGTATGCGGCAAAAATCAGAGTGAACATCGTCACAGTTTCCAAAGTTCTGCAGTGCTGCGGGCAGGCTGACAGGCATTCTGCCCTAGCCTGCGAAAGAGGTGTCTATTTGCTGCCGTTGTAGCAATTTTTCAAGTAAATCAAGACCTTCTTGCCAGTCTCCCAACCCGCTTTCACCGTTGATATGACCCAGTGCACCGACTTCAACCAGACCGCTCCCCCAAGCCAGCGCCTGCTGATGAGCAAATTCCGGGCTGCTGTACGGGTCATTCAGGCTGGTGACCACCAGCGAAGGGAATGGTAATACCGCTGCTGGCAGGGGCGTAAATCCTCTTGCGGAAGGAGGATAGGCAGGCATGGCCGGATCAGGCACCGCCACCAGCAGCGCTGCGCGAATGCGATGTTTACTCTGGCTGGCCCAGTGCGCCAGCGTGAGGCATCCGAGACTGTGTGCGACAACGACGGTGTCCTCTCCCATGGTGGCCAGTGTCTCCTCCAGCCGCGCAACCCATTGCTGGCACTCCGGATTGTGCCAGTCATCCTGCTCGACACGCTGCCAGTAGGGAAACAATTGCTGCCAGCGACTTTGCCAGTGAGGCTCATCAGAGTTGCCAAAGCCCGGATGAATCAAAACGGGGTGATGCACTGCGCTGTCCTCCATATTGATCGCAATGCTTCTGAGGGTACGCGGGGATGCTGTCAAAGTCACCGTAAGAACGTGTGCAGGTTCAAAAGGCCGCACTCTGACAGTAGTCAAAACAGCAGAGACTAATCCGCCGCCGCTGTGCCGATGGGGCCGGGAATACGTGCCAGTGCAGCTTCTAATGCTGCATAACAATTGGGATCAAGAGCCGTTCCGCGCATCTGCGCCATGATCGCCAGGGTTTTCGGTGTCGGAGTGGCTTCATGGTAGGGGCGAGCGGAAGAGATCGCATCAAAGATATCCGCCGTGGTGATGATGCGGGTAAAAGGCGTGATTTCCTCTGCTTGCAGACCGCGAGGATAGCCCGTGCCGTCCAGTCGCTCGTGATGCGCCGCTGCGACTCTGGCTAATGCCGAAAAGGCTTTGATCCTTGAGAGAATCTGCTCGGAGTAGGTAGCATGCATTTTCACCGCCTCCCATTCCTGCGGGTCCAGCTTGCCCGGCTTGTCCAATACGGTATTGCTGACCCCAAGCTTGCCTACATCATGCAGCAGTGCTCCCCGCTTCAGCCAGCGCCGCACAGGCATGGAATAACCCATTTCCTCAGCCACAAGGTCGGTGTACAACCCGACACGTTCACTATGACCGGCCGTGTAAGGGCTTTTTGAGTCCACCACCTGACCAAAGGCCGCTGCAATCTCATCCATGTAATCATCATCCAGCGGCAGCCAGTGCTGAGCCGGTTCCAGACTGACAACGAAGTCCTGCAACTGCGGATGCGTCAGCACCTCCCAGAACCCTGGTCGTACGGCGACCTGCTCAAGCGCCACCACCACCGCAGGATCAAACCACAGGCCAGTGCGCATACGCGCCTCTCGCAGCGCGGCCTTCGGCCCGGAGACCAGAAAGAACACGTCAACCACCTGGCACAGCAGCGCAATACGGGCGTACAACGGAATAGCATCGCCACTGAGCCCTTCAGGTTTACCTTTGCCATTCCAGTGTTCATCCAGACTGTGAATGCCCTCAGCCACCCCTTCGCTGAAGCGCAACTGGCGGGCGATGGCAGCTCCACGTTCACAACGGGTGCGAATCAGCTCTTTGGAGTAGTCTTCACCGTTCTGAAAAATATCCAGCACACGACGAAAGCGCTCGGCCAGCCCGGCTTCAAGGCCGGTGTGTTTGAGCACAAAGTTGACCACCTGCGGCAGCCCGCCATTCACCCACTTGTACTCGCGTTTGAAGGCCAGATCATCGGTGAGGTACAGCTCACAGATACGAGCAGCATTACTGCTACACCCCAGATCCTTGAGCAGCAGGGTGTAATACAGCTCCCACATCTGCTCATCACTCAGGCCGAGCTTTTCACCGATATGCATGCCGATCCAGCACACACGCATGCAGTGGCCCGGCGGCTGACCTTCGGTCATATCCAGCGCATGACTGAGCGCACTGATCAGTTCAGCACGCGACAGCTCTGATACCTCAGGCAGATGGAGATTATCCAGTACGGATCGATTCACAGACAGCTTCCAGCCAACAACAGCAACAGTGCAATCTCAAGTTAAGCAGGGAATACCAGTCCGTGGCGAGATTTTCGAAGAGCTTGGAAAACAGTGAAGGCAACGCTGTAGCGTCACAATAGCAAGGGCCATGGATGGCCGGATAATGGTAAAAGCCGACGGCAGACGATGGCTTCTTTGCCGGTGAAGGGAAGAAGCCATGCCCGTCAGCAGCCAACAGCTCAGACCAGAGGCGTCCGTCGCATGGATTTAACGTCGCTACGCTGACGTTTATGTTCCATCCGCTTCTGTCGGGACGAATAGCTGGGCTTGGTGGCAATCCGGGGACGCTGCGGCGCCAGCGCCTGTCCCACGACATCACGCAAGCGCTCAACAGCGGCCTGCTTGTTTTGCAGCTGGCTGCGATAAGCCTGTGCCTTGATGATGAATACCCCATCCTTGCTGAGACGGTCATCACGTACACACAGCAATCGCTGTTTGCACTCCTCAGGCAACGATGAAGCGCGAATATCAAAGCGCATCTGTACTGCGCTGGACACTTTGTTGACGTTCTGACCACCCGCGCCTTGTGAGCGTATCGCCTGAAAATCCAGTTCGTCTTCGGCGATGCTGAGGTAGGGAGTGAGCAATATACGATCCAACCCGTTCTCCTGATCTCCAACGCCTCTGCGTCGGCTTGGCAAAGTGTAAAAAGTAGACATGGTGTAAGCAGAGGGTGGCGTGCTCTGCCACGCCGGACAGCCTTTATGCTGTCGCTTTTTCCTGAACCAGAACCCAGGGCTTTACCACCACGGCCCACAATAAGGGATTATGCTCATGCCAGTGCAAGGCCTGCTGTACCGTGGTCTTGCCTACCAGGCCCTGACGCAGCCAGCCCTGAATCTGTTCGGCACGGTCTTCTGCAAAGGCCAGCGCCACCGCCACCAGATCAAGCTCTGCAGCGACAGATACCAGATCACCACTGGCAAAAAAGCGTTCCACTTCCTTCCAGCTGATCTGTGCCGTCTCCAGATTGATCTTGTGCTGCAACAGGGTGCGATCAGCCTCCCCTGCGAACGGCAAGCCGTCTTGTGACTCATTCATTGCTTTTGTATCGCTCTCATTGGTCAAGGTTCATTTGACCTGATATTGCTGCAATGCATAGGTTTCAATGCCCTGCAGACGCTGAATCTCTACCTTCACCAGACCGACACCCTTGGCATAGAACTCTATCCGTTTCTCATTGATGCCCGTCTTGAAGGTATACATATCGCAGTCAAAAACCCCAGCAGGAACTCTCAGTGGCAACTTGCAGTGCTGATAGTTAATCCAGCCACCTTCGTTCTGGTAGTCACGCTGCTGTCCGTTGGGTGACACCAGGTTCTGCTCGACACGAGGCGTGGCTTCCGTCAGCGCAGGCGCCTGATAAAAGTCCACGGCCTCATCCAGAGAACCATCCGCATTGCCGCGCACCCAGTGCCCTGTACCCAGCACATCATAGTAGTACCAGGGCTGACCATTGAGCATCTGGATCTTCTCTACTTTTGAACTGACCAGTCTGGCAGGGTCACCATTCACCACATAGCTCCAGCTGTTGCCCACTTTGAGGGGCACCACGGCATCCACAGCGTGATTGATAAAATCATCCTGATTGATACGTGGCTGCAGATTGCCATCAGTACTCTGCGGTGCGGCCTCACCCGATGAGGACGAGCCCAGCAACGATTGTGGCTTGAGATCACAGCCACTGACTCCCAGAGCCAGCGCCAGACAAACTAACTTCTTGATCATGATAGCTTCACTGCCGAAAGTCTTTGGCGGCACCTGCCATGGCGGGAGTCAACCTCAGCTCAGGCCTTGCCCGGCGATGGATCGTCCAGCACAGTTTGACGAAGAAGAGCCCTGCTCCTCTGATTCAACGGCGCCCAGTGTGGGGCGAAATCTTAACAGCTTCGCTCAGGATTAAAATCTTTTCTGCTGTTCCATAAAGCCCGTTACGCGACATGGTTGCGCGGTCTTTACAAGGAAAAACCATCCTCCCGGTTGATAACCTGCACAAATATTGCAATCTTTATCAACTATTTCACCATCACTACGAATTCCCTCGCATATACAAGGAACGCCCATGCCGATTCGTCGCCCGTCTTTTGCTGCTCTGGCGGTCAGCACCCTGCTGGCCCTCAGCGCCTGCTCCAGTGCCCAGCACCATCCTGCCTACACTGCTGGCAAGACCTACCACCTGACCATCCTGCATACCAACGATCACCATGGTCACTTCTGGCGAAATGACCATGAAGAATACGGTATGGCAGCCCGGAAGACGCTGATCGACCAGATTCGTCAGGAAGTAGCGGCAGAAGGTGGCAGCGTGTTGCTGCTGTCGGGTGGCGATATCAATACCGGCGTCCCCGAGTCTGACCTGCAGGACGCCGAGCCTGACTTCAAAGGGATGAAAATGCTGGGCTATGACGCCATGGCCATTGGCAACCATGAGTTTGACAACCCGCTGAGCGTCCTGCGCCAGCAGCAAAACTGGGCAGGCTTCCCGCTGCTGTCCGCCAATATTTATGACCATGCCAGCGGCAAACGCCTGTTTGATCCCTATCACATCTTCGATGTGCAGGGCATCAAGGTTGCGGTCATGGGACTGACCACGGAAGACACGGCCAAGATCGGTAATCCGGAATATCTCAACGGCATCGACTTCCGCAATCCCATCGCAGAGGCAGCCAAACTGGTGCCTTCCCTGCACAAGCAGGCCGATATTGTCATTGCTGCAACTCATATGGGCCACTACGACAACGCCCAGCACGGTATCAATGCACCGGGTGATGTCAGTCTGGCACGACAAGTGCCCGGTATTGATCTGGTGGTCGGTGGACACTCGCAGGATCCGGTGTGCATGCAGGCAGAGAATGTCTCCAATGCAGCCTTCCAGCCGGGTGATCCCTGCGTTCCTGACACGCAGAACGGCACTATCATTGTGCAAGCCCATGAATGGGGAAAATATGTCGGTCGCGCTGACTTCACCTTCAAGGATGGCAAACTGACGCTGGACCGCTATCAGCTCATTCCTATCAACATGACGAAAAAGGTCAAGGTCGATGGCGAAAGCAAGCGCGTACTGGTGGGCGAACGTATTCAGGAAGATCCGGCCATGCTGGCGTTCCTGACGCCCTATCAGGAAAAAGGACAGAAGGAGCTGAGTGCCGTCGTCGCCAGCAGCAATGGCACCCTGGATGGTGATCGCAAGGATGTGCGCTTCCATCCCACCAACCTTGGCGAACTGATTGCTGTGGCGCAGATGAATGCCGCCAATGCCGATCTCGGTATCGTCAACTCTGGCGGGGTACGCGACAGTATCGAAGCAGGGCAGATCACCTACAAGGATGTGCTCAAGGTACAGCCCTTTGCCAACGCCGTGTGCTTCGTGGAAATGACAGGCAAGGAGCTGAAAGGCTACCTGGCAACCATCGCCGCCATGCCGGTGGACTCAGGCGCCTTTGCCCAGTTTGGTGGTGTCAGCTTCAAATACGCCAATGGCGCCGTCAGTGACGTCGTGGTGTACGGCAAAGGGCGTCGTGAGGTGCAGGATAATGAGATGTACCGGCTGTCCATCAACAGCTTCTCCGCCTCTGGTGGCGATAAGTACCCTGTGCTTGATCAGCGGGCCGACTTCGTCAACACCGGCATTGTCGACGCGGCCGCGTTAAAGGACTTCCTGCATGCACGCGGCACTATTGATGTCGCTGAGTTCGAGCCGGGAGACAAGGTCGTTCGGCAGTAAGCACTGCGCAGAACGTGTTCACGCGCTAACCGAGTTGCCTGCCTTTTCGAGCAGGAAGCAGGCAACTCCCGATTCGAATCCGCCCCCGTTCGCCCCCACGCGCTACCTCCCCCCTGAGTGATTACCCTGTCAGCGCCAGCAAGCCAAAGGGAACCAGACCCTTTCCAGCTCTGACTAAAGATCAGACAGTGATATAAGAATCTATCGCCCGCCGCAGAGATTTCAGGGGCTTTTCTGGATAAAAGCGCAGTTTGCAGCAATACTGCTGCACCGACGCGATGGTCACGCCCATCAACTGTGGCCGGTTACTACCCCCTATGGATAGCGACTTACCCGAGTGGACAGCTGCCAATTCTGCCTGTGCCCGGCTGTGCCACCACAGCCAATCCGTACGGCCAGCAGCCATCGCCTTATCAGAGGACACACCAGATGCAGAAGTGCTGGAAGAAAAGCACAGTCGTACTCATCGCCCTATTACTTGCTGGCTGTGCAGCAAAAAAAAGCACTACCATTCCACAATCACAGCAGCAGCCACAGGAAGTCGAGAGCGGTAAGCCACCACAGACCGCTCGCACCCATTTTCCCGATGTACCGGAGGCGCAGCCTGAGTTCCCTCCTTTCGCCCTGGGCACCGACTATGGCAAAGCCGCAGAGCTGACCGTCAGCCATTTCAACACGCTCTTTCAAGAGAATGAATTCGCCGACTTACTTAAGGGAGCTAGCTCAGGCGATCAGCTGGCACTGGCCCAGGTTACGCTGCGTGTAGTGCAACAGCGTCAGCCCGCGGTGTGGATCAACAAGCGCAAAGACATTCGAGTCGCCATAGAACATCTGCTCGACAGTCAATACGACAGCAGTGCCACTCTCCGCCATGTCGAGGGTGTCACCCCGCCAACGGAACTCAGGCTGCTGAACGTGCCGTTTTGGGCTAACTCTGGCGATGGGGCTAACATCCGTAGCGCCCCCACAACAGATGCACGTGTGATTACCATTCTGCGTCTGGGAGCGACGTTCGATGCTCTGGGAGAAACCCCTGAACACTGGCTGGCCATTGGCCGGGATGGCGTATTAGTGGGTTATATTTCGGCTGATCTGGCGGGTTTGGTGTCTTACCCGCTATCTACTGCGGAAACAGATCTGGATGCCCTGACCGGTACGCTGGAGAAAGACAGTACCCGGGAGTTTCACTTCAAGGATGAGCAGGTGCAACAAACAACGGTCAAGATGAATATGGGCTGCCAGACGCTAGAGTTTGGCATCAGCACGCCGCTGGTAAAGAAAATCAAGCATATACGCGTCTGTCAGACTGCCAGTGGCGCATGGCAACAACGTTAGGCATCCCCTCTGGTAACCGTTGCAGCTTCCGTGGACAGACCATCACTACCCGAGAAACAGCTATCCCGACAAGTGATGTGATGAGTACACACAAACACACAAGGTAAAGGAAAATATATTTCCATCGCGACAAACAAACTTATTTAACATTATGTATCCAATGGTATACTTCCACCCCGCTTATGTTAATCAATCCGTCAGGGAAGACGGTTCCTCCTCGCCTTTGCATGGAAGCGCGACTCTTCTCTGACATTTACCAATGCAGAGGAGTATTGCATGCAAGCCCGCTATCTTGTTGCCGCTTTAACCACCTCCATCCTGCTGGCCGGTTGTGCCGGACAACAGCAGAAGAACAGTAAGGCCGCCGCCACTTCGGACAATGGTCCCAAGTTCGTTATCGGTGCCCAGTATGATCAGGTTACCAATCAAACTCTGGATGCCCTGACCACCAACTACAGCACTGGCTCCATCGCCTCGTCGCTGGGTGACATCAATGATCAGGATCGCCAGGCACTGGCACTGGCCACACAGAAAGTCCTGCTGCAAGGCAAGACCACTTCCTGGAAAACTCGTCGCAACAAAACCTCGGTTTCTATCGCGCCTCAGTCAGCCGAAGCCAATCTGGTACCTGCGACATTGCGCTTCCTGCCAGAAGTAACTCCAGTTGATTCATTGACCCTGCTGAACATTCCTTACTGGGTGAAATCAACCAGTGGTGTCAACATCCGCACCGCACCAAGCACCGATGCGTCTGTCGCCGCCACCCTGCTGCTGGGCACTACCTTCACCGCTCTGGGTAAAACTGATACCGACTGGATTGCCGTAGGCCGCAACGGTGTACTGGTAGGCTATATGTATTCCCCTCTGGTCGCACCGACCCCCTATCCTCAGTCAGCCAGCGCGACCGATCTGGATACCTTCTCCGGCACGCTGGCTAACAAAGACGTGACCTTCTTCAACTTTTCCGCCGACGTCGTGCGCGAAAAGAGCATCGGTGTCCGTACTCAGTGCCAGACACTGGCGCTGGATATCCGCTCCAAGTCAGTCAAGACCACTGAGCAGTCTCGTCTGTGCCAGGACTTCAACGGTACCTGGGCTAACCGTTAATCGGTAGCAGCAGACACAACAAGGGGAGCCGAATTGGCTCCCCTTGTTATTTACAGCAGTTTGTCACCGCATATTCATCCCAACTCAACAACTCTGAGAGCCAGTTGGAATGAAAGCGTCACATCCTGCTCAGTCTTCTCGCGTGAAGGCAGTGGGATTGAGGCTGTAAATATTATCTACGGACTCGAGATTGTCGCGCGTCACGTTCAGATTTCGCAGCAGGCCATCTTCAATACCGTAGATCCAGCCGTGAATGGCCAGATCCTGACCATTGGCCCAGGCATTCTGTACGGCCTTCATGTGGCTGATGTGGGCAACCTGCTCAACGACATTGATTTCACACAGACGATTCAGACGCTCACCTACCGGCAGTGCATGAATCGCCTGCTGGTTGTAGTAGTAAGTATCCTTGATATGACGCAGCCAGTTATCGATCAGCCCCAGATCGCCATTCTCCATCGCGGCTTTCACACCGCCACAGCCGTAGTGACCACAGACAATGATGTGCTTGACCTTAAGCACGCGCACGGCGAAGTGGATAACAGAGATGGCATTCAGGTCTGAGTGAATCACCAGGTTGGCGATATTGCGGTGAACAAACACCTCGCCAGGTAACAGGCCCATCAGCTCGTTGGCGGGTACACGACTATCCGAGCAGCCAATCCACAGATACTCGGGAGTTTGCTGGTACGACAACATCTTGAAAAAGCCGGGGCGCTCTTCTTCCATACGCGCAGCCCATTCGGCGTTCTTGGCAAACAAATGATCTAGATTCGAGCTCATAGACAGACCTTCTGCTATGGGGTATCCCCCTTGACTTGAAACCAGAGCGTCAGTCACAGACTGTATCCCTTGCTAAGCGATAGCAGCCTGCCTTCACGCGCCTGATCCGTTATGCTGACCTACGCCAGCCAGAGGAACAGAGGACTTCAGGATGTCAGGAGATCACTTACCCCCAACCCTTGCCCTTGCTCCGGTACTGCCAGCGGCCACGATAGCAGCCCCTTCTGTAGTACCACGACCTCAGCGTAGATCAGCGCATGGAAACCGATCTGAATCCGGCAGCTGTATCACTGCTCTGTTTATTCTGGTGATGCTGATTATTGTGGGTAAAGACACACAGGCAAACGAATTACACGTGCTGACGACCGATGAAATGCAGAAAGCGGTAGCCCCACTTACTCAGCAATTCGCTCCCGATACCCAGCGTCAGGTCAGTTACTCAACCCTGCAGGCTACGCCCATCGAGCAGCAGCTGGACAGCATCAAAGAGGCCGACATTGTACTTGGGCTGACGCCAGCTCAGCTGGAGGCACTGGCACAGTCAGGCATCATCGCCGGCAACAGTATTCTGCCACTGACACGCGGCCAGCTGGCTTACTGGCAACCGTCCAGCCATCGCCCCGGCAAGCGCGACCTCTACAAGGCCGCATCGCTGTCCATGCCCTTGCCTGACAAAGACCCTTATGGGGATGCCGCCAAACAGGTGCTCACACTATTCAATCTGTGGCCATTTCCACGCCGCGTATTTCAGTCCTTCGCAGCGGATGGCGCTTTTACACTGGTCGCCTCAGGCAGCACCAGCGGGGGGTTGGTCTCACTGGCTGCGCTGAAAACCCGGCGCACCGACCCACGCACCTTCTGGGTTGTCCCGGAAACCCTGTACTCGCCGATCATTCTGGCAGGGGCCCAGACGGTGGGCACATCGCAACCGGCTCTGGCTAGCGCTTTTCTCAGCTGGCTGAACAGTGACAGCATCCAGCAGCAGCTGAAAAACGTCGGCTACCTGCCTGTTCGTTAACCCTGAGATAAACGCATATCGACATGGGGAATACCGTCTTCCAGGTATTCCCCGGACACAGCGACAAAACCATAGCGTCCATAGAATGCCGTCAAATGCGCCTGCGCACTGAGTGCAACCTCATGCTGAGCGCAGTGCTGCCTGATATAATCCAGCGCCGACACCATCATGCGCCCCGCCAGCCCTGATCCACGAGCCTGTTCAGCCACGACTACCCGGCCGATACGCACCGTATCGCCAGGAATGACGCGAAGATAGCCGAGCACCGCCTCCTGCTCACCGGTATACAGCAGATGGAGGCATTCTGGATCAACGCCATCGATATCTGCGTACAGGCACTGCTGTTCCAGCACAAACACCTGCTGACGCAGGGCCAGCAGTCGATAAAGCTGCAGCGGGCTGAGCTGATCAAAGCGGTACCATTGTGCAATCGGCATGGTGCCTCCGATACTCCGCAGAAAAACTGGCGCCTATCATACCGACAGCACTGGATCAGTTCACGTCCAACATGACCGGGAAGCGGCTATACCGCTGTGCCGCTGCAAAGGATGTTACCCTGCCAGATCACTTCATTTCGGCGGATGAAATCAAGGTAAACGCCGGGTTTTCACTCACAATACAAGTCGCGTTTTTTGTATCAATGCGTTAAAGTGCGCGCATTCGCAGGTTCCGTAACAGGAACAAATGGGAATGGGGTGAGAATCCCCAGCTGCCCCCGCAACTGTGAAGGGGAGTCTGTCCAATACACCACTGTCATATACGACCATTCCACTGACAGGAATCATGCAATCGCCAGGACGCATGCAGTCGTAACCCGATGGGAAGGTGGGCAGACGTTGAACCGAGCCAGGATACCTGCCTGTGAATGCGTGTCATGTCTGTGATCGGGGTGAGTCTCAGACCGGTGTCATCATCGTCGACGCGTCAGTTTTCCTGACAGACCGTTGAACTTCATCTTTCCAACTCGTGCCCCGTCTTGCGTCCTTTCCCCTGACGCAGGTCTGCATGTCGTTGCTGTAGTGCCGTTCCGCGGTCTGTCGATCAGAATCTCTGGAGACTTACGCCGTGAAATCCTCTTTTACCGCTTTCGCTGGTGCGGGCTTGTTGCGCCCAGCTTTAACTCCGCTGGCCGTGGCATGTCTGACTGCCACCTTTGCCGTCAACGCTCTGGCGGCGGATGACGACACCACTACCGACGAACTGCTGGTGACAGCCAGCCGACTGCCGCAGGAAGCCAGCAGTGTCGGCAGCTCTGTCACTGTGCTGACCCGCCAGCAACTGGAGCAGCGTCAGATTACCCGTGTTGCCGATGCCCTGCGAGGTATGCCCGGCATCAACATTTACCAGACATCCACCCCAGGTTCCGTCACCTATGCCCGCATTCGCGGCCTGAACCAGCGCTTCGTCAAGGTGGTGATCGACGGTGTGACCGTTAACGACCCCTCCGACATCAGCAACAGCATGGATCTTGGCAGCCTGCTGGTCGCCGATATTGAACGTATCGAAATTGTTCGTGGCCCGCAAAGCGCGCTGTGGGGTAGCGATGCCATCGGCGGCGTCATTCAGATCATCACCCGTCAGGGCGGCACCAACCGCACCAACCTGCGTGCCGAAGCCGGCACCAATGACACCCAGACTCTCAGCCTGTCCGGTAGTGGCAGTGCCGGAAAAGTGGACTACGGCTACGGCCTGTCAGGGTTGCACAGTGATGCGTTCTCTTCCCTCAACGAAGATCGCGGCAACGACGAGAAGGACAAGAACAACACCCGCCAGGTCAATGGCCGGGTTACCTATCACCTGACCGACGACTGGGACGTCCGCCTGAATGTCAGCCACAACTACAGCCGCCTTGATTATGATGGCTACGATCCGCTGACCTTCGCCCTGACCGACAACAATGATTTCAGTACGGCAGAACGCAACAGCGTGCGTCTGGAAACCAACTTTGCACTGCTGGATGGCAATTTCGAGAACCGTATCGGCTTCAGCCATGCCAACACGCTGCGCAACTATTACACCGAGGCCAGCGGCAACTACGATTACGAAGGCGAAAGCAACAAGGCGGACTATCAGGGCCAGTATCATTTTGGCATCGCCGCCCTGCCCAATCTGGAAAACACCCTGATTGTGGCGCTGGAACACGAAGAAGAAAGCTTTAACAGCACCTACAGCGCTCAGGGCGAAGCAGACAACAGCAGCGATTCCTGGGTGGCCGAGTATCGCGCTGACCTGAGCGACACCGCCAGCCTGAGTCTCAGCCATCGCTTCGATGACAACCATGACTTCGACAACGAGAACAGCTCACGTGCGGCCCTGTCATGGAACATTCTGCCCCAGACCCGTCTGCATACCAGCTACGGTACGGGTATCAAGAATCCCAGCCTGTATCAGTTATTTGATGCTTACTCAGGCAATCGCGACCTGACCGCTGAAGAAAGCCATGGCGGTGATATCGGTATCGAGCAGAAGCTGGGCGACTGGAGCCTGGATCTGACCTGGTTCAGCAACCGCGTCAAGAATCAGATCGACTACGACTACAGCACCTTTACTTATCAGAACGTTGAGGGTGTCACCCGTAGCAAGGGTGTGGAAGTCAGCGCCAACGGCAAGATCAACGCACAGCTGCAGCTGAATGCCTCCTACACCTATACCGATGTGGATAACGAGGAAGACAGCACTGCGCTGTTGCGTCAGCCCTGGCATGAAGGCTCCGTCTACGTGGACTACAAACTCGCGGGTTTACCTGCCGCCATCAATACGGGCATTGTCTACAAAGGCCAGCGTGATGACAGCGGCAGCCACCACCTGCCCAGCTACACCGTGGTCAACGTGTCCGGTCGTTATGATCTCAACCCAACCTGGCAGCTGACTGCACGTGTGGAAAACCTGTTTGATCGCGAATATGAAGAGCTGTACGGCTACGGCACTCAGGGTCGCGCCCTGTATGTCGGCGTCAATGCAGCGTTCTAAACGGCAGTTGAAAAACGTAATCGAGGCAGCCGAGACAAGGAAATACCCCGCGGGCACAAGAAACAGGCAAAAAAGCGGAGTTTAGCAGGCTGTTGAAAAACGTTATCGAGGCAGCCGAGACAAGGAAAAAACAGGCGAAAAAGCGGAGTTTAGTGAACTAAATGAGCATTTGACTCGCTCCGCTCACCCCTTCGGGGCCGTGCTAAAGCACGTTCAGCCTTTGGCTGTGAGCCTGCTTTTGACGCAGTATTCGGCAACGCAGATAGATTTTCAACGACCTGTTAAAACGCATCGCTACCGGACTACTCCAGCAACAATAAACCCTCTGGCAGGATGGCCTGA
>NZ_LAPT01000041.1 GCF_003194385.1 Pokkaliibacter plantistimulans
CCTGACTGTTGGCCCACCGGTGTGCCAACGGTAGCCTGGTGAGCAGCCAGATGGGTGCGCAGGAAATCTCTGCTTAACAGGCTGTTGAAAAACGTTATCGAGGCCGCCGAGACAAGGAAAAAACAGGCGAAAAAGCGGAGTTTAGTGAGCTAAATGAGCATTTTGAGCCTGTTTTTGACGCGGTATTCGGCAACGCAGATAGATTTTCAACGACCTGTTAAAACGCACTCTGTTAGGTTCAGGGCATCTACACATACCCTGAACCTGATCCCCTCAACGTCTATGCATTCAAGTGGAGATAACGATGCTGATTCAATCTGTCCATTTAAAGAATTTTCTTAGCTATGGCAGTGACTCAGAACCGCTTGAACTACGTCCTCTGAATCTGATTATCGGTCCGAACGGCTCAGGTAAGTCTAACTTGATTGAAGCCGTTGACCTGTTGCGTGCCACACCGAAAGATCTTTTAAGACCTATTCGTGATGGTGGGGGTATACGTGATTGGTTGTGGAAAGGAGAAAAGGGAATAGCTGTTGCGACTATAAATGCTGTTCTAAGTAGTCCTAATTCGACGCAATCAAATCTTCGCTATGTACTTAGTTTTACCGAAGTGATGCAACACTTCGAGATCACCGATGAGCGTGTCGAAAACGAAAAGCCCGATAGTGGCCACATGCAGCCTTATTTCTACTACAAGTTTGAAAATGGTCATGGAGTTCTAAATGTAAAAACGAAGATGCGCCAACTAAAACACGAAGAAATTGATGTCAGCGCTTCTATATTGTCTCAGCGTAAAGACCCTGACCAGTACCCCGAATTGACCTATCTTGGGTCAGTATTTGACAAGATTCGGCTTTACCGGGAATGGAGCTTTGGCCGCTATACCCCACCACGAATGCCGCAAAAAGCTGACATGCCTAATGACTATCTAGAACCTGACTGCCGTAATCTGGGATTGGTCCTTAACCGCCTTGCAAGTACTCCCAGCGCCAAAAAGCGCGTAGTTAGTGCACTACAAGCACTTTACGAGGGTATCGATGACTACCATGTGCAAATTGAAGGCGGTACGGTGCAGGTATTTCTTCATGAGGGCGACAGGTCCATCCCGGCAACACGTCTGTCAGATGGCACATTACGCTATTTGTGCCTGCTGGCTATTCTCTGCCATCCAGCGCCACCACCATTAATCTGTATCGAAGAGCCAGAGCTGGGCTTGCATCCAGATGTGCTGCCTGCCTTGGCAGACTTGTTAAAAGAAGCGGCAGAGCGTACGCAACTGATAGTAACTACGCATTCCGATGTGTTGGTCGATGCCATGAGCGACCAACCCGAGTCAGTGATCGTCGCAGAGAAGGATGAAACAGGGACTCAGCTAAGGCGTCTGAGCAAAGCCGAACTTGCTCCTTGGCTGGAAAAATATCGCCTTGGCCAGTTATGGACACGAGGTGATCTGGGAGGGACTCGCTGGTGAGTAAACGCGATAAACCATCGCTAAAACTGTTTGTAGAGGGTGGTGGCGACAGTACTCAGCTGAAAACAGAGTGCCGCGAGGGCTTTACTAATTTCATTACTAAAGCAGGTATACGAAAACGGCCAAGGATAGTGGCCTGTGGTAGCCGCAACAACGCTTATAACGACTACTGTACAGCGGTGAAGAATGGTGAACCCGCCATGCTGTTGGTGGACAGCGAAACGGCAGTTGATGCGAGCTGTGTGCAAGGTGAACCTGCAACTTGGACGCCCTGGACTCATTTACACCAACGCGACCAGTGGGGCAAGCCAGCGGGGGCACAGGATGTACACTGCCATCTTATGGTGGAGTGCATGGAGGCCTGGCTGATAGCCGATCAGGATGTTCTACAGGATTTCTTTGGACAACAATTTCAGACAAACGCGCTACCTGTCATACCTCCATCCGTTGAAACACGGCAAAAGACAGCAATTTACAACGCTCTAAAACAAGCGACACGCAACACACAGAAAGGCGAGTACGGTAAAGGTAGCCACTCCTTCAAGCTACTAGGGCTAATCAACCCAGAAAAAGTAATCACAATGTCACCTTGGGCAAAGCGATTTGTTGATCAGCTCAAACACGAAATGCAGTAACCAAAACGAATGGGGAAGCAGCAGGCCGCACTTTGCGGCCCGTTTTTCTAGCAACACTACTTACTGGTCAAGACAACCTTCAGGAAAAATGACCACCGCATCGACCTTGGCAGTTTTGCGATCAAGGCTGAAACCGACGACACATTCCTTATCTTCACGCAGCCGATAGGCCGGGAATTCATCATACTCGTAGTAACCATCAGCAGGCCCAAGCAGAGCGATGACTTCCGCCTGACTCTTACCCATGACATGCTGCTGCGTTACCAGGTCTGCCAGCATGCTGGCCCGTGCGGGGATAGATGTCTGCCATGAACTGGCAGCAAAGTGGGCGTTGCCGTATTGGCTGAAGTCTGTCTGCGCTGAACAGGCTGTCATCCCCAACATAGCCACAAGACCTGCCATACATGTGTACTTGTTCATGGCGTGATGACCTGCAGACGACCCGCCAATAGCGCATTCATACATTGCTGTGACAACTTGGCATCGTCTGCCATGGATAACCCAATCGACAAACCTACCGCATTGTTATGCAGGTCCATGCTTTTCTCGTTGGCTGGATTGTTGGGGTCACTTTCGTGAGCTGTCGTGAAACGCTGAGCATTGGCATGACCAATATCTCTGGCCAGAAGGGCCGTCCAGTAGCAAT
This sequence comes from Pokkaliibacter plantistimulans, assembly GCF_003194385.1. Lineage (GTDB taxonomy): Bacteria > Pseudomonadota > Gammaproteobacteria > Pseudomonadales > Balneatricaceae > Pokkaliibacter > Pokkaliibacter plantistimulans. The sequence goes on from NZ_LAPT01000041.1 coordinate 2,753, forward strand.
GGCGAAATGCGTCACTCTTGTCATTACGCCCGTTTCTCGAGAAACGCGTTACCGTCTCCGCAAACGCCTTATCCTTCGCAGCCCGAATCGCAAAGGCATGGTGCGGATGGCTGGTCAGATACTTTTTCTCTGCATCGGTAAGATGCATCCATTGCTGATAAGCAGATGTACTCACTACTTCATCTCCATGAAAGGTCAAACCCACGGGCGACAACGTCCTTCTGCCCGTCCCCATCGCAATCAAGGGAGCGCGGAACATAGCAATATCCTCATGCGGCCACAAGCTCACCTGAGCCAAGGTCCATCACTCAGGTACGCTATACGATCTCAATCAATTTGCTGTATATCCTCAATGCCCACTGCCCCCTGCATTTGTCTATAATGGGCCACCCTTTCTTATCCCTGATCTGACTGCGTGGACCCCGGCATGACTGAGCGTTTAACTCTTACCCGCCCCGACGACTGGCACCTGCACCTGCGTGATCTCGACGTACTGCCGCATACGGTGCCCGCCACCGCCCGGCAGATGGGCCGTGCCATCATCATGCCCAACCTCCGCCCCCCGGTGATGAACGCTGAGCAGGCGCTGGCCTATCGTGAGCGCATCATGGCGCAGGTGCCGGCAGGCTCCCGCTTTGAACCACTGATGGTGCTGTACCTCACTGACAACACCACCGCCGAGATGATCCGTGCCGCCAAAGCCACCGGCAAGGTCGCCGCGGTCAAGCTCTATCCTGCGGGCGCCACCACCAACTCCGACTCCGGTGTGACCGACCTCGGCAAGCTTGATGACATCTGTGCCGCACTGGCCGAATGCGGTATGCCACTGCTGGTACACGGTGAAGTGACCCACAACCACGTCGATATTTTCGACCGTGAAAAGCAGTTCCTCGACGATATTCTGGTGCCACTGGTCAGCCGCCATCCGTCACTGAAGCTGGTGGTCGAGCACATCACCACCGCCGATGCGGTCGCCTTCGTCAACAGTCAGGGAGCCAATGTCGGCGCCACCATTACCGTGCAGCATCTGGCCTACAACCGTAACCACATGCTGGTCGGCGGTATTCGCCCGCATCTGTTCTGCCTGCCCATCCTCAAGCGTAATGTGCATCAGCAGGCACTGCAGGCCGCCGCGATCAGCGGCAGTGCCAAATTCTTCCTCGGTACCGACTCTGCGCCGCATGCCAAGGGCGCCAAGGAATCGGCCTGTGGTTGTGCAGGCTGCTTCACTGCCTACGCGGCGATTGAGCTGTATGCGGAGATCTTTGAAGACCTGGGCGCACTGGACAAGCTCGAAGCCTTTGCCAGCCATTTCGGCCCGGACTTCTACGCTCTGCCGCGCAATACCGACACCATTACCCTGGTCAGGGAAAACTGGCAGGTACCGGCAGAAATGGCCTTCGGCCATGATGTGATCGTGCCGCTACGTGCCGGTGAGACCCTGCGCTGGAAAATGCTGACAGAGTAAGCGTTACCTGTATTCCTCCGGGCGGTATGCCCGGAGGTTCCTCATTCAGCCGCTGCCGACAAGGTGTTATGAGCACGGTCAACGTCACCCCATTCAGCCGCAGAGCCGCCCGTCGCCTGAATCTGCGTACCCTGATTCTGTCGCTGTGTCTGCTGACGGTCCTGCTGACGCTGGCAATCAGCCTCTATGCCAGCTACACGGTACAGCGCCAGCTGCTGATCCAGACCACGCTGGAAGCCAACCGGGTTTATGCCTCGAAACTGGCAGAAAGCACCAACCTGTTTATGACCTCGGCGATTGACCGTTTGTCCTACAGTGCCCATCGCCTGTCGGGACAGCTGCATAATGCCAGCCAGTTGCAGGATGCGGTGGATCGTATCCGTCTCGACAGCAACCGCTTCAACTCCACCATCATCGTGGCGGCGGACGGTGAAATCCTTGCCTACTCACCGCAGAAGGTGTACCCCGCAGGCCAGCATGTGGCCTCCCCCGAGTCGCTGGCGGCGCTCAGACAAAGAGCGCTGTATATCAGCGAACCGTTTACCGCGCCCAGTGGTCGCCTGATCATCTTTATCGCCCAGCCCATCATCGCCGCAGACGGCCAGTATCAGGGCTATGTGGCCGGAACTATCTATCTGCAGGAACACAATGCGCTGGATACCCTGCTCGGCGAGCACCCCTACAAGGACGGCTCCAATCTCTATGTCGTTGATGAACAGGGCCGGCTGATCTATCACAGCCAGAGTCAGCGCGTGGGTGAATACGTGGAAAGGAACCCGGTGGTCTCTGCACTGATGCAGGGGCACTCAGGCAGCCAGCAGGTGACCAATACGCAGGGCACCAGCATGCTGGCCGGTTTTGCCACGGTCCCGACCACCCGTTGGGGTATCGTCGCCCAGCGGCCAATGGCATCCGTCACCAGCGAACTGAATCACCTGATGTTCATTACCGTTCGCAACGCCCTGCCGCTACTGCTGGTGGCGCTGCTGCTGATCGGCTGGCTGACCCGCCTGATTACCCGGCCACTGCATCAACTGGCACAGATCGCCCATCATCTGGATGATCAGCAGGCGCTGCACCATACCAACAACGTCCGCGACTGGTATGCCGAGGCCGGGCAGCTGAAACGTGCCATGCAGGCTGGTCTCCGGGTAATGCAGCACAAGATTGACCGACTTAGTCAGGAGAGCCTGACCGATCCGCTGACCGGGCTGGTTAATCGTCGCGGACTGGAGCAGGTACTGGCGCAGTGGAGTCAGAACCAGCAGCGCTTCACTCTGATCATGCTCGATATCGACCACTTCAAGCGGGTCAACGATGCCTTTGGCCATGATGTGGGTGATCTGGTGCTGTGCTATATCGCCGACCAGCTGCGTCAGCATTCGCGACAAGAAGACATCTGTTGCCGCTGCGGCGGAGAGGAATTCATGATGCTGCTGCCGGATGTCAGCGCCGAGCAGGCGCTGGCAGTGGCCGAGCGGTTACGCCTGCAGGTCGCCGGGCAGAACAGCCCGACAGGCCAGCCGGTTACCCTGTCACTGGGGCTGGCGCAGTTCCCGGAAACCGCAACGGCCGTGATACCGCTGCTGAAACAGGTCGATCTGGCCCTGTATGCCGCCAAGCATGCGGGCCGTAATCAGACCATGGTGGCCCAGCCCGCCCCCTGAACCGGTTGACGCTCGCCGACAGGCCTATTCCAGCCCGGCGCGGCGGGCCGCCACCCTGGCCAGCGCCGCCCATTCCTTGTCACCATCGCCATGGGCGACCGCCTCCAGCAGGCTGTCACGCATGCTGCTGGCAAAAGGCAGTGGCACATTCTTGCTTTCACCGGCGGCCAGCGCCAGACGGATATCCTTCAGGCCAAGGGCCAGCTTGAAGCCGGAAAACTCATACTTCTCCTCAGCGATCAGCTTGCCGTAGCCCACGTAGGCGGGGGCAGCAAACAGCGTGGTAGTGATCAGCTCGATAAAGTCGGCCGCCGCCACGCCGTGCGCACGACTGAGTGCCGCCCCTTCGGCCATGGTCTCGATGGCACTGCCAATACAGAAGTTCACTGCCAGTTTGACCGCATTGGCCTGCGAGGGTTGCTCACCGTAGTACCAGGTTTTCTGCCCCATGATATCCAGCAGGGGCTGGATGCGGGCCACCCGCTCAGCGGCACCCGCTGCCAGAATATTGAGCTTGCCAGCGGCGGCCACATCCACCCGCCCCAGTACCGGCGCCGCCACATAACCTAGGCCGCGCGCCTGATGCACGCCAGTCAGCTCATCCGCCAGCGCCACCGAAATGGTGGCCATGTTGACGTGCACACTGCCCGGCGTCATCGCCTCAAGCACCCCAGCGTCAAACAGCACAGCGCGAGTGGCGTTGTCATCGACCAGCATGGTGATAACGACATCCGCCCCGGCCGCCGCCTGACGCGGAGTCGTGCACACCCTGGCGCCCAGTGCGGCAAGTTCTTCTGCGGGCAGCGGATTGCGATTCCATACCTGCAGCGACTGCCCGGCAGCCAGCAGGTTACTGGCCATGGGTTTGCCCATGCTACCAAGGCCGATAAAGGCGATGTTCATGCTGTGATTCCTCTTCAACGTTGAATCTGTACATCCTGAACGAGAGTGCGCGATAGAGAGTTACAACAGTCAGGCATTGATCATTGCCCAGATTGGCAAAACATGTGGTGTCAGTAACTTCAGCACGGTCGGGATGGTGGCCTCAACCAGCGCCTGACATGGTCACCCACGTTGTCGGCTGATGGTGCTGCAGCAGTATTTATTGATACCCCGACCAGTCATGATGGAAGTGATCACCTCCACTATGACTGGCAATAGCAATTACTGACCTTGCTTGGCTTTCTGCTTGGCCTCAAACGCCGCCAACTGTTCAGCGGTGGCAGGCTGCTGGAACTCACTCTTCCAGCGGCTGTAGGGCATGCCATATACCCACTCACGGGCATCGTCATCGCTGAGGCTGAGGTCACGCTTGCCGGCTTCCTCACCCAGCCACTTGCTCAGGCAGTTACGGCAGAAATCCGCTACCAGCATCAGCTCGATATTCTGCACTTCCTTGTGTTCATCCAGATGCTGCAACAGGCGGCGAAAGGCAGCGGCTTCCAGTTCAGTACGTTGCTGGTCGTTCATAAAAACCTCATATCAATCAAAGATAAACAAGCATGGTTGAGGCAGAGTGGCGGAGCGGTTCAAAGCTATCTCAGTAGCACAGTGACGATGCTGGCCACACTGCCCCACCTGACCGCCTATTGTGCGGGATAGCCGCAGACCCTGAAAAGCGTTATCGGGACTGCCGGTCTGCAGAGCAAAGAAAACAGACAAATACGGCGTCAAACAGGCCAAATGAACACATTAAGCCTGCTTTTCACGCCATATTCGGCGACACAGACAGATTTTCAACAGCCTGCTAGTGTCACCGGCAGCGACATGACCTACACTGCCTCGGACAGGTGCCGGGGTGACCGGCACCAACGGTTGTACCTCCCACTGACAGAAGGACACTGCACATGGGCATTTCCACTCTTATCACTCTGGCGATTATCGTGGTTATCGTCTTCTGGGTGGTCAGCATCTACAACGCTCTGGTCACCAAGAAGAGCCAGGTCGATAACGCCTTCGCGCAGATCGAAGTGCAACTCAAACGCCGTTATGACCTGATCCCCAATCTGGTGGAAACCGCCAAGGGCTATATGCAGCATGAGCGCGGCACCCTGCAGCAGGTGATTGAAGCCCGCGATGCCGCCGCGACCGCGCTGGGACGTCTGGCGCACAGCCACAGTGAAGGCGATGCCAGTGCGCTGGCCGGGCTGGAAGGCAAGCTCAGCAGCGCCCTCGGTCAGTTCCGGGTGACCATGGAAAACTATCCCGACCTCAAGGCCAACAGCTCGATGATGCAGCTGAGCGAAGAGCTGACCAGCACCGAGAACAAGGTGGCCCGTTCCCGGCAGTTCTATAACGACGTCGTCACCGATTACAACATCTACCGCCAGTCTTTCCCGCCCGTGCTGTTTGCCGCCACCTTCGGCCACCGTGCCAATGCCCCCTTGCTGCAGTTTGAAGACAGCGCCCAGATTCAACAGGCACCCAGGGTCACGTTCTGAGCGGCGGTCAGATAGATGCTGTTTTTTAACTGGCAGGAAGCCGCCCGTCGCAAAACCCGTCTGCTGCTGGTGCTGATGGTGCTGGCGGTGATCTTTCTCAGCGCCCTGACTGTGCTGATGCTGGCGCTGTTTGAGGAGTTGCAGCGCCATCAGGGTATCGATGCCCTGCTGATCAGCCCCAGCCTGCTGCTGACCCACTTCACGCCGGAGCAATTCGCCAGAGTCTTCATGGGTGTCGCTCTGGTGGTGGGGGTCGGCAGTGCCTATCGCATCGCCAGCCTGTCGGAAGGTGGCTATCGCATCGCCGAATCCCTCGGTGGACGCGCGGTACGGGCAGATACCGATGATTTCTACGAGCGTCGTCTGCTCAATGTGGTCGAGGAAATGGCACTGGCGTCAGGCTGCAGCGTGCCGGGCGTCTTCGTACTCGACAACGAACATGGCATCAATGCCTTCGCCGCCGGCCATGATCTGGATGATGCGGTAATCGCCGTTACCCGCGGCACACTGGAACAACTGGGCCGAGATGAGCTGGAAGGGGTGATCGCCCATGAGTTCAGCCATATCGTCCACGGCGACATGCGTCTCAATATCCGGCTGATGGGAGTGGTGTTCGGCATCACCATGCTGGCCCAGCTGGGGCGGATACTGCTGCAGTTTGGCAACGGTGCCCGCCACAATCTGGATCGCAACAAGAAAGATGCGGCCCCCTTTGCCCTGTTTGGTCTCGGGCTGATGCTGGTGGGTTTTATCGGCGGCCTGCTGGCCAGCGCCATTCGGGCTGCCATCAGCCGTACCCGCGAATATCTGGCCGATGCCTCCGCGGTGCAGTACACCCGCAATACCGAAGGCATCGCCAATGCGCTCAAACGGATTGGCGGCTATGAGCTGAGCTCCCACCTGATCAACCCCCGCGCTGCCGAAGTCAGCCATATGCTGTTTGGCGCTGGCAGCCTGTTCTCCATGCTGGATCTGTTTTCCTCCCACCCCACCCTGGATGAGCGCATCAAACGCCTAGAACCGGGCTGGAAAGGCGGCTATCTGCCGGAGCGCACCCAGCTTGAGCGCATGACCGAGCAGATGCAGAGCCGTGCTCGCCCGCAGGCCGGCTCATCGCTGCATGCCTCCCTCGCGGCCACGGCTGCGATGCTGGCCAGCCGCGATCTGGCACAGCCACTGGTCGCCGAACAGCAGCGCAAGACCAGCGACACCATGGCCACCATGGGTAATCCCACCGCAGCGCAGCACAACTTCGCCCGTACCTGGCTGCAACGCCTGCCCGCCCCCCTCTATCAGGCCGCCCATGCCAGTCAGCAGGCACCGCTGTTGCTGCTGGCCATGCTGCTGCCTGCTGACGAGACGGAAAGCCAGCGTCTGATCGGCCAGCTGGCCATTCCCCTCGGTGACCGCAACGATCTGCAGCAGCTGCATGCCGGACTGGTGCGGCTGGCCGACAGCGACCGGCTGGCACTGGCAGAAATTGCCCTGCCGACCCTGCGCGACAGTACGCCCAATCTGCGCCAGCATTTGCTCACGCAGGTGCATACGCTGGTGATGGCCGATGGCAAAGTCAGCCTGTTTGAATGGGCACTGACGCTGATGGTGCAGCATCAGGTCGATCAGCTCGACAAGCGCCGCACCATCAGCAGCAGCCACCGGCAGATCAGCCAGACCCGTGACGACATTCACACCCTGCTGGCCACGCTCTGCCACTTCTCCGCCATGCACAGTGATGATCAGCAGGCAGCCTACAACCAAGCGCTACAGCTGATGCGTCTGCCGCCGCAGCCCCTCCCCGCTCGCGCCAGTCTGGAACAATTGCAGGGCGCCATCCGCCACTGTGGCCGTTTGCTGCCACTGGCCAAGCAGAAGCTGCTGCAGGCCTGCTGCCAGTGCATTGAGTTCGATGGCCGGGTCAACCAGCAGGAAGCTCAGGCACTGCGTATCATTGCCCTGCTGTGCGGCTGTCCGATCCCGCCGCTGATCTACGACGCCGTGGATCAGCAGGACATTCGTTACCAGCCAACTGACGGCTGATGCCAGGCACAGCGCTGTACCTGTCTGCTTGGTGCAGCCTGTTTCACCGTCCTCTCACGCTCCCGTATCGGGCAGTCTGTCATACGGGATGCCGCTCTGCTGCGGCTGAACCAACAGGGCTGACAGCAGCAAAAACGTCCTTTTCAGCGTTGATCCTGCAACAGTCATTTCTGTTGTTCCCACCTGTTTTGATCTGCACATTTTCTGCGCAATTTACGCCAGCCCAGTCAGGCCGCGGTAAGCAACCATTGGTCAGATATATGCAACAGTTATATCTGAACTGACTTCTTACGAAATCAATATTCCACCCCTATAGTGCAGGCCAAATCACTGCCTAGGCAGAGACTGCTATGACATATTTCAACCGCGATGATTTCGTCTGCAGCAACCAGACCTTCGGCCACCTGATTCATCTGCTCAATCAGGCCAAGGATCGCTGCCTGGAAAGACACCTGCAGCCCTACGACATCACCACTGCCCAGTTCAAGGTGCTGCTGCTGATTGCCCGGGGCAACATCCAGAGCACAGCCGATCTGGTCCGCACCCTGTCCATCGACAGCGGCGCCATGACCCGCATGCTCGACCGGCTGGAAAACAAGGAACTGCTGATCCGCTCCCGCAGCACCACTGACCGTCGTCAGGTACTGCTGGCACTGACGCCCGAGGGCAGGCAGTTCGCCGAGGAGATTCCCAAGATTGCCGCTGATGCCCTCAACGACCTAACTCAGGCACTGGAGCACAGCGAGATCGACACCCTGCATGTGCTGCTGAACAAGATGCTGACCGTGCATACCCCACTGTCAGCGACGGTGAGCGAGGACTGATTCATGACCTTACGATTTTCTCTGAGCGCCCTGTCACTGGCCCTGCTACTCAGTGGTTGTGCTTCTTTCGACGGCCTGCACACCAGCGGCAAGCTGCTCGATGCCAACAGCCTGCAGGCCAGCAACACCCTGGCCAACGGCCAGTCCCTGAGCGATGCCAGCTGGCCCGGCAGTGATTGGTGGAACAGCCTCGGCGACCAACAGCTGGATGCCCTGATTGCCGAAGCCCTGACCTCCAGCCCCAGTCTGCAGATTGCCGATGCCCGAGCCCGTCAGGCCAGTGCGGCGGTGGCGGCGGCCGATGCCTCACGGCAACCCACGCTGGACGCCAATGCCGGTATCACCCGTTCACGCGCTGCCCGGGTGGATGACCCCACCGGTCAGGGCGCGCTGTTCGGTACCCTGCGCAGCGCCTCTCTGGACGGCAGCTACCGTTTCGACCTGTGGGGCGGTGAGCGCGCTGCCTGGGAAGCGGCTCTGGGCCGCGCCCGCGCCAGCGAAGTGGATCAGCAGGCGGCCCGCCTGACGCTGGCCGCCGATGTGGCCCGCGCCTACAACCAGCTGGGGCAGGCCTATTCTGAGCAGGATATCGCCGAGCAGGATCTGGCCCGTACCCGCGACATGCTGAAACTGTCGAAACAGCGTCTGGATGCCGGTCTCGACAGCGAGTTCCAGCTGCAGCAGACCCAGAGTCTGGAAGCCGCTGCCGAAGCCGCCCTGACAGCCACCCAGCAGGATGTCCGCAGTGCCCAGATTCGTCTGGCCGTGCTGCTGGGCAAAGGCCCCGACCGCGGTAACGACCTGCCCAAACCCACCCTGATTGCGCCTGCTCAGGTAGCCGTGCCCGACAACCTGCCGGCTGAACTGCTGGGTCGTCGCCCTGATCTGGTAGCCGCACGCTGGCGTGTGGAGGCGGCCGCCAAGGATATTACCGCCACCAAGACCACCTTCTACCCCAATCTCAACCTCAATGCGGCAGTCGGTACCAAGTCACTGCTCGGTGATGCGTTGTTTGGCACTGCCAGCCAGTTCTTCAGCATTGGCCCGGCGCTGTCACTGCCGGTCTTCGACGGTGGCCGCCTGCGCGCCAGTCTGGCCAGCCGCGATGCTGACTACGATCTGGTCGTGGCGCAGTACAACCAGACGCTGGTCAATGCCCTGGGTGACATCGGTGACGAGCTGACCCGCTTCCGCTCGCTGGAGCAGCAGATCGAGCAGCAGCAACGTGCCCGTGACATTGCCCGCCGCTCCTATGACATCGCCATGCAGCGCTATCGCGCCGGTGTCGGCAACTATCTGGACGCCCTCAGCGTCGAGCAGCAGTTGCTGCAAGCCGACCGCCAGCTGGCCAGCCTGCAGGCCGAACGTGTCGACACCGCCATTCTGCTGATGCAGTCACTCGGTGGTGGCTTCCAACCTCAATCCGTGCCCGTCGCAGCCGCGGCGGCGCCCACTGTTCGATGAGATGTGAATCATGGCTGACAACACTACAACGACTCCCAATGCCTCAGCCCAGGCGGCACAACCCGCCAAGCGCAATGGCAAACGCAAGCTGATGCTGAGCCTGCTGGTCGCCGCCGTCGCCGTCGGCAGTGCCGGTGCCTACTTCTATCATGAGAGCTACGGTCGCTTTTATGAGGAAACCGATGACGCCTATGTCGATGGCAACCTGATCCAGCTGACCCCACAGACCGCCGGTACGGTAATCAGCATCACCGCTGACAACGGTGACTTTGTCGAGCAGGGCCAGACCCTGGTGGAATTCGATCCGGCCGATACCGAAGTCGCGCTGCAGAGCGCCGAGGCCAATCTGGCCAAGGCGGTGCGTCAGGTACGCGGTCTGTACAGCGATGTGGATAACTACAAAGCCCAGCTGGAAGCCCGCAAGGTGGATGTCCAGCAGGCACAGGCGGACTACCAGCGCCGGCAGAAACTGGCCAAGGGCGGCGCCATTTCACAGGAAGAACTGGCCCACGCCCGGGATGCCCTGAGTGCTGCCGAACGTGCCGTCACCTCTGCCAAACAGAAGCTGGACAGCGCTCTGGCACTGGTCGATGACACCCATATTGCCTCCCACCCCGAGGTCATGGCCGCCGCCGCCAGCCTGCGTCAGGCGTATCTCAACCATGCCCGCAGCACGCTGGTCGCACCGGTCAGTGGCTATGTCGCCCAGCGCACCGTGCAGGTGGGCAGCCGGGTACAGGCCGGAGCACCGCTGCTGGCCGTGGTGCCGCTGGATGATGTCTGGATCGATGCCAACTTCAAGGAAACCCAGCTGAAAGACATGCGCATCGGCCAGCCGGTAGAAATCCATGCCGATCTCTACGGCAGTGATGTGCGCTATCGCGGCACCGTGGAAAGCCTCGGCGTCGGCACTGGCAGCGCCTTCTCGCTGCTGCCTGCGCAGAATGCCAGCGGCAACTGGATCAAGATCGTCCAGCGCCTGCCGGTACGCATCCGCCTGCAAAGCGACAATCTCGACAAGCATCCGCTGCGTATCGGTCTGTCGACCACCGTCAGTGTCGACCTGCATGATCAGGACGGCCCGGTGCTGGCCGAGAAAGCCCAGACCAAGCCACGCTACGCCACCGATGTCTACCAGCATCAGCTGAGCGAAGCCGATGCCCTGATTGCCCAGCTGATCCATGACAACGGCCCGGTAGCCGAGCAGGTTGGCATGGCCCACTGAGGTCGGAGACTCTCATGAGCGATAACACTTTCCGCCCGGCGAGCCTGGTGCTCGCCACGGTGGGGCTGTCGCTGGCGACCTTTATGCAGGTGCTCGACACCACCATCGCCAACGTTGCCCTGCCTACCATCGCCGGTAACCTCGGGGTCAGCTCGGAACAGGGCACCTGGGTCATCACCTCCTTTGCGGTGTGCAACGCCATCTCCCTGCCGCTGACCGGCTGGCTGGCGCGGCGCATGGGTGAGGTGAAACTGTTTCTGGCGGCGGTGATCCTGTTCGTCATCACCTCGTTCCTCTGCGGCATCGCCCAGTCGATGACCGAGCTGGTGCTGTTCCGTGCCCTGCAGGGGCTGGTGGCTGGCCCGCTCTACCCCATGGCGCAGACGCTGCTGCTGGCCATCTATCCGCCGATGAAGCGCGGGATGGCGCTGTCGCTGCTGGCCATGGTGGCGGTCGTGGCGCCAATCATCGGCCCCATCGCCGGTGGCTGGCTGACGGACAACTATTCCTGGCCGTGGATCTTCTTTATCAACCTGCCCATCGGCGCCATCGCCATTTCCATCGTCATCGCCCAGCTCGGCAAGAAGCCGGAGCAGACGGTGCAGCAACCTATCGACTATGTCGGCCTGATTCTGCTGGTGCTGGGGGTCGGGCTGCTGCAGGTGGTGCTGGATAAAGGCAATGATCTGGACTGGTTTGAGTCGCGGGAGATTGTGACCGGCACGGCGATAGCAGTGGTCTGCCTGATTGCACTGGTGATCTGGGAGCTGACCGACGATCACCCGATCATCAATCTGCGCCTGTTCAAATACCGCAACTTCAGCTTCGGTACGCTGGGGCTGGTGCTGGGTTATGCGGGCTTCTTCGGTATCAACCTGCTGCTGCCACAGTGGCTGCAGACTCAGCTGGGTTACACCGCCATCTGGGCCGGTCTGGCGGCCGCACCGATTGGTATCCTGCCGGTGTTCCTGTCGCCGGTGATTGGGCGTCTGGGGCACAAGGTGGATATGCGCCTGCTGGCCGGGGGCTCATTTCTGGTGATCGGCACCACCTGCTTCCTGCGTGCCAGCTTCACCACCGAGGTTGACTATACCCACATCGCGCTGGTGCAGGTGCTGATGGGGCTGGGGGTGGCACTGTTCTTCATGCCGACCACCACCATTCTGCTGTCCAGTCTGCATCACCGGGAGATTGCTGAAGGCTCCGGTCTGGCCACCTTCCTGCGAGTGCTGGGAGGCAGCTTTGCCTCCTCGCTGACCACCTGGATCTGGCACCGTCGCGAGGTGTTCCACCACGCCCAGCTGACCGAAAACATCAATGCCTTCAACCCGGCCACCCAGCACTATCTGCAGCAGTTAGGCGGCAGCAGCCAGAGCCATTACGCTCAGATTGATCATCTGATCGAAGGGCAGGCCTACATGATGTCCACCGTGGATTACTTCGCCATGATGGCCTGGGTGTTCATGGGGCTGTTCCTGATCATCTGGCTGGCCAAACCACCTTTCGGCGCCAAGCATGGCGGTGGGGGCGGTGATCACTGAGCCGGTGCTCTCCATCGGAAAACAGATCATGCAGACGGAGCCGGAAGGGCTCCGTCTGCATTGGGCACCTGTGTAATTTAGTACCTTTGCAATTGAGTACCTTTGCAATTGAGTACCTGTGCGAGGATGCCATTACTGCAGATGCTGCCGCGCCGCCTTCTCCAGCAGACTGCCGAGGCGGGCCAGCATCGGCGTCTGCAAACGCCAGTGGTGCCAGTACAGCGGCACCGGCATCTTCAGCTCCGGCGTCGGGTTGATCAGCTTGCCGCTGGCCAGCTCCTGCCGTATCTGTGACCGCGGCACAAAGCCATACGCCATGCCGTAACGGATAGCATCGATAAAACCTTCCACCGTTGGAATCATATGGAAGTCGATGTCCCCCGCGGTGAGGTTGAAGTGCTGGCGGACAAAACGCACATGCAGCTGGTCATCACGGTCAAAGGCGACCGCCGGTGCCTGCCGCAGGCTGTCAGCATTGACGCCGCTGGAGAAGAAGCGCTGGGCAAAGGCGGGCGTGCAGACCCAGATATAGTCCATGACGCCCAGATGCAGGCGGTTACAGCCCGGCACCAGCGTGTCCTGAGCGCTGACACAACCGATCACCTCACCACTTTTCAGGCGGGCCAGAGTGCAGTCCTGATCCTCCACCATCAGCTCCATCAGCACCTTGTGCTCATGAAACAGGTCGGCAAACACCGGCATCAGCCAGATCGCCAGACTGTCGGCATTCACCGCCAGACGCAGGCGGGTGTAGCTGTCGGTGGTCGGGCGAATATCAGTGGACAGAGACTGCTCCAGTACCTGTACCTGCTGCACATGGTGAAACAGCTTCTGCCCCAGCTCCGTCGGCCGGATCGGCGTCGAGCGCACCAGCACCGGCTGTCCCAGCCGCTCCTCCAGCAGCCGGATGCGCTGTGAAACCGCCGACTGGGTCAGACACAACACGTCTGCCGCCCGCTCAAAACTCTGCTGTTGGATCACCGCCGCCAGGGCTTCCAGCAGTTTGTAGTCCAGCATTATTAAATTCTCTTATAAATACATAGAAATATTAGCTTAACTGATTGAGAGTCTAGCCCTTACCCTTGCCATCCTCAAGCTGCCAGCAGGGGCTGGCGGGTCTGTTACGGGGAGTTCAACCCATGGATATCATCGCTTACTGGCAGGGAATAACCGTCAGTGCCGTGCTGATTGTGGCTATCGGTGCTCAGAATGCCTGGGTGCTGGGGCAGAGTATTCGCGGTCAGCATGTCGTGCAGACGACCCTGTTCTGCATTGTCAGCGACTGGCTGCTGATCGCCATGGGCGTGTTCGGCGTCGGCCAGACACTGGCACGTTCCCCCGTACTGTCTCAGGCGGCGGCCTGGCTGGGCGCCGCCTTTCTGCTGATCTACGGCCTGCAAAGCTGGCGGCGCGCCCTGCTGCAACAGGAAGAACTGCATATCGACAGCAACGGCCAGCTCAGCCAGAGTCGCTGGGCAGCTCTGGGCACCACCTTTATCGTCACCTGGCTGAATCCACACGCCTGGCTGGATACGCTGGTGCTGCTCGGTGGGCTGGCCAGCCAGCTGCAGGCACACAGCCGCGGCGGCTTTGCTCTCGGCGCCATGACCCTGTCCTGCCTGTGGTTCTGTGCTCTGAGCCTGCTTGGCCGCTGGCTGGCACCCTGGTTTGCCCGTGCCTGGACCTGGAAAGTGCTGGACGGGCTGATCGGTGCGCTGATGCTGAGCCTGTGCTGGTCACTGCTGCGACCGCTGTTGCTGCCCTGAGCGGTGGCGTTACGCTCTGCAACGCAGTGCGTTATTACCCGCCATTCGGTTAAAAAATAAGCAAATCCCGGCGCTCCCCCTTGCACCCTGCCGGTGCCCATTGATAATAAGTAAAACTTTATAAAGCCAATAACACTTATCAACTCTTCTTATTCAAGAAGGCACTGCGTCGAAGCGTAGCGCATTCTTGTTGTCGTGCTTGTTCGGGGGGACAGCGATATGCGCATTACCCTGCGCCAACTTCAGGTATTCGCCGCCATTGCCCGCAAAGGCAGTGTCAGTGCCGCCGCCGACCAGATCGGTCTGACCCAGTCCGCCGCCAGCATGGCGCTGGCCGAGCTGGAAGGCCATCTGGGAGCACCCTTGTTTGATCGTCAGGGACGTCGTCTGCGTCTGAGTCCACTGGGTGAAACCCAGCTGTCACTGGCGGAGACCATTCTCGGTCAGGTGGAAAACTTCGAGCAGGGTGGCAAGCGGGAAGTGGCAGGGCCGTTCACCATCTCCGCCAGTATGACCATCGGTAGTTATCTGCTGCCACGCATGGCACTGGACTTCCTTGCGCTCTATCCCAAGGTTGACCTGAAGCTGCGTCTGCGTAACAGCTCTGATGTACTCGGTTCGCTGCTGAATCTGGATGCCGACATCGGCCTGATCGAGGGTTTGTGCCGTGAGCCACGACTGGCCTATGTGCCCTGGCGGCAGGACCGGCTGTTTCTGGTGGCAGCCAGCGACAGCCCGTGGGCCGAATTCGCCGGCAAGCCGGAACGCCTGCTGCAGGCGCCGTGGATTCTGCGTGAATCCGGCTCCGGTACCCGCGCAGTGCTGGAGCAGGTACTGGGTAACGACCGCAACCGCCTGCATGTGCGGTTGGAATTGGCTCACCACGAGGCCATAAAACAAGCGGTACTGGCCGGACTCGGTGTGGGTTGCCTGTCGGAACTGGCGGTACAGGAAGATCTGCAGAACGGCCGTCTGGTGGATCTGGCCTGGCCAGAGCTGGATCTTAGCAGATCATTGTCGCTGGTCTGGTGGCCGGAGCGTTTCCTCAGCTCACCGGCGCGAGCCCTGATCGACTCACTGGGCCTCACCGCCGCAGTGGAAGCCTGGCAACCACCGACCGGCAAGATCACCATGCTTTAACAGCTGATCACATCTATTTAAACGGTTATGCACAACCATTCACAGGGTTATCCACAGCCGGCAACCCTGTTTATCTGATGGAGGGACGTATGAAGAAGCCACTTTGGGGCAAACTGGGATTAGGGATGATCATGGCACTGTGCATCTCCGGCAGCTGGGCAGAAACGACAGCCGATCCCAAACCCACCTACAAGGAAATTACCCGCAGTAAAGCCTGGCTGGTGGGCGAGCGGCAGTTCGCCGGTTCGGAAAAGCAGTACTTTGCCACCACCCCGCAGGCCAACGACCCGGGCAAGGGTTCTACCTTCTTCAGTCTGGTGTGTATTCACAGCAAGCCTGACCAGTTGCTGGTGCTGGTGGAAAGCAAGGAGATGCTGACCGAGACCAATGTGCTGTTCAAGGTGCAGTTCGGCAAGGAAGAACGACAGGGTACCCTGCCACTTCGCAAGTTCTCTGACAAAGATCGCAACCTGCACGCGGTGATTCCCACCACCAGCCCGATGCTGGCCGATCTCAAGCGCGCCGACCCCTATTTCGCCATCGGCTATAAGAAAGATGGCAAGGAGATCATCCACGGCTATCTGTCCGCGGGTTCCACCAATGCCATCAATACCCTGCTGAAAGTCTGCAAGGCGGGTTAAATCTACCTGCGTCACAACCGCTGTGGATGGTTTATACCTGACTGTCCACAGCTACCCACAAGCTTATCCACATCTTTTCTGCAGCGTTGTCCACCCTGCCTGTCAGCCAGGTGGCTCCAGTACCTGTTTTCAGGCGCTACATTGCCGCCTTGGTGACCAGCCCCGCCACCGCCTGACCCTGTTGCCACTGGGCCAGCTTGCTGGCGATCTGACTGGTGGCTTCTTCGACCAGCGTGGCCGCCGCGACATGAGGAGTAATGATCAGTTTCGGGTGTTGCCAGATAGGGTTTTCGGCGGTCAGGGGTTCCTGCGGGAACACGTCCAGCTGAGCGCCGCGCAGATGGCCGCTATCAAGCTGATCAATCAGCGCCCGCAGCTCGATCAGATCGCCACGTCCGGCATTGATCACCACCGCGCCTCTGGGTAGCAGAATCAGCGTATCGGCATTCAGCAGGCCGCGCGTTTCCGGGGTAGAAGGCAGGATGCTGACCAGCACATCAGTGTGCTGCAACAGGTTGGGCAAGGCCGCCATGCCATGGCAGGTGGTGATACCTTCCAGATGCTTGGGCGTGCGGCTCCAGCCCTGCACCTGATAGCCCAGCTGCGCCAGCACCTGGGCCACATGGCCACCCAGCTCACCCAGCCCCAGCACCGACACTCTCAGCTCACGGGCACTGCGATAAGGCCAGGATTGCCAGATATTCTGCTCCTGCTGCTGCAGGTAGCGATCAAAATCACGCTGAAAATGCAGAATGCCGTGCAGGACATATTCGAGCATCTGCTGCGCCATGCCGGCATCGGTCAGGCGGATCAGCGGCGTACCGGGCGCGATATCATCGCGTTTGTGAAAACGGTCCAGCCCGGCTCCCAGCGCAAAGATGCCTTTCAGATGAGTGAAGGGAGCAAAAAAGCCGTCCGGCGGATTCCAGGCAGCGACGTATTCGACCTGCTCTGCGTCGACACTGTGAGGCCAGGCCACGACGTCGAGCGGAAGTTTGAGCTGCAAACTTTCCTGCCAGATTTCACGGTCTGAATCCACGTAAAGATAGAGCATGGATGGCCTCCTCAGCCTGGGGTAGCAAAAGCAACAAGGGGACGGCTGCCTGGCGCAGAAAAACGCTGCGGGATACCTGAGGCTCGCTCACTCGTGGCCCCATCACCGCCGTTGCTTCAGAACATGTGCACATTCTCAGCACTTTCGCCTTCGCTGGTGAGATCGTGTGCACGCTCTCAGCCGCCGACCTGAGCCGTCCAGTCGTTGAGATTATAGTAGTTTGTCACTCTTGCCACCTTATTAGCGCGAATCTCAAAGAAGGCTCCGGCAGGCAGCACATAGCGCTGGCCACTGGCGGCAGGCAGGCCTTCATCACTGGCCAGATACTCGCCATGCACCACAAACTCAGCGGCAGCACGCTGACCATCAGCAGAGGCCATCACCACGATGTCTGTCAGCTGTTCGCGGTAACAGCGGTTCATATGCACCATGAAGTCGGCAAAGGCCGCCTTGCCGACCTGTCGCTGGCCCTGATTGATGTCGTGCACCACCTCATCATCCAGCAGCGCCAGAAAGGCCTCCATATCGGCAGCATTGAAAGCGGCGTAGTAAGACTGGATCAGTTCCACTGCGGTCATGGAGAAACTCCTGTTGAAGAAGGGAAGGATAGCGCCCGATGCCGTTCTGATCGCACTGCAGTTCGCCCCGGGCATCGCACTCTGGCAGACATTCTGCTAGTTTTCCCCTGATCAAGACACCCTGTAAGCGACGCGCCGTTGATCTCTGACGTCAGTTCGGAGCCGGCCAGTGAGGACCCAACCATGTCTCAGGACGCTGCCGGACCTGCTTCCTTCAGCTCCCCCCACCTCCCGCCAGCCCCTGTCGGCGTGGAGATTATCAGCCTCAACGGCCACGCCATTCAGCCTTATATTAATGATCTGGCGCGTCTGCGTATCGAGGTGTTCCGCGCCTTTCCCTACCTCTACGATGGCGATCTGGCCTACGAGGCCGACTATATCGCCACCTATGCCAACAGTGCTGACAGCCTGTTCGTCCTGGCCATACACCGCGATCAGCAGGGCCAGCCGCAGGTAGTGGGGGTCGCTACCGGGCTGCCCATGAGTGATGAGACCGTCGAGTTTCGCCGCCCCTTTGACCAGCAGGGCTGGCCATCGGAGCAGATCTTCTATTTCGGTGAATCGGTACTGCTGCCCGCTTTCCGCGGTCAGGGGCTGGGCGTACGCTTCTTTGCAGAGCGCGAAGCCTATGCCCGTCGTCTCGGTCGCTTCCGCTGGTGTGCGTTCTGCGCCGTGCAGCGCGCCGCTGACCATCCGCGCCGCCCACCAGACTATCAGCCACTGGATGCTTTCTGGCAGCATCGTGGCTACCGCGCCTATCCGACCCTGACCACCGAATACATCTGGCGTGATATCGATGAGGCGCATGAATCCCCCAAACCCATGTCCTTCTGGCTCAAGGAGTTACAGCGATGATCCGTCTGGCCGCCTGCCAATACGACATTGAACTTTATGAACAGTGGGACGACTACGCCGAGCATCTGCAGCAGCTGGTGGAAGAGGCGGTCGATCAGGGTGCACAGCTGCTGCTGTTACCGGAGTACGCGGGCATGGTACTGACCGGCCAGTTGCCTGCCGCCGTGCGCAGTGACCTGCATGCATCCATCGCCGCCATGCAGACGCTGATTCCACGCTGGCTGAGCCTGTGCAAATCACTGGCACGTCAGCATGGTGTGTATCTGGTGCCCGGTTCAGCACCGGTGCGCGATGCCGATGGCTGCTATCGCAACCGCAGCTGGCTGTTCGGCCCGGAAGGTCTGGTCGGCACTCAGGACAAGCTGATCATGACCCGCTTCGAGCGGGAGCAATGGCACATTGACGCCGGTAGCGGTGGTCTGCAGGTATTTGAAACCGGCCTTGGCCGCATTGGCATTCTGATCTGTTACGACAATGAATTCCCCATGCTGGCGCGCGGTCTGGCGGAACAGGGTGCCGATCTGATCCTGGCGCCCAGCTGCACCGATACCGAAGCAGGCTATCATCGGGTGCGCATTGGCTGTCAGGCCCGGGCACTGGAAAACCAGATCGCGGTGCTGCAATCGCCGACCGTGGGCTTTGCCGACTGGTCACCGGCGGTGGACGAAAACCGGGGCCGTGCCGGATTGTTTGTGCCGCCCGATTACGGCCTGCCTGCCGACGGTGTGCTGGCGCTCAGCAGCCAGCTCAATCCACCCAACAGTGAATGGCTGCTGGTTGATCTGGATCTGGAGGCACTGCGCAAGGTACGCAGTGAAGGACAGGTCATGACTCGCCGTGACTGGCCGGAACAGTTTCTGTCTCAGGGCAACTAAGATCGTTAGCGCGTTCTAAGGCCACAATCGACGGCTTATTTCTGTCTCTGACCTGCCGCACTGAAACTTTTCGAGGCAATTTGCAGCGGCGCCGTCAGGAACTCTGTTGCCAGTCGCCTCTCCAACAGAGAACATCAGCACACTGGCGGGCCGTGGCTCGCTGTGCTGCTTCTGCCAGCCAGCGCACCAGGTGTCAGCCGCTGGCAGACCGCCGTCATCATTACTCACAGGATGTCTATGACCGCCACTTCCCCTGCTGCCGGAGCAGCCAACGACCCGTTACGTACCGGTCACTATCGCAGTTTTCTTGGAAAAACCTGGGCCCTGACCAAGCCTTACTGGCAATCGGAAGAAAAGTGGCAGGCCTGGGGCCTGCTGCTGGTGATCATTGCCCTGTCGCTGGGGGGCGTCTACCTCTCGGTCTGGTTCAACCAGTGGTACAACGATTTCTACAACACTCTGCAAAACAAGGATGCGCCGGGCTTCTGGCTGCAGATCAGCAGATTCTGTCCGGTTGCCCTCATCTACATTGTGGTGGCGGTGGCGAACTACTACCTGTCCAGCATGTTGCAGATTCGCTGGCGACGCTGGCTGACCGATGTCTATTTTGAGCGCTGGCTGAAGGGCCGTGCCTATTACCTGCTGGAAGTCAGCCGCGATGATACCGATAACCCCGACCAGCGTATCGCCGAGGATATCGACAGCTTTACCACCAGTACCCTGAGCATCAGCCTGGGTCTGCTGAGTAACCTTGTCAGCCTGTTCAGCTTTGTCTTTATTCTCTGGGGCCTGTCCGGCCCTCTGTCCTTCACCGTGGCGGGTCACGCCGTCAGCATTCCCGGTTATATGGTGTGGGTCGCCTTGCTGTATGCCATCGCCGGTAGCTGGCTGACCCATCGTGTTGGCCGCAAACTGATCAAGCTGAATTTTGACCAGCAGCGCTACGAAGCCAATATGCGTTTCGCCATGGTCCGTGCCCGCGAGAACAGTGAACGTATCGCACTGTATCAGGGCGAAGAGCAGGAACAGCGCAACCTCAGGCAACGCTTCCATGCGGTCTGGAGTAACTTCTGGTCCATCATGCGGGTACAGAAGAATCTGACCGCCTTCACCTCTGCCTATGGCCAGATCGCTATTATTTTCCCGCTGGTGGTCGCCGCACCACGCTATTTTGGCGGCGCCATCCAGCTCGGCGGGTTAATGCAGATCAGCAGTGCCTTTGGGCAGGTTCAGGGCGCACTCAGCTGGCTGGTGGATTCTTACAGTGCACTGGCAAGATGGCGCTCGGTAGTAGATCGACTGACCACCTTCAATGACCGTCTGGACAGTATCGATGCCCTGCATCAGCACTCGAATCGTACCCAGCTGCAGCAGGGAGGAGGCATCAGTATTCGAGATACCCAACTGCGTCTGCCCAATGAGAAGGTACTGCTGAACATTGCCAGCCTGACCCTGGAACCGGGCCAGCACACTCTGATCAACGCCCCCTCAGGCAGCGGCAAAAGCGTGCTGCTCCGTATGCTGGCTGGCATCTGGCCGTGGTGGACGGGTCAGGTTCAGCGCCCGGAGAACGTCATGTTCCTGCCGCAACTGCCCTATCTGCCCATCGATACCCTGAGGCAGGCGCTGGCCTATCCACAGGCCGCGGAAGACTTTGATGATCAGCGTTATCAACAGGTGCTGCAGCTGTGCAAGCTGGAGCCGTTTATCGGGATGCTGGATGAGAGCCGTCACTGGGCCCAGTCCATGTCACCGGGCGAACAGCAACGGGTGGCTATTGCCCGTGCCCTGCTGAAAAAACCGCAGTGGCTATTCCTTGATGAGGCGACGTCAGCACTGGATATAGGCAGCGAGCAGCAGCTGTATCAGGTGCTGCGCCAGCAACTGCCCGACACCACCCTGGTCAGCATTGCTCACCGCACTACGCTGCGTGCATTCCACCAGCAGGAATGGCAACTGGCCGAGGGCCGCCTGCAGGCCATTGAACCGCAGGCACTCCCCGTCTGACAGTGCTGAGCCGACCTGACATTGCCGGGACACTACCCGGTAATGTCAGGTCACTGCCAGCAGGTGATACAGCTCCACCTGTGGATGGCGAAAGAAGCTCTCCTCCCACGGACTCTTGGCAATAAAGGCATCGCGCAGCGGCGCAAACAGCGGATGATCGTGCGGCACCTGATGGGCCAGCAACGAGCACAGCTGGGCCTCGGCACTGATGGCAGCCAGATCCTGCAGCCGGTGACGACGATCAATGACGAACTGACAGTGATGATCACGGCGCAGCAACTGTGCCTTGAAACTGTGGGGGTAGGTCACGCAGAACAGATGATCATCTTCGCAGGACAGGAACGCCATCACGGTAGTGTGGGGCTGTGACAGCGCCCGGGTGATCATCACGCCGATCTTGTTATCGGTTTCACGCACATCGGGAAAGGGCACAGAGGTCAGAGGAGTCAGGGGTAACACCTGCTCCGCTCTGGCATCGTGCGGATGCTCATAGCCAAGGGCACGGTAGCTGCTGACAATCCTGCCGCTGTACCACAGCTCATAGTCAATGGGGGTGACGATCACCCGCCGCTTGCCGACATGCTCCACCAGCCCCTTGTAGGACGTACGGTGCACGCCCAGATCTGCATCGTATTCTGCCACCCCGGTGCGATCATCCAGATGCACCGTCAGACGCTGATCCACCTGTAACGCATGGGCTTCGCTGAAGACCAGCGTCAGGCTGTTGTCGCTGTGCAGCTCCACACCGCACAGGGCTATCCAGGGTTCGGTGATGGCATCGCCGCCACTGGGGTCGAGATACGCCGCTACCACGCCCGGCAGCGAAGTGCCGAGATAATCCTGCAAACTCAGGGTATTGCCCATTGCCGCATCCCCATGAACACCATCATTCAGACTGATCAAGCCAAGCCCAATGAGTGTAGTTCAGCGTTCCGGCAACGGCGAATCAGGCCCGCAGCATGCGGTTGCGGCCGGTCTGTTTGGCTTCGTAGAGGGCGTTATCGGCGCGATTGAGCACCGCATCCAGTGGTTCACCCGGCCGGAAGAAACTGACGCCGAGGCTGACGGTGACAGACAGGCTGATACCGGCAATATCAATACTGGCACCGCTGATATGACGCTGCAGCTGGTCAAACAGCTGCAGGCAGCGGGTGTCGTCCTGATTGGCCACCAGCAGCAGAAACTCTTCGCCGCCCCAGCGGCCACAGATGCCCAGCTCATCGACCTGCTGCTGCATCATCTGCCCGAGCCGCATCAGCACTTCGTCGCCGACCTGATGGCCATAGCTGTCGTTGACCTGTTTGAAGTAATCGACGTCGAGCATCGTCACTGCAAAACCATGCTGGCTCTTGTTGCTGTTCTCGACTTCGTCTTCCAGACGACGCATCAGCATACGGCGATTGGGCAGATCGGTGAGAGGATCAAGGAAGGAAGCCTCTTCGAGGGCCAGGTTCATATCGCGCAGCATGCGCTGATAGCGGTCGGAAATACGGGTGATCTTTTCCAGCTGGCGCAGCTGCTTGTCGAAACGGGCGCTGAGACTGTGCTCGCGCCGCATCATCATCGCCTGATAGGAGTCAGACAGCTGGGTGATACGCTCCACCCGCGCCCACTGTTCCTCATTCAGGCGCCATAATTGCGCCAGTGCTTCACGCAGGGGGTGACCCTGATACTGCTTGTCATCCAGCAGCATCTGGATGCGTTTTTCCAGGGCACCTGGATCGACTTTCATTAACGGCCTACGATTTCAAAGGGAAAGGTGCAATCTTCCTTGAATTCTTCGGCCAGTTCCGCGACCCGTTCATTGTCTTCGTCATAATACCAGCGGGTGACGACGTCACGGCCACGGCCATGGGCGTCTTCCAGCAGGTCAAAGATGTCCATCATGGCCTTGATGCTGCTGGTATTGAGATACAGCAGCTCCAGCTCCAGCCGCAGCGGACGGTCAGTGTCGGTCAGGTACTGTTCCACCCAGGTGATGACCTGACCGAACATCTCGAAGGAGTTCTCGGGATAGGAATCGCCCTGCATCGCCAGCACCCCATCATTCCAGCTGGCATGGATGCTCGGTGTGGATTGACTACCAGGTATAGTCAGATCGCTCATCGTTACTTACTCATACGTCATTCGTGTGTCGATCCCCTGTCACTCGGTGACGGTATCAAAGGGGGATCACTTCCGGGTGTGGCTGCCGCTATCGGCGAATACCGTCAAATCTGCACCCGGATACTGAAAAAGGCCCAGCCATCAGCAAGCGGCTTGAGGCTGGCTGACATCGGCGCCGATGATTTGCGTGCCATATCAATCAGGCCCAGCCCGGCGCCGGTGGTGGCCTGCATGTCGCGTGGCTTGCGTAGCTGCTCTTTGTAGGCCGCCTTCAGTGCCACCTTGTCCATCGCCGCCAGCGTATCAATCCGCCCGATCAGCGCCTCGCCATCGGTCAGCCGCACCATGTTGCCTGCGGACACCACATAGTGGCCGTCCGTAACGGCATCGTCGGTCGCCGCATCCACCCGGCTGATGACCACCGTCGCGGTATCGGAATCAGGAGATCCATTGTGCACGGCGTAGTGGCGGATATTTTGCGTCAGCTCAATATAGACGGCAAATACGTCCATAGCCGCTGCCGGTTTGACCTGTTCAGCCGCCAGATAGTTCTTCAGCGCATTACCAATTTCTTCAATCAGGCTGCGCGAAATCGGGCCGTTGAAACAGAGCATGATACGTTCACGGTCGAACCGTTCACGCAGCCCATAGAGGTCCGGAGCAAGCATCGATGCCTCCTGTGTTAGCGGTCAGTCAAAGCGGAATGACAGCACAGTGATGTCATCCCGCTGCGGCAGGTCACCCTGGTACGATTCCAGTGCCTGTATAAACGCCTCACCCTGCTGGCCCAGCGGCAAACTGGCATGCGCCTGCAGCATGGCGGTGAAGCGCTTGTTGCCAAAGCCATAATGCTTGTCGCCACCGGCCTGATCGAGGAAGCCGTCGGTGGTCATGTAGAAGGTCCAGCCTGCCAGTGGCAAATCGGTATTGCTGTACTCGCCCACCCGCTTGTCACCCAGCGCCCGACGGGCGCCACGAATTTCCTGCACGTCCTCGCCATTGCTGGCATACAGCGAGATCTTCGCCCCGGCAAAACGTACCCGGTCTGCCGCCCGGTCGATGTAGACCAGACCGACATCGGCATTAGTGGCGATGGCGTCGGTAAAGTCCGCACCGGCCAGCATCGAGCGGATGGCTGCATCGGTGCGGGTCAGCACTCCTGCCGGGTCCGCCAGACCAACTTCATTGATGGCATAGTCGACCGCAGCGCGCATCAGCATGGTCATCAGCGCCCCAGGGACACCGTGGCCAGCACAGTCGATGACGCCCAGCAAACAGTTATCACCATCGGCATAGAACACATAGAAATCACCGCCGACCACATCCCGTGGCCGCCACAGCACGGTATGCCGGTCACCCAGCGACTGCACCAGCTGACGGTCCGGCAGGATAGCCCGCTGAATCAGGCTGGCATAATCGATGGACGCGCCGATCTTGCGGTTGATCTCGGCCATCTCGCGGTTGGCCTGCTCCAGCGCAGCCGTGCGCTCCTGCACCTTGGACTCCAGCTCAGCCGTATGGCTGCGGACCTTGTCAGCCATCACCCCGAAGGTACGGCTGAGGTCGCCAATCTCATCCTTGCTGTCGAGCGGCAGGTTGACCTCATAGGAACCATTGGCAATGGCCTTTGCCGACATCTGCAGACGACGCAGGGGGGACAGCACCAGACGCTCCACCGCAAAACCGAACACCACCAGCAACAACGCCAGTAACAGAACCATCGCCACTACCGCCGGCACCAGCCAGGAGGTGTCGATAATACGGGCCTGACTGATGTCGACCGCGGTCACGATGTACCACTGCAACAATGGCGAATAGGTCATCGCCAGCAGTTGCTTGTGCTTGCCCATCGCCACCCAGTCCAGCTGCACCTCGCCTTCATGCTGACGTGCTCTGGTCATGATGGCCCGTGCCGTTTGCCGCGAGGCGTCATCTGCCAGCAGCGCAAACAGGGTCTTGCCCTCACTGTCTTTGGCCGACACCGAATCCAGCGCAATCAGGCTGGCGTCAGGGTGCGCCTGAATAGCACCCTGCTCGTTGATAATCATCGGCACCACGCCGCTTTCCTGCTGCTGGACAAAGTCCTTGAGGAACTGGCTAAGCTCAAAACCCGTCCCCGCCAGACCCAGCCGCTGGCCGTTGTCTTTCACCACCACGTTGAACCAGACCTTGGTGGTATTCAGCTTGGCATCGTAGTTGACGTTGATGTTGAACTGGTCGGTATTGGCCATGGAGTTAAAGAACCAGCTGTCATCGGGGGCGGTGGCTGACAGGGTATAACGGGGCTGATCACTGTAGGACGATTGATCGTCATCAAAATAATAGTGATGACTGAGGCTGGAGATCAGAAAGTAGGAGCGGTCG
Organism: Pokkaliibacter plantistimulans; assembly: GCF_003194385.1. Classification (GTDB taxonomy): domain Bacteria; phylum Pseudomonadota; class Gammaproteobacteria; order Pseudomonadales; family Balneatricaceae; genus Pokkaliibacter; species Pokkaliibacter plantistimulans. The sequence continues at coordinate 28,806 of NZ_LAPT01000041.1, forward strand.
ATAAAGGCATGGCGGTAGCCTTCGGCCTCTTGCATAAAGCGGGCTTTCTTGCTGGCATCCTGCTCATCTTCCAGCCACTCGCGGGTGACGATGGATTCGGCAAAACGCTGCGACAGCGCCAGCTCACGGGTAACCGGGGTCAGAATGCGCTGAGCATTGAGTTCGGTGAAATTGCGCGCATAAGCCTGACCGAAATAGGCCTGCGCCTGCTGTAACAGCTGCCAGCCAATCACGACCGCCAGCACCAGCGCCAACAGACAGGATGCACCGAGGGCAAGCAATGACTTCCCCCTCAATCCCCACAAGGCCATTCAGACATCTCTCTTAAACAGACCTCATCCATTAAAGGGGGGCAGCCCTACTGTTTCAAGGGGCTTTCCGCGGCTAAATGGTTAACTTTCGTATACATTGACGACTTCTTGACCTGACACAGAAATACCTAATCCGCTGCACGCTCCACCTGCTGCCCAGGCCTGCCCGTCAGAATCCGCCGCCCTGCCACATCGGCTCGCACAGTCAGGGCATGACTTGTTGAATGGAGCACCTCATGGTAAAAACGACACCGTTATATAGACAAGGTAATAACGATGTCCGACTCCTCCCTGCAGGTGCAGGCCCGGCTGCAACTGCATGATGGCCAGCAAGGCATAGTCGAAGCCCAGCGCCTGCAGCTGTTGCACGCCATTGACCAGTGCGGCTCGATCAATGCGGCCGCCAAGGCCGTCGGCATCAGCTACAAGACCGCCTGGGACTGGGTCGAAACCATCAACAACCTGTCACCGCAACCGCTGGTGCTGCGCAGTACCGGCGGCAAACAGGGTGGCGGCACCCGCCTGACCGAACACGGCAGACAGATGCTGCACAGCCTTGAGCGCCTGCAGCGGGCCTACGACCAGCTACTGGCGGATACCAGCGGCCTGCTCGGCAACCCTGAACAACTCCGCCACAGCCTGAGGATGATGACCATGCGCACCAGTGCCCGTAACCAGCTGCTGGGCACCGTCGTGTCAATTCAGCACGGCGCCGTCAACTCTGATCTGCTGCTCGATATCGGTGGCGCAGATCGCCTCTATGTGCAGATCACCCGCGCCAGTGCCGAAACCATGGCTCTGGCAGCAGGCAGTGAAGTCGTCGCACTGATCAAGGCCAGTTGGGTAACGCTGGTGGCCGGGGATGACAACATTCGCAGCAGTGCACAAAACTGCCTGCGCGGCGAGGTCAGCCAGCTGCTGCCCGGCGCTGTCAATGCCGAAGTCAGCCTGCACCTCGACGGTGGCCGCAGCCTGACCGCCATCGTCCCGCTGCCCGCCGTGACCCAGCTGGAACTGGCACCGGGCAGCAGAGTACAGGCCTGGATCAACCCATCCCATATTCTGCTGGCCATCGGCCTGTAATGTTCCCTGCATCAATGTTCCCTGCCTCTTTTCAAGGAAGCTCTCTGCCATGAACTGCCCCGCCTCCGCCCTGCTGCTGACCCTGACCACCTTTGCCGCCGCAGCCCATGCCGATCAGGCCAATATCGCTGTGGCTGCCAACTTCACTGGCGTCATGCAGACACTGGAACAGAAGTTTGAGGCCCGCGGCCAGCACCAGCTGGAAGTGAGCTACGGCTCCACCGGCAAGCTCTACACCCAGATCAGCAATGGTGCGCCGTTCGACGTCTTCCTTGCGGCTGATAATGAGCGCCCGGCCAAAGCCGAGCAGGACGGGCTGGCAGTCAAGGGCAGCCAGTTCACCTATGCCCAGGGGCAGCTGGCCTTGTGGAGCCTGCAACCTTTCAGCGGTGATGATCTGGCCACCGCGCTGCAGGCCGACTATGCCCATCTGGCCATCGGCAACCCCAAAACCGCTCCCTATGGACTGGCCGCCCAGCAGACCCTGCAACACCTGCACCTGTGGGACAGCCTGCAGCCACGACTGGTGCAGGGTGACAACATCAGCCAGACCTATCAGTTTATCGCCACCGGCAATGCCGAAATGGGCTTCGTGGCGCTGTCACAGGTCAAGGATGGCAAGCAGGCCGGGCACTTTATTGCCATTCCCGGCAGTGACTATCAGCCGATTCTGCAGGACGCAGTGCTGCTCAGCCACGGCGCCAGCAATCAGGCGGCCAAAGACTTTATCGACTACCTGAAGAGTGATGAGGCCAAAGCCATCATCCGCGAGGCCGGTTACGAGCTGAACTGAACCCTGTGCGGAATCCCTGACCCATGCTGGCATCCCTGAACTGGCAACCGATCTGGCTGACGCTGGAACTGGCCGCCCTCACCACCCTGCTGCTGTTGCTGATCGGCACGCCGCTGGCATGGTGGCTGTCGCGCACCCGCTGGCGCATCAAAGCGGTGATCGAGGCACTGGTGGCACTGCCACTGGTGCTGCCACCCACAGTGCTGGGATTCTATCTGTTGCTGCTGCTCGGCCCGCACGGCCCGGTCGGTCAGCTGACACAGGCCCTCGGGCTGGGGCTGCTGCCGTTCAGTTTCGCCGGACTGGTGGTCGCCTCCACCCTCTACTCCATGCCTTTTGTCGTACAGCCCATTCAGAACGCCTTTACCGCCATGGGGCCGCGGCCCATGGAAGTGGCCTACAGCCTGCGCGCCTCGCCGCTGGACGCCTTCTTTACCGTCGCCCTGCCACTGGCACGACCGGGACTGATCACGGCGGCGGTGCTGGGCTTTGCCCACACGCTGGGCGAGTTCGGCGTGGTGCTGATGATTGGCGGCAATATTCCCGGCCAGACCAAGGTGGTGTCGGTCGCCATTTACGACTACGTGGAAAGTCTGGATTACGCCTCGGCGCACCTGATTTCGGCGCTGATGCTGCTGTTTTCCTTTGTGGTGCTGTGGCTGCTGTACCGGCTTAACCGTCAGCTCAACCCCGACAACGAACGGCATCCGTCATGATCAGCGGCCACTATCAGCATCGTCTGGGCGAGTTCCAGCTGGATGCCTGTTTTGAACTGCCTGCGACCGGGATTACCGCCCTGTTCGGCCCGTCCGGTTGCGGCAAGACGACCCTGCTGCGTTGCATCGCCGGGCTGCAGCAGGCAGATTACGGCCAGTTCAGTCTGGGCGGCCAGTGCTGGCAGGATCAGAACCAGTGTATGCCGAGCTGGCAGCGGCCGATTGGCTACGTGTTTCAGGAAGCGGGGTTATTCCCCCATCTCAGCGTGGCGGGCAATCTGCGCTATGGCTATCGGCGTATTGCTGTTGAAGAGCGGCGCATAACGCTGGAGGAGGCGGTCGAAGCGACGGGCATCGGCCACCTGTTAGCACGCCGGCCAGCCCATCTGTCTGGCGGTGAACGGCAGCGCGTCGCACTGGCGCGGGCCCTGCTGACCAGCCCGCGAATGCTGCTCTGCGATGAGCCGCTGGCGGCACTGGACCATCAGGCCAAGGAGCAACTGATGGGCTATCTGCAGCAGGTGGTCGATGAGTTCCGGCTGCCCTGCCTGTACGTCACCCATGCCCCCCATGAAGTCGCCAGACTGGCCAGCCACCTGCTCCTGCTACAACAAGGCAGGGTGCTCGCCAGTGGCGTTCCCGCTCAGTTGCTGACCCGTCTCGACCTGCCGCTGAGCCAGCGTCACGATGCCGAATCCCTGCTGCAGGGGGTCGTCGCCGAGCAGCAAGCCGGATTTGGCCTGAGCCGGGTGCGCTGTGATGATATCGACCTGTTCCTGCCACAGTTGCAGCATCGCAACGGCAGCCCGGTGCGGGTGCAGATTCTCGCCCGTGATGTCAGCCTGACGCTGGAACGCCCGCGCGACAGCAGCATACTCAACATCCTGCCCTGTCAGATCGATGCCCTGCACAACAACGGCCAGACTTACGCGCTGGTACGTCTCAATCTGGGCAGCCAGCAGCTGCTGGCACGCATTACCCAGCTGTCCGCCTGGCAACTGGCGCTGCAACCGGGCCAGCAGGTGTTCGCCCAGATCAAAGGGGTGGCGCTGGTGTAGCGTCCAGATGCAGATATTCAGTTGCAACCTGCTCTACCAGCCAGACCTTATTGGCAGAGCAATAGAACGGGATACCCGCGGCATCCATGGCTGCGCTATTCACCTGCAACACCACCGGTTTGCCATAGCGCCCTCCGACTGCTTTCGCAACGATGACCGACTCCGTCAGATGAACATGATGGCGCTGCTGCTTGTGTAACCCCGTAGCCAGAATGGACGGAAGAAATCGTTCAGCAGTGCCGTGATAGAGAACCGCTGGAGGCGTGAGCACAGGCAGGGCAAGGTCTACCTCGATCGAATGCCCCTGATTCGCCCGAATCCGCATACCATCAGCACTGAGGCCAAAGCGCTGTTTGTCATTGGTCTCCACCACCAGCCTGACGATTTCTGCCGTGAGTGGATACTCTTTTGTTTTAGCTATCAGCTCGTCGATTACGGCCCAACCCTGCTCGTCCAGCCGCAGTCCGATGGCATCAGGCTGGTGCCGCAGCACATAGCTGAAGTATTTCGATATTGCCGTTATCTGTTTATCCATTACTGGTCATCCTTCCATAGTAACTTGAAATTCCATGATGGCTGTCGCTGCTGTCGCCTCTCTTACTCAGCTCATCCCACCTCACACCACATATGCACCTTGCTGACAAAGCCGTTGCCATTTGATACGGCGAAGGGCTCCACGCCGAAAGCCTTGAAGCCGCAGCGCTGATAGAGCTTTTCTGCCGCATGATTGCCCTCGGTGACCGTCAGCTGCACCAGCAGTACCCCCGGGTGCTGGCGTGCCGCCGCCAGAATGGCCTCGACCAGCAGCTTGCCCGCTCCCTGCTTACGTCGGTGCGGGTCCACATACATGCCGAACAGGTGCGCCTTGTGCGCCACCTTCTGGCGCGGATTGAAACTCACCCCCGCCACGCCCAGCAGCTCACTGCCATCCACCGCACCCCAGACCTGATCCTGCGCATCAGCACGGTCATCCAGCCGTAACTGCCACCAGGACAACGGCAGGCGACTGCGTTCGGCGACGGTCGATGTGAAGGCATCAGGGTGAGCACCATAGGCGTGCAGCATCAGGCTGCGGTATACCTCGGCCCACTGCGGGCCTAAGCGTTGAATCTGCATGATGAGTGCTCCTCTTTAGCGGGTCGTGACATGCTGGTCAGCCCAGTTCAACAGCAGGATCAGTGCCAGCAGCGGCAGGTTCTTGCTGACCGGGCCAAAGGGATCGAGCCAGTAGACCGGGGCCAGCAGGCTGAGCAACAGGGTATAAACGCAGATCAATACCAGTTGCAGGTAATAACACCAGCGGCGCTGCCAGCCAGACATCAGCCACAGGCCCATCAGTACATCGACCCCGCTGCCCAGCCAGATCAGGTGCAGCGATTGCTGGTCATTCAGTCCGGCCTGCTGCAACACGGCCATTCCCAGCTGCGGTGCCAGCCAGGTGGAAGTGACGCCGGTAAACAGCCAAAGCAGAATCAGGCTCGCACGGCCCAGACTTAACAAGAGTGACAGTGACATTTCCTATTCTCGTCAGACATCAGGCCAGCGGCAGAGGTTTGAACACCATCAGCCAGAACAGCACCAGCAGTGCGGCAAACGCCGGAATGCCCAACGCCATCCACCAGCGCATCAGCCGGTGAAAGCCGTCCGGCAGTACCTCAGCGTCGCTGGACAGCTGACGTAGCCGGTACTGAATGGCGACCACCGGCAGCCAGCACAGCCCGATAAAGACAAACAGCGCCGCCACTCCATAAAACCAGGGTGAGGTGTAACGAATCCCCATGACCTCCATCAGCGCCAGCCCGGTCAGCAGTTGGGTCATCACCGCAGGCGTAGTAAACAGCCAGTCGGCCAGCACCACCAGACGCGCCGTCACACGGATGGCATGTATATCGCGTGAACGGTAGGCCATCAGCATAAAGAAGGCGATCCCGGTGCCTGTCCCAGCAATCACCGTTGCCGACAGGATATGGATCAGTTTAAGCAACAGATAGCTATTGACCATTGCGGTGTCCTTCATGATTGTCCTGATGCCACTGGCTGCTGGCGACGATACCCCAACGCCGGAACCAGGGCTCAAACTCCGCCAGTGTGAACAGATCGAGGCAAGGCCGCGCTCCGGTTTGTGGCAGCTGTGCGGCCACCAGCTTGCGGGCGACCAGAATCGCCGACAGCGTGGGAATATAAGGCCCGACTCCGTGCTCTGCGGTCAAACGCCAGCAATACCGCAACGCCTGTCCCTGCCGGTCCTGACCGCTGACCTCCACACGCATGCCCCCGGCATCACTCCCCCAGCGGGCAAACCAGCCGCTGGCCGCCATGATCGGCCGGGTGAAGCGTGCCCAGTCGCGCACGATGCCACAGCGGCTGAGCCAGGCCATGGCCACCATCCCCAGATGCAGCCAGGGCAGCTCCAGCCCGGCCTGAAAGCGCACCTGCTGCTGCACCTGATAACGCGCGGGAAACAGCTGCACATCAGCAACATCGACATTGGCCAGCCAGCGTTTGCCGAGGGGGTGACCGAAATCCAGCCGACGCGGCTCCATCCAGCCATAGGCCTGCCCGTACTGCCCCTGACGAAACGCCGGGAAGCCATGGCCGGTATAGGACAGAATGCCGCGCACCGTCGCCTCACCGCGTTCGGCCCGGTTACCCGGGGCAATGGCAATATCAATAAGGTCGATAACAGCGAAGCGCTGCCAGCACTGATCCACCACGGCTGCCGACAATCCCGGGACCGAGCTGGCGCCACTGACCAGCAGCACACCGGCGTCTCTGGCGGCCTGATCAAGCGCCTGAATGCCACATACAAAGCGGCTGTCATCCGCCAGATCGATATAGTGACAGCCCTGCGCCACACAGGCCGCCGCCACCCGGTAACTTTGCTGCTGAAACGGCCCACTGGTGTGAATCACCACATCCGGTGCCCAGCGTTGCAGCTGATCGCTGAAGTCCGCGGCCAGAATATCCATGGCCACGGCCTGCAAGGCGGCGCTGGCCGTACCTTGCAGCTGGGCGACCTGTTGCTGCGCCCGCATCAGGTTACGCCCCGCCAGCAGTAGCGTGACTCGGGGCAGATCCTGCAGCTGCTCTGCGATACGTTTACCAAAGTTACCGTAACTGCCAAGAATCAGAATTCGCATTAAGGTCATCCTTGTTCAGACGTCATCACGATCTCGTGAGCGAGAGCCCGTCAAGGCGAACAGAACTGCGAAAATACCGTTCAGTTGGCCTGCAGAAGATCTTTGCACAGCAGATCGTGAGCACGTTTTCAGAGCATACTGGCAGCTATCTGCTTACGCCGCTCAATCACCGATACCATGTCATCCAGCGAGCGGCGCAATGCCTCAGCCCAGTCCGGCTGAGCACAGATAACGGCGGAGTCGGCCTGAGTGCCGAGCAGTGGCAGGGTGACGCAGGCACTGTCGATGATCTGCCCGGACATGGTGGTCAGCACTTCGCGCAGCGCCGCCTGCGCATGGCTGGCACGGGGAGAGGTGTTGAACAGGGCGATGGGTTTATCGACAAAACCGTAGCCGCCGACCAGCCAGTCGAGAGCATTTTTCAGCACACCGCTGATACCATGGGCATATTCCGGGCTGGCGATCAGCAGACCGTCGGCCGCCGCCATCTGCGCCTCCAGTGCCGCAACCTGAGGGTGCAGACCTTCTTCATCAGGATTGAACAGGGGCAGCTGCCCAAGACCGACGAGTTCGACCCGAACACTGGCCGGAGCCAGCTCAGCCAGGGCGGTGAGAACGGCGGTATTGTACGACGGGCGGCGCAGGCTGCCGGACAGGGCGAGTAAGCGAATAGCAGACATCCATGGGATCCTTCCTCAGCGTGAGCCTGGTCTGCGGCTCACCGTGCCGCCCAGTCTACCAGCCTGTGCCAGTGAGTGCTGAACGGTGTCAGCGGCTTTCGTTGTGCTCTGCCGTGACCGCCTGACGGGGTTCGGCCGTATTCTGTGCGGCGGGTGCCGCACGCTCGGCATCAATGGCGGCTGGCGCCTGCAGGCGCTGCTGCAACAGTTGCTCCTGCAGGCGCGAGCGCAGCGTGGTGGCCTGCATCGCCGGTGTGCTGCTGCCGTCCGGCGTGGCTGCCTTGCCGGTCGGTGCCGACGGTTGTCGCTCAAGCTGCTCCAGACAGGCGGTGGCCAGCTGCCACTGCTGACCTTGCAGCAGTTTGTCGATCGCCGCCAGCTGACTGGCGGTATCCAGCGGAGTCAGCAGTGCTTCCAGCACCCGCCTCTGATCAGTGCGGCTGGCCTGGGCGAAAACCGTATCGGGAATACTCAGCAGATAGCGACTACGGCTGGGCAATGCCGGGATGCGGGCGCAGCTGGCGGCCAGGGTGCGTAAACCTCGCTGTTGCTGTTCGGTATCAGGGCTGCCCATATCAGCCTGACAGAGGAAAGCCTGCTGTTCGATCACTTTAGCCCGTCCAGCGCGAGATACACCGGGCATGCCCGACTGCAGCAAGCTGGCTAACAGATGGTCGACTGCCTGCCGGGCAGGCCCGGGCTGCTGCCAGTCTTCCGGCCGGCTGTGGTGCAACATGGCCTCGCCCATGAAGTTGACGGCAGAAACAATCTTGTTGAGAAAGAACGGCCGGGGCCGGTCCTGTTGCTGCTGTTGGCGCAAGGCACCGGGCTCGTCCTGCAGCCGGGCCCGATCTTCCACCGGCGGCCGTTCCAGTCGCGCGCACAGCTGCAGCTTCTGCAGCAACGGCATGGCCATAGCGGGTTGACGCCCGGCGGCTGCCGGTCGCCCGCTGGCCAGACTGACAGCCATATCGGTCAGTTGCTGCACCAGCTGATGGGTATGCAGATAGCTCCAGCTGGTGCAGGCTTTCTGTAACAATAACCCCGGCATAAAAAATCGCTCCGCCAGCTCGGCATGGCTTTCCTGGCCAAGGGAGAAACGGTAACGATCCGCCTCACCGGCTTCATCGTCACCGGGAATGACACCCATGCTGGTGTGACTGAAGGCAAAACTGGAGCGCTGCGGTAACAGTTCCGGGCTGAAATAATCCTTACAGGGCAATCTGATTTCCGCTGTGGCGGCCGTGCCCAACTGCAGGGTCAGTGCAGGCCGGTCACTGGACACCACCACAAACGGCAGGCTGGCATCGTGCTGGAGCAGGCCGTTCTGCCCACGTCTGGGGCGCAGCAGGGTCTGCGCCACAAAACGGGCGTTGCCGGTGGCGCGCTCCAGCAACTCGAACTCGCTGTCACGACAGTGCAGCATATTGACCAGCAGCTGGCTGTCATTGCTGGCCATGCGCTGCATACCCTGCTCCACTTGCCGCAGATAACCGCGGGTCTGGTGCCCCAGTACATCATCACGGCTGATCAGGCCAATGGCACCGGCCATGGCCTTGCCACTGCAGAGGTTGGCGTATTTCTGAAAGCTTTTGCATACCAGCATCCGCAGGCTGCCGCTGCTCAGGGCATCTGCCATCTGCCCCACCAGCTTGTCCATGTCACCACGCCGTTCCAGTGTGCTGTCCAGAATCAGAATCAGCGGCGCGGTCTCACCGGCCTCCGCATTCGCTGCCAGCCGACCGCGCACGGCGTCAATCACGCTGTCCACACCCCAGTGCTTTTCGCCCGCCGCGGGAGGCATGGAGTGATTGAGGGTCGCCAGCACGGCGTTACCGTCACTGGATTCAAGATCCATGTCGGTGTGCAGTGATTCCACCTCGAAATACACCGGCGTGATGCCCGCCTGCTCGGAGACGGCCTCCTCGACCGCGTTGATACCGGTCATTTTTTCTGCCAGCCGGAGACTGGTTGCGATGGCCTGCATACCGGAGCTGAGCAGATGCACTTCGGCCACTACGCCAGCGGGCAACCCGGCGGCGCCAAGCATAGGCCGGGCCGCCTGCTTGAAGTCATCCAGGGTGTAGGGTTGCAGGGCACTGAGGCAGACCTGCAACTCTTCCTGTAGCAGTTCATAACCATTGCCAAACAGCTGGCTGTCATGGCTGAGGCTGGGCAGACTGTCGGCAGCGCGCTGCAGATGCTGTAACCCGTTGGCCAGTACCGGATTGTGACGATGGGCGACGGCTAACTGACGCTCATCGACCACCGTACACAACGCCTCAATCTGTGCCGCGGCCGCCTTACCCAGCGCCGCCAGACTGTGGCCAGCAGGGAGTTGCTGTAACCGCTGGCATACGCCGCTGTCGCGCAGCTGGCTGAGCAGCTGCTGATTATCAAGGTGAGGGTTGGCCACCACGCTACGTGCAGGTCCGCTGGCCGCAGCCACCACAGCATAGGCTGAGGGCACAGCACCGTAGGTGCCGAGCAGCTGCTCAGCCACCGCCACATCGCGGGGGCGCAGACGCAGGGCAAACAGGCCGGGATGAACAGGCAGCAGATGCTGTTTGAGATAGGCCACAGGCGCCTGCTTGAGATTTGACTCACCGATGCCCTGCAACACCGCCAGGGCCGTATGCGGGCCGTTGACATAGACCGCAGTGGGAGCCGGTTGCCCATAGCGGGCGTGAAAGGCCTGCTGACACTGGGCTTTCAACTCTTCCGGCAGGTGACTGCGCAGATACTGGGCATTGCCTCCATGATCCAGCGTCAGCTGTGGCAGGCTGCCCGCTGGTGCAGGCTCCCTGCTGGCAAAGCTCAGGCCATACTGAGCGGCAATCTGCTCCGCGCCCGGCAGCTGGCCGAGGTTCAGGCGGCGACGCTTGGCCACGCTCGCCCCTTCGCTCCATTCCAGACTGAGCGCCTGATCATAGTGACCATGACGCTCCACTTCCTGCTCCAGCGCCCGCTTCAGACGCCCGACCCGGCCATCCAGATGCAGCCGCGATGAGACGTTGTCATCCTGCGCCTGTGGCGCGGAGAGGCGCACGGTTTCAGCAGGTGCAGAAGGCAGTGAGGTCTGCCGCTGTAACAACGGAGGCAGAGTCATGGTTGCCGCTCCGCGGTCTGGCCATTGAGGATCAGTTGCCCCGGCGTCAATCTGGCTCGCTGGTTTTGCAGCTGCCCATAAAGGTGCTGCTCCCAGTGTTCTGTACCGTGCGCGGGACGCAGAGACTCCGCCGGTGGCGGCAGCTGCCGGTCCAGCAGGACTTCAAAGCGACGGATACAGGCTTCCGCCTTGGTAAGATCGCCCTGTTCCAGCATCTGGCTGATCAGACTCAGCCGACGGCGGGCATCCAGCGGCTCAAACAGGGCGACCAGCGTGCGGTCACGCTGCGTGTCACTGGCTGCGCTGAAGACCTGTTCGGGGATGGCCAGCAGATAATCCGGCTGGCGCGGCAACCCCGGCAAGCGCGCACAGCCGTCGGTCAGCGTCCGCAGCCCACGTTGCTGTTGTAGCGTATCGTCGCTGTGCATATCGGCACGGCAGAGAAACGCCTGCAGCTCCATCACCAGCTGCCGCCCGGAATGGGAGACGCCCGGCATACCGGAATGCATGACCCCTTCCAGCATGGCATCAAGCTGTTGCCGGTCCGGCCCGGCGCACCAGCTGTCAGGTCGGGTGTAGCGCATGATCTGCTCGCCCAGATGACTGATCACCGAAACGATCCGGTTCAGTGTCATGGGTTGCTCACGCTCGCCCTGCTGGTGCTGGCGCAGTTGTTCCGGCGTGCGCTGCAGCCGCTGCTGATCACTGACCGGCGCCTGCTCCAGTCGGCCGCTGATATATAACTTCTGATACAGGTTCGGCGTGATATGGGCGGGCACCTGCACACTGCGTATACCTTCATCGCCCAGCTGCTGCACCAGCCGCCAGGCTTTGCCGCAATCCCAGCCCGCTCCTGGCGGTTGCTGCAACAGCAGGCCGGGCATAAACAGCCGCTCCGTCAGCTCGGCCTTGCTTTCCTGCCCCAGCGCCAGCCGCTGCATGGCACCGCCATCACTGGTCGGTATCTGGGTACGGTTACTGTGGATAAAGGCAAAGCTGTCACGAACCGGCAGCAGGTATTCACTGAACTGGCTGTCGCGGAACAGGTTCAGGGTGCGGCTGCCTTCGGCCAGATTGAGGGTCAGTGGCGGCGATGATCCCTGAATGCCGACCGTAACAAAGGGCAGCTGCGGATCATGGCGATACTCCTGCTCCTTGCCGGGCGGAGGCGGCAGCAAATGCCGGGCCACATAGGCGGCGCTGTCGCAGGCGCGCTCCAGCAAGGCAAACTCCTGCTCACGACAGCCGAGCAGGTGCACCAGCAGCTGGCCATCGCTCTGGCCCATCCAGTCCAGCTCCTGCTCCACCCTTTGCAGATGGTTGCGGGCTCGTACATGGGCGGCGTCTTCCCGACCGATCAGGCCAATGGCCCCGGCCATCACCTTGGCGCTGCCCAGTCCGGCGTATTTCTGATAACTCTTGCACACCACGATACGCAGCTGGCCTGCCTGCAACGGCGTCGCAAAGTGATCCACCAGCCGCTGCATGTCGTCGCGGTGTTCCAGCGTGGCATCAAGCAACAGCACCAGCGCCGGGTCAGCGGCACCGGCCTGCTGCAGGCGCTGCGCCGTGGCCTCGATAACTGCGTCCACACCCCAGCGCTCGGTGCCAGCCGCACCCGGCATGGAGTGGTTAAGGGTGGCATACAGGGCGTGACTGTGGTCGTGCCCGATCAGCCATTCCCGATGCAGTGTCTCTACCTCGAAATACACCGGCGTCTGGCCGTGGCGGGCGGTACTGGCCATCGCCACATTGCGCTCACCGGTCAGCATGTCTGCCACTTCATGGCCCAGCGTCAGCGCCGCCATGCCTGAACTGACCAGATAGATATCCTGTTTCGGCACCGCCTCCGCCAGCTGACTGACGGACAGCATCTGCGCCGCTGCCAGACGGAAGTCATCCTGAGTGAAAGGCCGTGTGGCGCTGAGACAGACCTGCAACTCCTCCAGCAAGACCTGATAGCCATTGCCGAACAGCTGACTATCATGGCTCAGGCTGGGCAGGGTGTCGGCTATGCGGTGCAGTGCCTGCAGGCCGTTGGCCAGCACCGGGTTATGCGGCTGCAGCGCGGCCAGCTGGCGGTCATCCGCCACGTCCAGCCACTGCTCCAGCAATGCTGCCGCCGTATTGCTTAACGGCGCCAGTGCACGCTCAGCAGGCAGGCTGCGCAGCCGTTCACACACATCGGTGTCATCGCTGTAGAAGTGATTTAACAGGGTCACATTATTGATGTGCGGATCGTCAGCAATGCGGGACTGCGCGCCGGTTGCGGCGGCAACCAGTGCATGGGCAGAGGGGCGGCCACCATACAGATTGAGCAGGGGCTCACAGGCAGTGACACTCCCCCGCGCCCTGAACTGCAGGGCCAGTACCCCCGGCGCCAGCGTTTGCAATCGTTCCCTGAGATGCTGTTCCGGGGAGCCCTGAATATCCTTGGTGCCGCGAAAATGCTCCAGCAGCTGGCTGGCGACATGGCGGCTGTTGATGATCAGCGCGGGCATGGCACGGGCACCGCACTGCTGACGATACAGCCGCTGCCCCAGTTCACGAAAGTCCATGGAAGGCTGATCACGTAGGTAGTCCGAGCTGACATCATGCTCAATACGCAGGTGATGCAGGACATCCCGCCGCGGCTGCTCCCTGCGCGCGGCACTCAGCCCGTACTGGGCGGCGATATGCTCAGCGCCCCTGAGCTGGCGCAGATCTGAGCGCCGCTGCTCGGCATGGCTGCCCGCTGCTCCCCAGTCCTGACGCACACTATGGTCATAACGGCGGTGCCGTTGCAGCTCCTGCTGCAATGCACGTTGCAGATGGTGTACACGGCCATCGAGCTGACGACGATGCGCGCTCACCGCCACATCATCCTGACTGGCAGCAGGCAAAGCATGAGCGGGAGACGATTCAGCAGGCAGGGAAAGTTGGCGGGCAAGACCGGGGCCAGTGAGGGATGACGTCACGATGCAGGCTCCTCAGGGACAGGCGTCCTTGTGGGTGGCCTGCGCGCCGGGGCCGGTTCCGCCCTGCTATACGGCGGCCATGTAGCTGTCCAGCTCCTGCTGATAGCGCTGAGCTTCCTCCATCATCCACTCGATGAAGTCGTGCTGCTTGCCTGCCGACAACTCGCGTTCGGGCCACACCAGCCAGTAGGGAAAACGATAGGGCGCAACAATATCGGTAAGACGCACAATCTCGCCGCGTTCCAGAAACGGCCTGACCACACTCAGGCGTTCCAGCGCTACACCCTGCCCCATGCGCACGGCTTCCATGATGACGTTGGAATCATTGATCCACAGCCCGCCGGGGCGGTTGATCGGCGGCTCCTTCCCCCCCGCCACTTCGCACCAGGGGCTCCAGGACTCGGTCGAGCGAATCAGGCGCGCCGCCATCACTTCCTTCGGAGTGCGTGGCAACTTGCCCTGATTGTAGTGCGGAGCGGCGACCATGATGATCTTGTCTTCAAACAGCCGTTTCTTCTCCAGCCCCTCCCAGTCACCCAGCCCCATACGGATACCGATGTCCACCAGACCCTGACGCAAGTCCTGAATATCCAGACTGGCGCGAATACTGACCCGGTAGTCCGGATAGCGTTGCTGGAAGCGGGGAAAACGCGGCAACAGCCACTGGCTGCAGAACGATGGCAGGGTGGCAATGACCAGTTCCCCCTCACGCGGACGTGCCCGCACCAACTGTGTAGCGTTGCTTATCTCACGCAGCGCCTGCCGCACTTGCAGCGCATACATGCGGCCATCCTCGGTCAGACGCAGGCCGCGGCCCTCACGAATAAACAACGGCACTCCGAGCAAATCCTCAAGCAACCGCAATTGCTGGCTGATAGCGGAATGTGTAACAAACAGTTCCGTTGCAGCCAGCGTCACGCTGCCCAAACGGGCTACGGCCTCGAAACTGCGCAGGGCGGGTAATGGGGGTAAGGTGCTCATGTAAGTAAAACTAACATCCAGCGCAAATTAATGTCGATATTCTATTTTCCGGCTTACGACTATAGTAGCACCCATCAATTCATGCCCTGGCAGGCAGTTGAAAAGCACATAGCCAGGCCATTCAGCGTTAACGGTCTCTGCTTATTGGGTACGGTAAAGAGAATATCTTTGCTGTTTCGGCAGATAACGCCAGGTTTGGCCTTTGCTCGATTCCTTTTTCAACACCCTGCACAGCATGTGTAGCAAAGAGGAAAACACCATGAGCACCCTGAACCTGCAACTCAACGCCAAAGAAACTCTGGTACTGGAACTGCACGAAGCCACTGAAGTACGCCTGATCTCCGGCGAACACTGGCTGAGCCTGAACGGCAAAGACATCACCCTGGACAGCAACGCACCCCAGCACAGCCTGCCTGCCGGCAAACTGATCATTGAAGGTGAAGGCGTGCTGACGCTGAAAGCCCAGGCCACCTATAAGGAAGTTTCCGGCTGGCGTCACCTGCTGGATCAGGTATGGCACCGCACCGCTATCGCGTTCAGCTGAACCGATGCCTGAGGCGCCGAAGCGACTCAAGCCCCCGTCGGATTAGGGTTTGAGTCAGCAACCACATCAACCTGACCGCTCTGGAGGACAGGATGCAACTGATTGGCATGCTTGATTCACCCTATGTACGCCGCGTAGCCATCTCTCTGCGGGTACTCGACATTCCCTTTGAACACCGGCCCGTGTCGGTGTTCAGCACCTTTGACCAGTTCCAGCACATCAATCCGGTCGTCAAGGCACCCACACTGGTCACCGACGACGGCACCGTGCTGATGGATTCCCAGCTGATCCTCGACTATCTGGAAAACGTCGTCCACCCGGGCCACAGTCTGATGCCCACGGCAGCAGCGGCACGCACTCAGGCGTTGCGCCTGATCGGGCTGGCACTGGCGGGCTGTGAAAAGACCGTCCAGATCGTCTACGAACACAACCTGCGTCCGGCGGAGAAGCAACATGCGCCCTGGCTGGAACGGGTCGAAGGTCAGCTACGGGCGGCCTTTACTGCACTGGAGCAGGAAGTCAGCCGCCATCCCCTGCCAGCCGACGGCAGCCTGAATCAGGCGGGTATTACCCTCGCCGTGGCCTGGCAGTTCAACCAGATGCTGTTACCCGATGTGCTGGCCAGTGCAGACCACCCTGCGCTGCAGGCCTATTCGGACTATGCCGAACAGCTACCGGCCTTTGTGGCTACCCCTGCAGCCTGACCAGCCGTTATCCGCCCGAGACGCGGAAGCGACAGAGCTGCATATAAAGTCGGAGGAATACATCATGTTTCTGGCAGGACTGATACGCGCGCTGCACCGGCGCCTGACCCGTGCCGCCAATGACGAAGTGACCTATCAGCAGATGCTGCATCTGGATGATCATCTGCTGAAGGATATCGGCGTCTACCGTGACGGTGGACGCATTCGCAGTCTGAGTGGCGAAAGCAGCCTCAGCACGGTGGTCACCACCACGCCAGCCAGCAAACCCGCTGCGGCGCAGCCTGTATCAGCAGTCAAGCAGGTATCCGCCTGCTGCTGAGATGGCACTTATGCCAATGGTGAACTGGTTCTAAAAACAATGCCGCCCTCGGGCGGCATTGTGCTTTCTGTTACAGCAATACCCCGTCCCGGGCTTCGACACCCTGTGGCAGCGCCTGCTCACCCAGCAGCATACGCACATTAATCTCGATATTACGGCTCATGGCATCCAGTGCCAGATCGTTGGGCTGGGTATCGAACGGATCGGCAATCTGATCGCCCAGGGCATCCAGTCCGAAGAAGGTATAAGCCAGCACGCAGACCACGAACGGTGTCAGCCAGCCGATACTGTCCACCAGACAGAATGGCAGCAGGAAGCAGTAGATATGTACGAAGCGGTGCAGCATCAGAATGTAGGGATAAGGGATCGGCGTCGACTTGATCCGCTCGCAGCCACCGTGCACATAAGACAGACGGTTCACCTGCTGCTCCACCCCGGCCAGCAGAATACTGTCTACCCCCTGTTGCCGAAAGGCCGCCACAAACGCCTGACTCATCCGTAACAGCAGCATGTTCGGCGCATTGTCACTGTCCTGCAGCTCCTTCAGCTCCTGCGCTGGCAGCAGGGCTGCGGCTTCCTCACCAATGGCCTGGCCACGCTGACAGTCACGCATCACATAGGCAAACGCTGCGACGCGATAACTCAGTACGCGTTGCTGGGCAGCAGGCAAATCCGGCAACAGTGTCAAGGTCTGGCGGGTCAGATTACGCGCTACTACCAGCACTTCCCCCCACAGCGTGCGTGCCTCCCAGAAGCGCTGATAGGCGACGGTATTGCGGAACCCCAGAAAGATCGCCAGGGTCAGGCCCCACAGGGTAAAAGGCGTCGCGGTCAGCACCAGCTTGTAGTCATAGAGCGTGCCGTGGGTCATCACCACCAGCGAACTGAGCAGTACGGTAAACAGTACCTTGGGCCAGATAATGGCAATGATGGTGCCCTTGTAGGCGAACAACAGGGTGGCAAGGTTGGGTTTCTGATTGTGGATAATCATGCTGGACTCGGGATGAGCGTCGGGACGCAACGGGCAGCGCCCCGGATGCCGCCGGCGAAGGCCGGACGGCTGTAGATGATCGGAGATCACTGCTGCGCGATCAAGGAAAAGCATCCTCATCAGCGTTTTTTCCCAGATCAAGGAGCGCGCCCTCCCCGTCCGGCACCTCAGGCTTCTGCAGCCAGTGCCGCCGCTACCGCCGGACGCTCCGCCAGCCGGGCCATGAAGGCCACCAGTGCAGGCCAGCGGTCCAGATCCAGCCCCAGACGCGGCAGCCAGCCCAGCACCGTAAACAGATAGGCATCCGCCACACTGTAACCCTGCTCCATCAGGTAGTCCTGCTGCTGCAGGGTGTGCGACAGATAGCTCAGCCGATGGCCCAACCTGTCACGCAGCAGCTGCTTCGCCACTGCGGGCATGGCCTCGCTGAACAATGGGCTGCACGCCGCATGCAGCTCCGCGGTGATGAAGTTCAGCCATTCCTGCAAACGCACCCGTAACCAGCTGCCATTGACGGGCGCCAGCCGGGCATCGGCGGACAGATCTGCCAGATACTGCAGAATGACCACCCCTTCGGTGAGTACCTGACCGTCATCCAGCATCAGGGCAGCCACATAGCCTTTGGGATTGATCTGCAGGAAGTCCTCACCCTGCTCGGTCAGTTTGGTCTGGTTGTTGACCCTGACCAGGGTAAACGGCAGCTGCAGCTCACGCAGCACGATGTGTACGGCCAGAGAGCAGGCACCGGGGGCAAAATATAGCTTCATATCAGTCATTCCTGAGTGATGCAGTGGTATTCAGATCAGCTCTGCTATCCTCTCCATCACCGCAAGGAATGAACATCAGGGTTTTCAGCTACGTGCTATTAGCTGACCTTATCGCCACGCCGTTCCTGTCTGACCCCACGCTTATACGCCGTTGCTCAGCCATGCCTGCAGACTGTCGAGAAAGCGCTGTGTGGCGATGGTCTGGGACGAACGTGGGCTGCACTGCAGCACAAAGGTACGCTGGCAGGCGGTGGCCAGTGGAAATACCCGCAAGCCCGACTGATCAGCAGGCAGCGTCGACGCCGGTGCGACGGAGACACCCCGGTTCTGTCTGAGCAATGCATAGGCCGTTGGCCACTCCTGCACCCGCATGACCACCTGCTGCAACGGCTGTCCCAGCGCCTGAAACAACGCCTCGCTATGCAGATCACAGCCGCCGGTCGCGACGATAAAAGGCATGGCCGCCAGCTCAGCCAGCGACAGCGGCAACTGCGAGGAGCGGTTAGCCAGCGGATGCTGGCTGGCTAACACCGCGACCCACTGATCTGCTCCCAGCAGCAGGCCGGGCGCCGTGACGGGCGCGTTCATCAGCACCGCCAGGTCCACCTGCCCCTGCTCCAGCCACTGCCGGGCCTCCACATCGGTGCCCGTCAGGTTAACCACCTCAATGGCCGGATACTGGTGCCGGAAGTGACGGACAAAATGTTGCAGCTTCTCGCTGTATACCGACGGGAAGCTGGCAAGGAGTAATTGTGCCGGCTGAATACCTGCCGCCTGCTGAGCCAGCAGCCGGATATCCTGCCACTCCGCCAGCATACGCCGAGCCTTCTCCAGCACCTGTTGACCCACAGCGGTCAGCGTCATCGTCCGCACTTCCCTGACGAACAGCGGCACGCCCAGCCCCGCCTCCATCTGGGCGATGGCCTGACTGGCACCTGACTGGGTAATACCACACTGCTCAGCAGCCCTGGACAACGTCCCCAGTTCCGCCACGGCCAGCATCAGCCGCCAGTGCAAAAGATTGTTCATCACTCATCCCTTGTTAAACGCATCGATGATCTGGCCGAAAGCACGGGGGTTAGGCATAGTGTTGCAATTGGAAACATCCTGGTTCAAGGAATCGCACCGTGACCCGACCTCAGGGCTATCGTGATTATCACACCATGACCCGCTGGGTCAGTTATCTGCTTTATCTGTATCTGCTGGCCACGCTGCTGGTCCTGATCAGCTCCGTACTGGATTACCGGCTGTTGACGGACCTGCAACACGGCGTGTATCTGGCTGCCGAATCGGTGGACAGCGATGTGCAGTCCAGTCAGCTGCGTCTGATCGGCGCCCTGCTGTTCAGCTTAGCGACCGCTGTCGTAGCCGGGACCGGGGTGCTGCTCTGGACCTATCGCGCCGTTTACAACGCCCACCAGCTCGGTAGCAAAGGCCTGCAGTTTTCACCCGGCTGGGCCGTGGCGAGTTACTTCATCCCCGGTCTGAATCTCTGGAAACCCTTTCAGGCCATGAAAGAGCTGTGGCAGACCAGCCTCAGCACCGCCTCCGGCTGGAGCCGTATCAGGGTGCCCGGCCTGATGCGCCTGTGGTGGGGGTTGTGGCTGGTCGTGCTGTTGCTTGGCCGGGTCGAGGAATTACTGACCAACCGTGTCGAGCAGCTGCTGGCCCTGCGTGAACTAGCGGTGCTGTACGGCATCAACGCCTTTCTCAGCCTGCCACTGACCCTGTTACTGCTGTACCTCATCCGTACCATTCAGCGCCGCCAGCAGGCCCAGCATCAGGCGCAACAGCAGACCCAGCCAGATGACAGCAGCGCTAGCACGCTATCCTTACCAACGCCGCCTGAACTGGCCGCCCAGTAAAACAAAACCCCATCTGCCGCGAGACAGATGGGGTTGTTGTCATACCCTCAGAGCACTCAGATAAACGTGAGCACCGTCCCGGCACACAGACCAATCAGCAGCACTGCTGCGGTACTGAGGCTGATCACCAGTGTCGGACCCATCACCACCGCATCGCCCTGCAGGGCGATATCGGCCTCTTCACTGACCTCATTGCTCGGCACCGAGAAGAACACCACCAGAATCCGCAGGTAGTAGAACAGTGAGCTGGCGGCGGCCAGACTGGCGATGATCACCAGACCGAGCTGGCCCTGATTCAGCGCCTGAGTGAAGACAAACAGTTTGCCAAAGAAACCGGCGGTGGGCGGAATGCCGGCCAGTGACAGCACAGCAATCGCCAGTGCTACACCGAGCAGCGGGTAACGACGACCCATCCCACGGTAACCTTCCAGATCAGCACTGGGGTTGATACCTGACAGCAAGCCGATCACGGCGAAGCTGACCATGTTCATCACCGCATAGCTCAGGCCGTAGTAAGCCGCGGCCTGCAGCAGATCGGCATTGCCATCGGCATCGCCACTGATGGCCGTCAGCGCCAGCAGCACATAGCCAAAGTGAGCGACGGAGGAATAGGCCAGCATGCGTTTGAGGTTGCTCTGCCGCAGCGCCGCCAGGTTACCCCAGACCACGCTGAGTACCACCATGCCGATGATCACGCCATGGATGGCAGGCCACAGGCCAGACAGCTGATCCGCCAGATTGAGCAGGAACAGCAGCATGGCGATCTTGCCCACAGAAGCAATAAAGGCGGTGACCGGGGAGCTGGAACCCTGGAACACATCGGCCAGCCAGCAATGGAACGGTGCGACTGCCAGCTCGAAGGCGATACCGACCAGCACCATGGCCAGACCGACGATCACCAGCGTCTCGTTGGTACGCTCACCGCCCAGATTGCCGGGGATGGCATCCAGATACAGGCTGCCGCTACCGGCATACATCAGCACGATACCAAACAGCATGATCGAGCCGCTGACCGTGGCAGTAATGGCATATTTGATCGCCGCCTCGATGGCACCCTTGCGTTGTGGCTGCCAGGCAATCATGGCCATCACCGACAGGGCGGTCAGTTCCATGCCGATAAAGGCGGCCAGCAGGTTGGTCGCCGCACTCAGCAGATAGGTTCCGGTAACGGCAAACAGCACCAGCGAACAGAACTGTTCATCCACTTCGCCCAGCAGCTGACGGTCACGCCAGGCCAGCAGCAGGGTGGCCAGACCACCGGCCGTAAACAGCAGCCAGCCGTGGCGGTTGACCGGATCAAGGCTGATAAAACGCTCGAAACCAGCCGCTTCATGGGGAGCCAGCAACACGGCCATGGCTCCCAGCAGCAGCACGATGCTGGCATAGAACGCCACCAGCGCCGCATCTTTCAGCCGTGGCCAGACGCCAATCAGCAGTACCAGCAAGCCACCGATACCGGTCAGGGCCGGGGCTATGACGGGGTAAAAATCAGTCGATGGCATGGACACCCCCAAACAGCGAATCGATATTGACCGCCAGCAGTTCGGCGGTGGGCAGGTGTACGGTTTCAATCATCAGCTGTGGCATCAGACCGATCACCAGAATGGCGATGATCAGCACGGTCAGCGCGGCCTTTTCACGGCTGTTGAGATCCCACAGTTCGGTCGGCACGCGCGGATTGACCGGCCCCAGCATGACCTTGCCATAGACTTTCACCCCGTAGATCACGCTCAGCAGGATGGTCACCGCACCGACGCTGCCCCACAGGATGGAGCGGCTGATGGCACCGGCCAGAATCAGCGCTTCGCCCGCGAAGTTGGCCAGACCAGGCATACCAACGGTCGCCACCACGAAGAACAGGAAGCACATGCCCAGCTTCGGCATCTGTGCATAGAGACCGCCAACGTTGGCATAGACGCCATCACGTTTGCGATCCAGCAGCAGCGCGGCGATGGCGAACAGACCGGCAACGGACAGGCCGTGCGCCAGCAGCTGCAGGGCCATGCCGTGCAGAGCCTGTGCCTGCCAGGCGAACAGCGCCAGAATGGCAATGTTCATGTGGCTGATACTGGACCAGGCAATCACACCGCGCAGATCTTCCTGACGAATGGCCTGAGCGGCACCGTAGAGGGTGCCGATGGCGCCGATGGCCATGCCCCAGGGGGCGAAGGCCGCCGTCACTTCAGGCATCAGCGGCATGGTAAAGCGCAGCAGACCGTAGACACCGGCATTAGCCATGGCCCCTGACAGCATGATGATGACGCTGGGGTCGCCCTTGCGATAGGCCAGTGGAGCCCAGAAGTGCAGCGGGAAAACCGGTACCTTGACGCCAAAGCCCAGCAGCAGACCTGCCAGAATAAGCTTGCTCAGCAGGGTATTGCCGATCAGTGGAGTCTGTTTGAGGATGCCGTAATCGAAGGTATAGATGCCGGTCTGCACGCCATGAGCGATAAACAGCAGAATGATGGCGACCAGCATCAGCAGTGACGCGGTCACGGTCACCAGCATGAACTGGGTGGCGGAGCGGCGTGAATCAGGATCACCCCACATGGCCAGCATGAAGTACATGGGGATCAGCATCAGTTCCCAGAACACGTAGAACAGAATCAGATCGTAGGCGGCAAACAGACCCACCATGCCACTCAGGGTCGCCAGCAGCAGCGGACCAAAAGCCTGCCAGCGGTCAATACGCTCCCAGCCCACCAGCATGGCCACCACGGCCAGACCACCGCTGAGTACCGACAACGCCAGACCAAGGCCATCCAGCTGCAGGTGATAGTGGATGCCGTAATCGGCAATCCACTCGGCATCCAGACTCAGGGTGTTGCCACCCATGGCCAGTCCGAACAGGATCAGTGTCTCAAGACAGATCACCGCCAGCGTCAGGGAACGGGCGAGGGTGCCGCGCTCGCGACAGCCAAGCCAGATCGCCGCAGCAGCCAGCAGAGGGAAATAAATCACTAAATTCAACATAGTTGTCTCTACTCCTTCCCTACAGCTGCACGGTCAGATAGCCGATGATCAGCATCAGGCCGAGCACCATCAGCAGCACGTAGCGGCTGACCAGCGCACCCTGACCACGGCTGACCACCTCTGCCGCGTTAAGCATCAGGCGACGCACACCGGCCACCAGCACGCCATTGAGCAGCAGACCGTCGATGACACTGCCCAGTACCGCACAGAGTGCGAGGAAGGGACGGATCACCAGCACTTTGGCGAGGTCATCGATATACAGCGCCTTGTTGAGGAAGCCGATATTGCCGACACCACGACCACTGCGCACTTCCGCCTTGGTCAGCGGCCAGGCGATCAGGATACCGATCACCGCTGCCGCCGCGCCGAGCAGCTCCAGCATTTCACCGGCATGTCCTTCAGGCAGCGCCACGCTGGTCAGCACCGGCTCCAGCCAGGGCAACAGCAGGTGCGGGCCGAATGACCAGCTGTCAGGCAGCTGGATAAAGCCCAGACAGAGACTGCCCAGTGCCAGAATGCCCAGTGGCAGCTTCATGGCCCAGGTCATCTTGTAATCATGGATCTCACTGCGGGCCTTGCCGGTAAACACCATGAAGTACATGCGCATGGAGTAGACACCGGTCAGCAGCGCACCCAGCAGGCCGAGACCGGCAAGGAAGGCGCCGTGGTCAGCGGTGTAGGTCGCGGCGATGATGGCGTCCTTACTGTAGAAGCTGGCGGTCACCAGCGGCAGGGCGGCCAGCGCCAGACTGCCTGCCAGATAGGCGAAGCTGAGGAACTTCTGCTGCTTGTGCAGACCGCCCATGTTGCGGATGTCATGATCGTGGTGATAGATCTCGATGATCACCCCGGAGCTCATGAACATCAGCGCCTTGAAGCAGGCATGCACGGCCAGATGGAACAGCGCCAGCGAATAACCGCCAACCCCCAGCGCGGCAAACATATAGCCGATCTGACTGATGGTGGAGTAGGCCAGAATACGTTTGATGTCGTTCTGACCAATGGCACTGACCGAGGCGTACAGAGCGGTGAAGGCACCGACCAGCGCGACCCACCAGCGCACATCCGGCACCAGATCAAACAGCACATGCGTGCGGGCGATCAGGTAGACACCGGCGGTGATCATGGTGGCGGCGTGGATCAGGGCCGAGACCGTGGACGGACCGGCCATGGCGTCCGGCAACCACACATGCAGCGGGAACTGTGCTGACTTGGCAAAGGCACCCAGCATGAACAGGATGCAGATCGCGGCGATCATGCCGGTAGGCGCCTGCGGCGCAGCCTGGAAGATGGACTCCAGATTCAGGCTCTGGAACTGCATGAAGCAGAGGAAAATCCCGATGGCCAGAGCAGTATCACCGATACGGGTGGTGACGAAGGCCTTGCGACCGGCGTAGACGTTCTCGTCCTTAGTGTAGTAGTGCGACACCAGCGCGTAGGAGCACAGGCCCATGATTTCCCAGCCGGCGTACAGCAGGATCAGGTTATCGGCCGTGATAAACAGCAGCATGCCGCCAACGAACAGGTTGAGGTAGGCAAAGTAGCGCCGCTCACCGAAGTCGTGACGCATGTACTGCGTGGAGAACAGGTGAATCAGCAGACCGACCCAGGCGCTGACACTGGCCATCACCAGCGTGAAGCGATCCACCCGGAAGCCGACATCCAGCAGCCAGTTATCGATGTGCATCCACTCATAGGCCGTTTGTACCGGCATGTCCCAGCTGCCACTCAGCCACAGCAGAGCGACGCAAAGGGCGGACACCAGTACCGCCAGATTGGCAATCACGCCATAGGCGCGGGTGGGCAGGCCATCCAGCGCGATGATCAGCAGGGCGCCCAGCAGAGGCGCGCAGGGAATCAGCCACAGCAGGTGGTGCATCATGGGTAAGGTTACCAGGGCATCGGTCATAGCAGTTGCCCCTCTTTATCCAGCTTGTCCTGCAATTGATTCATCTGGTCAATCCGGCTGACTTTCAGATAGCGATAGCTCAGCATCGCCAGCAACAGGGTGATGGCCAGCTCACTGCCCGCCACCAGCATCATGAACAGGCTCAGCACCTGACCATCGGCACTGTGCCAGTACTGGCCAGCCGCTACGGCAGCCAGCACCGCGCCGTTGGTCATCACTTCGATGCCCATCAGCACGAACAGCAGCTGACGGCGCACCAGAATGACGGCCAGACCAATGGCAAACAGCAGGAAGGACACAAACAGTACGGCGAGAAGGTTCATTATTTGGCCTCCTGCTGTTCAGGCAGCTTGCGCTCCTGATGACGCTGCAGATGACGGGCGAAGTACATGACCCCCACCAGTGCTGCCAGCAGTAGGGTGGAAATGGCTTCCACCGCCAGTTTGTAATGGCCGAACAGCAGTTCGCCCACCGCCTTGGAATCGATGATCTGCGGCGTGGTCGGATCGACCTGCAGGCCGCCGAACAGCAGCGCACCCAGCTCCAGCAGCATGAGGATCAGCAGGATCAGGCCGGGCCACAGGCTGCGGTCCTGCAACTGCAGCGGAAAGGTTTCCTGCAGCGGGCTGAGCATGATGACGAACACGAACAGCACCATGATGGCGCCGACGTAGAGAATCAGCTGCATCATGGCGATAAAGGGCGCGCCCAGCAGATAGAACGCCAGTGCCAGTGCACACATGGCAGTGGTCAGATAGACCGCACCGTGCATGGGCTTCCTGACGAACAGCAGGCTGGCAGAGCAGACCACGGCAACCGCGCAGCTCAGCCAGAAGACAAAATGCCAAAGCATCATGGGATCGGTCCTCCGTCAGGGCAGCAGGGTGTAGACGTCGACAGGCGGCTTTTCATTGGCCCCTTCACCGACGTCCTTGCCACGAATGGGAACCCCGGCACGCTTGAAATAATCAAAGTCGGGGTACTTACCGGTGTGGTTTTCCAGCAACCGTGACTTGTCATAGACCAGCTCGGCGCGGGAAGAGGCGCCCATCTCAAAGTCATTGGTGGTCTGGATCGCCCGGGTCGGACAGGCTTCTTCACACAGACCGCAGAAAATGCAGCGGGTGAAGTCGATCTCGAATTTCTCGGCGTAGCGGCGCTCGTCGTCTTCACGCTCGGCACCCTGAATGGTGATCGCGCTGGAAGGACAGACCGAGGAGCACAGGTAGCAGGCCACACAGCGCTCTTCACCTTCCGGGGTGACAGTCAGGATGATACGGCCACGCCAGCGTTCTGGCAGATCGGGTTTTTCCGCCGGGTAACACACGGTGTCGCGCTCGGCGAACGCATGTTTCAGCGTCGCTGAGAACGCACCGGTGATTTCACCGACCCAGTTCTTCAGGTTTTTCATCGTGAACTCCTCAACCAGCCTGACCCGCTGCCACCTGCCCGAAGGCAGAGCGGCTGCGGGCGGTGGGCCATCGCCACACCTGACCGGTCAGTAAATTGAAAATCGTTAGCTGACATCACATCCGCCACTCATCACATCCACAGCGCACTGATCAGGGCGGTGGCGATGATGTTGACCAGACCCAGCGGCAGCAGGTACTTCCAGCCGAAGCTCATCAGCTGGTCCCAGCGTACGCGGGGCACACTGGCACGCATCCAGATGAAGAAGAACAGCAGCGCCAGGGTCTTCAGGGCAAACCAGAACACACCCACCAGCGGGTAGCTTTCTGCCCAGGGGCCATGCCAGCCACCCAGATACAGGGTGGTGGTCAGGCAGGAAATAAAGATGATGCCGAGGTATTCACCGAGGAAGAACATGGCGAACGGCATGCCGCCGTACTCGGTGTTGAAGCCCGCCGCTAGCTCGTTCTCTGCCTCAGGCAGGTCGAACGGCAAGCGGTTGGTTTCGGCGATGCCTGCGATGAAGAACACGATGAAGCCAAACGGCTGCAGGAAAATATAGGCAATATCCTGCTTGAGCACGATGTCTTCGAGGCTGAACGAACCGGACAGCAACACCACGCCCAGCAGCGCCACGCCCATGGCCAGCTCATAGCTGATCAGCTGGGCGATGGTTCGGATCGAGCCGAGCACGGTGTACTTGGTGCTGGATGACCAGCCACCGAGGAAGATGCCGTAAACGTGCAGTGAGCTGAGGCCAAGGATAAACAGCAGACCGACGTTGAAATCAGCCGCAAAGCTGATGCCTTTGCCGATGGGCACCACCACGAAGCTCAGCAGCACGGTGACCACCACCAGTACCGGCGCCAGCTTGTACAGCTTCTGATCGACGAAACCGGGCAGGAAGTATTCCTTGGTCAGCAGTTTGACCGCATCAGCAATGGCCTGCAGCAGACCGAAAGGGCCGGCCTGGTTGGGGCCGTAGCGGTTCTGCAGCAGACCGAGAATGCGCCGCTCACCGAATACGGTGAAACCGGCAGCCAGAATCAGACCGAGAATGACCACCACCATGGCAATGGTGATCAGCGGCCAGAATAGCCAGGGACTCATGGGCGCAGACCTCCATTGCTGTTGTCACCCTGCAGCGGGGTGAAATGGGCCACCACAGACGGCGCCGCCGGCTCTTCACTCAAGCGCATGGCGGCGGTCAGTTTCACTTCATCGCCGAGGCGCGCCTGCAATTCAGCAAAGGCACGGCGAGACACGGCGACGCAGCCCTCGGCCACCTGAGCCGACAGGCTGACCGGCAGGGTCAGCTGCTTGTTGTGGACGCTGATGGTCAGACGGCTGTTTTTATCCAGAGTCAGGCCCAGTGCTTTGGCATAGGCCGGAGCAATGCCGACGCTGTCGTGCGGCGTCAGTGAGGCCAGTTCCGTGGCAAAACCCGCCACTTCTTCCTCACCGTGCCAGCCCTGCAGCACCAGTGCCGGGCCATTGCCCAGCACCGCTTCGGCCAGCTGACCAATCGGCAGGGTGGCAGGCTTGATGCGGCTGCCCGTAGAACCGGGCGACGGCATGACACTGCCGAGCATCGACAGCAGCTGGCTCTGCACCCGGGCGCGGGCATCGCCGGAGAGCAGGGCAATCAGCTCTTCCTGCAGCAACACTTGGGTTTCACGGCTGTACGCCTTGGCAAAAGACTGCACCCGGCCTTCGTAGTTGATGAATACGCCATTATGCTCGCTGACCGTAGCAGAAGGCACCACCACAGTCGCCGCCTGCACGGTGGCGCTGTGAATATGGTCGACCACTACCAGATGCTGGATTTTCGCCAGCGCCTTGCTCCAGCGCTCACCCTGCCAGCCACTCATGGGGTCGGCACCGACCACCAGCAGAGCGTTGATATCGCCACGCTCCAGTGCTTCCAGCAACTGCTCGCTGGAACCGGCCTGACTGACCTGCGCCGCACCGAAACTGTTGGCCGCAGGCAGGGCAAAGCCCACACGGGCCTGCTCGCCCAGCACCGCGGCCAGTTCGGCCAGCGCCTTGATAGCGGCGGTTGGCATCACTTCGGCGACACCCAGCAGAACCGGGGCCTTGGCATTCTTCAGCAGGGCAGCCCAGCCGTCGGCCTGCTCCTGGCTCAGACTGCTGATCAGCTTCTGCAGGGTTTCCGCCCAGAGTACCGGGGCCTGGGTCTGCGCCTGCAGACTGCGCTGTTTGCGCACCATACCGGCCAGCAAACTGGCGGCGGCGTGTAGCATCATCACCGGCTTGCCCTGCTTGAGGGCCTGACGCACGGCCAGTTCCATCATTGGCGCATGTTCGGTCAGCTCACCGACCACCAGAATGCAGTCCGCTGCCTCGATGTCCTGCAGGCTGGGCGCCGACAGGCTGAGGTTGACCGCCGTCTTGGTACGGACTTCGGTGAGCGGATCGGTGAACGCGGTGAAGGGGGCATTCAGATCACTGGCTAGCTGTTGCAGGACCAGATTGGTCACCACGTCTTCACGGGCGGAGCCCATCACACCCCAGCGTGCATCGCTGACGGCCAGTGCCTGACGCAGTACCGCCAGTGCCGGTTCCTGCCGCAGCTGTCCGCCGACCTTGACCTGCAGCGGACGGTTGGCCGCTTCGCTGGCGTGCGGCGCATAACGGCCACGGTCACATATGAAGTACTGATTCACCGCACTGTTTTCGTTGGGCACGACCCGACGCAGGGTACCGGCGCGGGCACCGGGCTCGACGTGGCAGCCGACGCTGCAGTGAGCACAGATGGAGGCGCTCTTCTTCAGCATCCAGGTACGTGAATATTTGCGACGGAATACCTTGTCGGTGAAGGTACCGGTCGGGCAGACCGTAATGATGTTACCGGCGAAGGGGCTGTCAAAAGCACCGTCATCGATACGACGGAACAGCACGTTATTACGCGAGCCCATGGCACCGAAGTCATCACCGAGGGCGTAGTCCTGATAGAAACGCACACAGCGATAGCAGGTGATACAGCGGTTGGCGGTGTTCCACACCAGCGGACCGAGCAGCTGGTTGGGATAGGTTTTCTTCTGGCCATCGAAGCGACGGTAGGCGTGACCAACTTCCACGGTCATGTTCTGCAGGTGGCAGTCACCGCCTTCATCACACACCGGGCAGTCGTTGGGATGGCGGGTCATATAGAACTCCACCATGGTTTTTGACACGCCGGGCGCCTTGTCGCTCTGGGCAAAGCGGAAGCGCATGCCGTCCTGTGCCTTGAGGGTGCAGGTCATCACCGTGCGTGGCTGTTCGCCTTCACGGCTCGGCACGGTTTCCATGGCGCAGACGCGGCAGGATCCCACCGCACCGAGGGCGGGGTGATAGCAGAAATAGGGGACTTCGATGTTGGCGCGCTTGGCGGCATCCAGCACGTTGTCACCGGGCTGGAACTCGACCGGCTGATCGTCGATATAGAGGGTTCCCATCAGTGATGTCCTCCTTGTACGCCAGCGCCTGCAGCGGCCTGCGACGCCGTCGCGGCAACAGGTGAATAGCTGCATCCCTTAGCGGCGATATGTTTCTTGAATTCGTCATCGAACAGCTGCAACGCCGACTGCACCGGCATGACCGCACCAGGGGCCAGCGCACAGTGGGTGTTGGGGCCGATCAGGCCGCACAGTTCGAGAATGGTCTGGTGATCTGCTGCGGTCGCGGTACCCAGCTCAAACTTGTCGAACAGATGCACCAGATAGGGCAGACCGTCACGGCAGGGCGTGCAGAAGCCACAGGACTCACGGGCATAGAATTCGATCAGGTTGCGGGTGTACTTCAGCGGGCAGATGGTGTCATCCATGATGATCACTCCACCGGTACCCAGACGGGAGCCAATCTTGGCCACCGCGTCGAAGTGCATCGGCGTGTCGAGCTGATCAGGCGTCATGAACGGCGTGGAGGAACCACCGGGCTGGAAGGCAATCAGCTTGCGGCCATCCAGCAGACCACCGGCGTGATCGTAAATCAGCTCACGGGCCGTCACACCCATGGGCAGCTCGAAGACTCCGGGGTTCTTCACCGGACCCGACACCTGGAACAGGTGCGTGCCGCTGCCGCCGTTCTGACCCTGCCCCTGAAACCACTGTGCACCCTTGTGCATGATGGAAGGCACATGGCAGACGGTTTCCATGTTGTTGACGATGGTCGGCTGACCCCACAGACCTTTGACGGCCGGGAAGGGCGGCTTGGAACGGGGGTTGGCGCGGTAGCCTTCCAGCGCGTTGAGCAGTGCGGTTTCTTCACCGCAGATGTAACGACCGGCACTCAGATGCACGTCGATATCCAGCGAGAAGCCGGAGCCTAAAATGTTGTCGCCCAGCAGGCCAGCGTCGCGGGCTTCCTGTACGGCCTTTTCCAGCTTGGCCGCACCGACTTTGTACTCGCCGCGAACGAAGACGAAGGCCTTGTCGGCACCGATGATGTAGGCCGAGGCCAGCACACCTTCAACAATGGTGTGAGGATCGCGATAGAGCACCTGGCGGTCCTTGCAGGAGCCGGGCTCGGATTCGTCGAGGTTGATGACCAGATAAACCGGACGCGGCGCGTCCTTGGCCAGAAAGCTCCACTTCAGACCGGTGGAGAAACCGGCGCCACCACAGCCACGCAGACCGGAAGCACGCAGTTCGTTGACCATTTCCTCACGGTCACGGCCGAAGATCGACTGCAGGCTGTCGTAGCCACCACCGGCACGGTAGGTCGCCAGATCAAGGGGCTGCGCATGATGAAAATTGCGCGATAGTACTTTTTCCATGGTCAGCTCCTGTTACTGCTGGTCCTTGAGGACGGCCAGAATCTGCTGCCCGCCACCGGACTTGCTGTCCAGGGTTTCAGCGGCGTAGCTGCAAATCAGGTCGCGGATTTTCTCCGGGGTCAGCTCACCCAGATCTTCGCTGTCGTCGACCAGACCGGCAGGGGCACGGTCGCACAGACCCAGACAGATGCTGGGCAGTACGGTGACGGCACCGTCCTTGGAAATCTGGCCAAACTCAACACCGGACGCCTCTTTGGCAGCAGCCAGTACCTGCTCGGAACCACGGGTGTAACAGGAAATGCTGTCGCAGATGCGGATCAGACGACGACCCACCGGACGGCGACGCAACAGGGTATAGAACGTGATCAGCTCATCCAGCTGGGTCGGCGACAGGTCGGTCAGTTCCGACACTTCGTCCAGACTGGCGCGCGGGATGTAGCCGTATTTGTCCTGCACGTAGTACAGGCAATAGATGGCACCGGCACGTTTCTCGGGGTAGTGCTCAATATGCTCCCTGAGGTGCTCGATTTCGTGTTCAGTCAAACTCATAAATGCTCCTCCGGCTCGCCGGACGGGGCGCAGCTGTCGGCAGGCGACAGCCGTCACCACCGTCAACGGTCGATATCAGCCAGAACGTAATCAATGGAACCGATAAGACAGATGACGTTACCCAGCACGTCGCCCACGCCGACGGCCTTCACCGACTGGAAGTGAGCGAAGGAGGGGGTGCGGATGCGCACGCGGTAAGGGTTGGCGCTGCCGTCACTGACCAGGGTGTAGCAGGTCAGGCCTTTGGAGGTCTCTGTCGGGAAGAAGCTCTCGCCGCGGGGGAAGGGTAAGCCACGACCCACTTCGATGAAGTGGTGGATCATGGTCTCGATGTCTTCCAGGGCACGCTCTTTGCGCGCCAGGCTGTAGCGGGGCTTGTTGTCAGACAAGATCGGACCGTCGGGCATGGTGGCCACCACCTGACGAATGATGCGCAGGCTCTGGCGCATCTCTTCGATACGCAGCACGGTGCGGGTAAAGGCATCACCGTCAGTGCCGACCGGCACGTCAAAGTCATACTGCTCGTAGCCGCTGTAGGGCAGCTTCTTGCGAATGTCGAAATCGAAACCACAGGCACGCAGGTTGGGGCCGGTCAGCGCCCAGTCGATGGCCTGCTCGGGGGTGTACACGGCGATACCCTTGGTACGGGTCTGGAAGATGTAAGACTTGGTGGTCAGGGCTTCCAGCTCAGGGATACGCTCTTCTACCGCGTCGCAGCTGCGCAGTACATTGCGCTTCCAGCCTTCCGGCAGATCCTGCGCCACACCACCGATACGATAGAACGCCGGGTGCATACGGCCACCGCAGACTTCCTCGATAACGTCAAACAGCTTTTCCCGCTCCATAAAGGCATAGAACGCCGGGCCCATAGCACCCAGGTTGTGGCCAAGGGAGCTGATCCACACCAGATGCGACGACAGGCGGAAAATTTCCGCCAGCATTACCCGCATGGCCTGAGCCCGGGGTGGCACCTCGATACCGGTCATCTGCTCGCAGGCCAGCACGTAGGGCAGCTCGCCACCGACGCCGCCGAGGTAGTCGATACGGTTGGTGTAGGGAATGTAGTTGTGGAAGGTGTGGAACTCGGCCACCTTTTCCGCGCCGCGGTGGTGGTAGCCGATTTCCTGTTCCAGGCTGGTGATACGCTCGCCACGCAGGCGCAGCACCAGACGGATGATACCGTCGGTACCGGGGTGGTTGGGGCCGATGTTGACCACCATCTCACCGTCATCACCCTGCTCGGGGTTCATGTAACCCTGCAGGATCTTGTTCAGGCTCTCCGGGTCATAGCCGAAGGGGTCAGGACGCTCGGTCGCACGCCCGGCCTCGCTTTTCAGCAGCGGATGGCCCTGCCAGAAATCCGGCAGCAAAATGCGGCGCAGATCAGGATGGCCGCTGAAGCGCAGGCCAAACATGTCGTACACCTCACGCTCGTACCAGTCAGCCGCAGGCCAGATATCACTGGCGGTCGGCACTTCCAGCAGGCTGCTGAACAACGGGCAGCGTACGGTCAGAAAGGCCGCACTGTCCAGATTCAGCAGGTGGTAGAACAGGGTGAAACCACCGCCACGACCGGCTTCATCAATGGCCGACAGATCCACCAGCATTTCATAGCGGGTGGAGGCTTCGTAGCGCAGGAAACGGAGGGCGTCATGCAGTTGGTTGAGCGGCACCACAATACTGGGCGCACCGACATAGCTGACGGCGGAATAGGGCTCGGCGCCGAAGCGCTGAGCCAGAGTCTGCAACAGTGCTTCTGTCATTTACTTGATCTCGATGCCCAGAGGTTTGCGACGCTTGGCCAGCACGGGAATGGGGTTTTCCTTGACCTGCTTCTGCAGCAGTGTCAGGCCTTCCAGCAGGGCATCGGGACGGGGTGGGCAACCGGGAATGTAAATATCGACAGGGATGATGCGGTCCACGCCCTGCACCACGGAGTAGATGTCGTACATACCGCCGGAGTTGGAGCAGGAACCCATGGAGATCACCCAGCGGGGCTCCAGCATCTGATCGTAGATATGACGCATCAGCGGCGCCATCTTGGTGAAGCAGGTGCCAGCGGTGATCAGCACGTCACTCTGACGCGGCGAACCACGCAACACCTCGCAGCCCAGACGCGCCATGTCAAAACGCGGGGTAGCGGCGGTCATCATCTCCACGAAACAGCAGGAGGTGCCGAAGTTGTAGGGCCAGAGGGAATAGTTACGACACCAGGCGACCATTTCGTCGAGCTTGCCGACGATGGTGGAGAACATGCCGTCCTTGCCACCTTGACCTGGGGCTCCCGTGGTGGGATCCAGTTGTTGAACGGGGATAGTGCTGCTCATAGGCATAGACCTCCTGCTCAGGACGGCAGGCACTGCCCGGGGATCAGTGGCAGCCAGATCGGCGGATAGACTTCACCCGTTGCGGGTAGACGACCCCCGGTGGTATCCGGGCACACCTGCAAAAGTGACCAAACGCTGAAACTGGATGGACTGGGCCCCTGTTCTGCCATGAGCTGATCAGCCAACACGACTGCCGAGGCGGAGTTTCCCCCATGGCAGGCGTATTACCTGAACAGATCGCCCCTTCAGGAACCTCGGCAGGCAGCAGCCAACAGCGGGAAGTAAGACAACAGGATTCCCCCTGGCGGATGCCGGGGTAAGGTGCTTGATCGCGGGGATAACAACGGCGCCTTCTGTTCGCGCACGGCAATAGACCGGGGTGAAAGCAGCATGGACGCAGAAACCCTGCTGTACTTCCTGCCTGAGAACGCATTCACGGTCTCGCGAGCCAGAGCCAGTCAGGGCGAAAAGAGCCGGGAAGCGCAGTTTACTGGTCGTAAATCAGCATTCCGAAGATCTTTTCAACACCCTATGACCGACGCGCAGCAGACCGATAAAACGTCCGGGCGCATAGCAGGAAATGGACAGGCTATTCAGCGCAGTTCAGGGCAAGAACACCTCACACCCGACCAGCAGCACAGCTCATCACGGCAAATCACAGTACCAGAGACAGACACAACGCCGTCTACGGGAATACATGACGTAAGACTGCCTCACCAGACTCACGTTGCTTCCCTGTTATTATCCGGGCGGTGTTTCACACCTTACCCGCCGACCTGTGCAGTTTGTAATTTCACCACATCAGGGCGGTTTACCGAGGTTCCTTCAGTTGGACAGAATGCAGGTGACATTACGTCCTAAAATTGAATGAACCTTTACGAATCATGTAGACGAGGCCCAGCAGCAGGATGGTCATGAAGGTGACAGCTGCGATGACTCCGGGGGCTCCGAGGGACCAGTAGCTCACGGCCCAGGCCCACAAAATGGCGGCTTCCAGTTCAAAAATCAGGAAGGCGGCGGCGATCAGATAATAGCTGATGGCGAAATGGTGCTGAGTATTACCGGAAGGAAGCAGGCCGCTCTCGAAAGGCTGCTCCTGATCATGACGACGATAGAAATTACCGAGGAAGCGGTTGAGCGCCAGCATGGCAATGACGATGAGAGTGGTGAGAACGGCAAAGAGTCCAATAATCAGACCGGGGGTAAAATCACTCATGGCCACTCCAGGCAAATCAACGATTCAGGCAGACACACGTTATACAAACAACCAGAACTATCTGTGCAGAACTGCAGCGCAATCTGTGCAGAACTATCCTATATAGACCCAGTTTCCGGCCTTAGCCAGTCCACTGCACTCACAAGCAGAACAGCTCGCAAGCTAAAATATGTTCGTAATATAACTACAACGGCGACACAAAATATTCTGATTATGGCATGCGCCGTCAGGTGAACCTGATTCTGGCTAAGCCAGCACAAGACCACCGATGGGGAGAGTTAGGCCGCGAAAGAGTAGCACAGATGCAAAATACAGCCAGTAAAATGGTGAAAAAATCACCATGCTATCTAATCTGATACAAAGTGCTACAAGCTTTTTGACTATAAATATTCCACTTCAATACATATGTGAAATTTTTATTCCTATGTAATTTTTCGTATTACTACCAAACTCTTACAGCACTACTGCCGCAGTCGTAATACTACTGGCAAGTCGGCGCCAGATCGCCGAAGATAGGGCACTTTATTTGATACAGTCGGTTAGTTTTTACCACCGACAGCCACGTTCAGAGGTCACCATGGCACGCAAAATCATTATCGATACGGATCCTGGCATCGACGATGCTATGGCGATCCTGTTCGCCTTTCATGCTCAGGAACTGGAAGTTCTGGGTCTGACCACCACCTACGGTAACGTTTCGGTCGAACAGTCCACCATCAATGCGCTGGCACTGGTTGAACTGGCGGGCAAGACGGTACCGGTCGCCAAAGGCGTTGCCGTACCCCGCGTACGCGAGCCCGGCGAGTTTCCCGACTTTGTGCACGGCAAGGATGGTTTCGGCAATATCGGCTGGGCTGCTCCTGTCACTCAGGCCGACCCGCGCGATGCGGCGCAGTTCATCATTGATCAGGTTCGTGCCCATCCCGGTGAAGTCACCCTGATTGCACTGGGTCCGCTGGGTAACCTGGCGGCGGCACTGGAGCGCGACCCTGAAATTGCCCATCTGGTGGATGAAGTGATTCTGATGGGCGGCACCTGGAAAGAGCGTGGCAACGTCTCCCCCGTGGCTGAAGCCAATATCATCAATGACCCTCACGCTGCCGATATGGTGTTTACCGCGCCCTGGCAGGTGGTGATGATCGGCCTCGATGTCACCCATCAGGTATTGCTGCAGAACTCCCTGCTGGAGCGGGTACGCAACGTCAATCCGAAGGAAGGCACCTTCCTTTATGACATCGCCCAGTTCTACATCAACTTCTACAGCGGTATTCACGATGTGGAAGGCTGCTACTTCCACGACGCTTCCTGCGTGGCCTACGCCCTGCAACCGGACATTTTCGGTGTCGCACGCGGCGCTGTGCGGGTGGCGACCGACGGGCTGGCGATGGGCCAGACCATCATCTGCCCGGAAGGCAAGACTTCTCCGCTGCCCGGCTGGGATAACGTGCCCATGACCGATATCTGCATGGAAGTGGACAGCGAGCGCCTGCTGCAGCTGTTTGAAGAGACACTGTGCCAGTAACCGGATGGCATTAGCTGTATGGCATTGGCCGCGACGGTAAACACAGAGGGCAGCCCATGGGTTGCCCTCTGCTTTTAGAGACTGGTTTTTTTAGAGACAGGGTTTTCAAAGCTGTTTTTTTAAAGAGGGCTTTTGCTGCTGCGTTATGGATGACAGCCATGACGGTATGAATAAAAAGCCACCGGCATCCTCAATAACAGCGATACCGGCAGCGGGGTAACCTGATCAGGGTTTACTGCTTGATCATCACATGGCGGATGGCGGTGTAGTCTTCCAGCCCGAACATCGACATATCCTTGCCATAACCGGACATTTTCATCCCACCGTGGGGCATTTCATTGGTCAGCATAAAGTGGGTGTTCACCCAGGTGCAGCCATACTGCAGGCGGGCAGCTAAACGGGCGGCACGGCCACTGTCGGCGGTCCATACTGACGATGCCAGACCGTAGTCGGAATCGTTGGCCATACGCAGGCCCTGATCTT
The DNA here is from genome assembly GCF_003194385.1 of Pokkaliibacter plantistimulans. Lineage (GTDB taxonomy): Bacteria > Pseudomonadota > Gammaproteobacteria > Pseudomonadales > Balneatricaceae > Pokkaliibacter > Pokkaliibacter plantistimulans. Next base: position 65,990 of record NZ_LAPT01000041.1, read on the forward strand.
CGTCATCGAACAGAGTGACGGACACCACCGGCCCGAAGACTTCACGACGCACAATCTCATCATCCTGACGGGCACCGGCCAGTACCGTGGGCTGGAAGAAATAACCCTCTCCCTCACCACGCTGGCCGCCGGTGACCACTTCGATATGGCTCAGTGCCGCCGCGCGCTCCACAAAACCGGCCACCCGCTCGCGGTGTGCAGCCGTAATCAGCGGCCCAAGCTCAGTGTGCGGATCATCCTGCAGGCCCATTTTCAGGGTGGATACCGCACTGCCCAGATCGGCCACCAGCTTGTCGTAGATGCCTTTCTGCGCATAGATGCGACAGGCTGCGGTGCAGTCCTGCCCGGCATTGTAGTAACCGAAGGTGCGAATCCCCTCGACCACCGCCGCCAGATCAGCATCATCGAACACCAGCACCGGCGCCTTACCGCCCAATTCCATGTGTGTACGCTTCATGGTGACCGCACCGCTTTGCACGATGTGCTGGCCGGTGGCAATGGAGCCGGTCAGCGATACCATCCGCACCTTGCTGTGGCTGATCAGTGGATTACCTACCTGCTGGCCCCGGCCAAAGACAATGTTCACCACGCCAGCCGGGAACACCTCAGCCAGAATGGCCGCCAGTCGCAGGGTGGTCAGCGGTGTCTGTTCGGAGGGTTTGAGCACTACGGTGTTGCCCGCCGCCAGCGCGGGCGCCAGCTTCCACGCCGCCATCATCAGCGGGTAATTCCAGGGCGCGATGGAGGCAACGACGCCAATGGGATCACGGCGGATCATCGAGGTGAAACCGGGCAGGTATTCACCCGCAGCCGCGCCGTTCATGCAGCGGCAGGCACCGGCAAAATAGCGGAACACGTCGGCAATGGCGGGCATTTCATCATTCAGTGCCGCCTGATAAGGCTTACCGCAGTTGTCGGACTCCAGTCTGGCCAGCTCTTCAGCATGACTGTCGATCAGATCGGCCAGTTTCAGCAGCAGCAGGGAGCGATCCTTGGGTGACGTCTGTGACCAGCTGTCGAAGGCCGCATCGGCCGCCAGCACGGCCTCATTGACCTGCTCCGCACTGGCTTCCGGCAGGCTGGCCAGCACCGTGCCGCGCGCCGGGTTGAAGATCGTAAAGGGTTCGCCACCGCCCTGCACCAGGCGGCCATTGATCAGCAGTTGGGTATACATGGTCGACATCCCCTTGGGTGTTGATAACCGGACAGACGGCCCGCCGGTGGACAGGCCGGTAAAGCGCAACAATGAAGGCAGTGGCGTGCGGCTATTTGCCGCTGCCCGCCACGCTGTCACCACCGCGACTGAGCAGATAGGCCAGCAGCACCGGCACCATGGTGACCAGCATGACCAGCATCGCCACCACATTGGTGACCGGCACATCGCGGGGCCGGGTCAGCTGGTTGAGCAGCCACAGCGGCAGCGGTTTCTCATGTCCGGCAGTAAAGGTGGTAACGATCAGCTCATCGAAGGACAGGGCAAAGGCCAGCATGCCACCGGCCAGCAGCGCTGAGCTGAGGTTGGGCAGAATGATGTAGCGGAAGGTCTGCCAGCCATCGGCGCCGAGATCCATCGACGCCTCGATCAGGCTGTAGGAGGTACGGCGAAAGCGCGCCACCACGTTGTTGTAGACGATCACCACACAGAAGGTGGCATGGCCGATCACGATGGTCAGCACACCCGGCTCGATGCCCAGCTGCTTGAAGCCATTGAGCAGTGCCAGACCGGTGATGATGCCGGGCAGGGCAATGGGCAACACCATCATCAGGGTCAGGCTTTCCTTGCCGAAAAACGAGCGCCGGTACAGCGCCGCTGCCGCCAGCGTGCCCAGCACCATGGCAATCACGGTGGCCAGACAGGCAATCTTCAGTGACAGACCGATAGCCTCCAGCACGTCTTCGCGGCCAAAGGCGACGCTGAACCAGTGCAGGGTGAAGCCCTTGGGCGGAAAGCTGAATGCCGCCTCTTCGGTGTTGAAGGCGTACAGCAGGATGATCAGGATGGGGAAGTGCAGGAACACCAGCCCGCCCCAGGCCGCCAGCCGCAGCAGCCAGGAGGGCGACTCCGCGCCGCCCGCGGTGAGATCAGAGCGCATCGAAAGCCCCCATACGTTTGACAATGCTGAGGTAGACCGCGATCAGTACGATAGGCACCAGCGTAAAGGCCGCCGCCATCGGCATATTGCCGATCGCTCCCTGCTGGGCATAGACCATGGAGCCGAGGAAGTAGCCGGGCGGGCCGACCAGCTGCGGCACGATGTAGTCCCCCAGGGTCAGCGAAAAGGTGAAGATGGAACCCGCTGCCACTCCCGGCACCGCCAGCGGCAGGATCACATGCAGCAGGGTCTGACGCGGTGTAGCACCGAGATCGGCGGAGGCCTGCAGCACCGAAGGCGGCAGCCGCTCCAGCACAGCCTGAATGGGCAGAATCATGAACGGCAGCCAGATATAGGTGAACACCAGAAAGCGGCCAAGGTTCGAGGTCGACAGCGTCTTGCCGCCGATGCCCGGCAGCTGCAACAGCGCATCCACCACGCCATCCAGATGCAGCAGACTGGCGAACCAGTACAGCACGCCGTCCTTCGACAGCAGCAGCGTCCAGGCATAGACCTTGACGATATAACTGGCCCACATCGGCAGCATCACCCCGATATAGAACACCGCCTTCATCCGCTCGCTGCAGCAGCGGGCCATGTAGTAGGCAACGGGAAAGGCCAGCAGGGCGCTGAACAGCGTGACGGCGATGGCCATGCCCAGCGTGCGCAGAATGATGTCGTAGTTGGCCGGCTGGAACAGGTTGACGAAATTCTGCAAGGTCAGGTCGGTGCTGACCGTCATGGTGAAGTCGTCAAAGGTATAGAAGCCCTGCCATAGCAGGCTCAGCAGCGAGCCGATGTAGATAATGCCGAACCACAACAGCGGCGGGGTCAGCAACAGCAGCAGATAGAAGTTGGGCCGCCGGTACAGCATCGAGGCGATACGCCGCATGGGCGTCGGTGCAGACGGTGGCGTCATGCTCAGAGTCCTGTCCATGGGATCATCCCGCCAGCGGTTCATGCAGGCTCACCATGGCCTGCCGTGACCAGCGCGCCAGCAGGGGCTGACCGGGTTGTGGCAGGCTGTCCTGTTCCGCGGCAAAGGCATTGGCGCAGCTGACCGTCAGGCTGTCGCCATTGTCGAGCCGCAGCTCAAAACGGGTAGCAGCCCCCTGATACTGCACGTCCTGCAGCACCCCGCGTACCTGCACCTCATCCGCTGCCAGTGGCAGTTGCTGATCAGCCAGCCGGATATGTTCAGGGCGGATGGAGAAGGGCCGCTGCTGGCCCGTCAGTGCCAGTGCCATTTCACCGCGCAGCACGTTGGACGTGCCGACAAACTCGGCAACAAACGGGGTAGCCGGCTGCATATACAGATTGCGCGGCGTATCCACCTGCTCGATGCGGCCACGATTGAACACCGCGACCCGGTCCGACATGGACAGCGCTTCGCTCTGATCATGGGTAACGAAGATAAAAGTGATACCCAGCTGGCGCTGCAGCTTCTTCAGCTCGCTCTGCATCTGCTCACGCAGCTTGAGATCAAGTGCGCCCAGCGGTTCATCCAGTAACAGCACCCGCGGCCGGTTGACCAGCGCCCGGGCCAGTGCCACACGCTGACGCTGACCGCCGGACAGCTGGGCCGGTTTGCGCTGACCAAAGCCATCGAGCGCCACCATCGCCAGTGCCTCTTCGGCACGCTGATAGCGCTCGGTCTTGCCCACGCCCTTGACCTTGAGGCCGTAGGCAACGTTATCCAGCACCTGCATGTGCGGGAACAGCGCATAGTCCTGAAACACCGTATTCACGTCACGCTGGTAGGGCGGTAAACCGGTGGCTTCGCTGCCATGGATGCGGATACTGCCGCTGCTGGGCTGCTCAAAACCGGCAATCAGCCGCAGGCAGGTGGTCTTGCCGGAGCCGGAAGGCCCGAGCATGGAAAAGAATTCGCCTTCGGCGATAGTGATGGAGACGTCATCCACGGCCTTGACCGCACCGTAGTGGCGGGACACATGGGTAAACTGCACTGCACTCATGATTTAACCTCAGTCGCCACGTTATCCCGCCAGCGGGCAGAACGTGGACAGCCTTTTCGTCAGCCATGCTGACCCGCTCAAGCCACCCGGCGGCATCGCTGCGCGCCGGGCCTTTGCCTGTCTCTGCGTGACCAGTCGCCGGTCGGTCAGGCGGCTAGCGCCCGCCCATGATGGCGATGTAATCCTGCGTCCAGCGGCTGTAGGGCACACACTGGCCTTCGGCTTCGCATTTGCTGGTCGGCGTCTTCCAGAACGCGATCTTGTCGAACTGCTCGAAGCCATTGGCTTTGCAACCCTCTGCACCAAGCAGGTCGTTGTCCTTGCAGGCCGCCGGTACCGCAGGCACCGAACCGAACCAGGCGGCAACGTCACCCTGTACCTTGGGGGTAATCGACCAGCTCAGCCATTTGTAGGCACAGACAGGGTGGGCAGCATCGGTCGCCAGCATGGTGGTATCGGCCCAGCCGGTCACGCCTTCCTTGGGAAAGACGGTGGCAATCGGCTGACCTTCGGCGATCAGGGCATTGGCCTGGAAGGGCCAGGCACTGGAGGCCACCACGCCTTCGTTCTTGAAATCACTCATCTGTACGTTGTAGTCATGCCAGTAACGGTGAATCAGATCATGCTGGCCACGCAGCAGTTCCAGCACCGCCGCATACTGGGTGTCGTTCAGTTCGTAGGGATCCTTGATGCCGAGCTCAGGCTGATGGGCTTTCAGGTACAGCGCCGCATCGGCGATATAGATCGGGCCGTCATAGGCCTGCACCCGGCCTTTGTTGCTCTTGCCATCGGGCAGGGTCATCTCTTTGAACACCACGTCCCAGCTGTCAGGCGCGCTGGTAAAAGTCTTGGTGTTGTACATCAGCAGGTTGGGGCCCCACTGGAAAGGCACGCCGTAATGTTCGCCGTTAACGGTGAACCAGGGCGCATCCTTGAGGCGGTCATCGACCCCGGCATAATCACCGACCAGTGTGAGATTGACCGGTTGTACCCGCTTACCGTAGATCAGCCGCAAGGACGCATCGCCTGATGCCGTCACCAGATCGTAGCCGCCCTTGGCCATCAGGCTGACCATCTCGTCCGAAGTGGCGGCGGTTTTGACGTTGACCTGACAGCCGCTGTCTTTCTCGAACTGGGTCACCCAGTCATAGGCCTTGTCGGTGTCGCCGCGTTCGATGTAACCGGGCCAGGCGACAATATCCACGCGGCCCTCACCCTTGCCCAGTGACTGCAAAGGTTCGGCGGCCTGGACACTGGCAGCGGCCAGCAGCAGGGTAGTCAGGGTACTGAGCGCAAAGGTTGCTTTTGCCATGGTGATATCCCCTATCAGAACGGTAAATGCGATCGTTGATGCCCGCCGTGCAGCCCGATGGCCGTACAACACAGCGGCGCTCTGGCGCGCCATACCTGACAAGCAGGACATGGACACGTTGTAAGCAAACCAGTCACCCACAGGGGGCGAACCATCCAACTCAATGACAGGACAGGCGCAGTAACTGCGCCGGGACAGGGCGGTAACGCTAATAAGCCATCAGTGTTTGTTGTTATTGGTGCTGGCTGCGCGGGTTCGCGGCACATTCGCAGAGCGCACGGCGACCCGTTGTTGACAGGGAAAGACTAGTCGGCCCCTGTAAGACATAGCAAATTGTTAATACGGAATGCAGCATTCGAAAAAATCGATACCTGCAAAACCACCGTCTGTGCTAGAACCTAGCAGGCCGCAGCGCTCCCTTCCGGGTGGCTGAATGCGCTATCGAACGCCCTTGTTTGCTGTTGGGAAGCCTTACCCGCCATGATGACCCTGCGCCAGATCCGTTATTTCATTGCCATCGCCGAAACCGGTTCGATCTCGGCGGCAGCGGCGGCGGTGCATATTTCGCAGTCAACCCTGACCACGGCTCTCAAGCAGCTGGAGGATGACCTTGGCGCGGTGCTGTTCAGTCGTCATGCCAAGGGGATGCAGCTCACCCATCAGGGCCATCAGTTTCTGCGTCAGGCCCATCTGATTCTGGCGTCGGTAGACAATGCCCGGCGCAGCCTGCGGCAGAGCACTGACAGTGTCAGCGGTCAGCTCAATATCGGCGTGACCAGTCTGGTAGCGGGCTACTATCTGGCCGATCTGCTGTCGCGCTTCCAGCGCATCTATCATCAGGTCGATATCCGCGTGGTCGAGGATGATCGCGCCTATATCGAACATCTGCTGGTCAGCGGCGAGCTGGATATCGGCGTACTGATCCTCAGCCAGCTGGATTACCGCAGCGCCCTCAACAGCGAAATTCTGACCCACTCGCCCTATCGCCTGTGGCTGCCGCCGCAGCATACCTTCCTTGATCTCGACAGCATCAGCCTCACCGACCTGCAGCAGGAACCCCTGATCATGCTCAGCGTGGATGAAATGGAGGAGCGGGTGCGGGCACTGTGGCAGCGGGCGCCGGGCAAACCCTGGGTCAGCATGCGCAGCGCTTCGGTGGAAGCGGTACGCAGTCTGGTGGCGGCCGGTATGGGTCTGGCGCTGATGCCGGACATGACCTACCGGCCCTGGTCGGTAGAAGGTGATGTGGTGGAAGCCCGTCCGGTGGTGGAAGTGGCCGATACACTGGATATCGGTCTGGCCTGGCGCCGTGGCCGTGCCCGCACCGAGCTGATCGATCATTTCCTGGCGGTGGCCCGCGAACCGCGTCCCAGCGCCCAGTCCATTATCAAACATCCCCGTCTGCGCACTCTGGAGGAACGCGAATGAGCCCTGCAAGCGAACTGGAAACCCGTCTGCTGATCGACGGCGAGCGGGTGGCAGGCGAGGGCCCGCACGAGGCCATCATCAATCCGCGTACCGGCGAACCGATTCTGAGTGTGGCCGAAGCCTCGATTGAGCAGCTGGATGCCGCCGTCGCAGCAGCCAGAAGCGCCTTCAAAAGCTGGTCGAAAACCTCACCACTACAGCGCGCCAGTGTCCTGCTGGCCATTGCCGATGCGATTGAAGCCGAAGGCGAAAGCCTGGCGCAGCGGGAGTCCCTCAACTGCGGCAAGCCGCTGCATCTGGTACGACGTGATGAAATCCCGGCGGCGGCGGACGTCTTTCGCTTTTTTGCCGGAGCGGTGCGCAATCAGTACGGCCCGGTAGCAGGGGAATACCTGCCCGGTTACACCAGCATGGTGCGCCGTGACCCGCTCGGCGTAATCGGCTCCATCGCCCCCTGGAACTATCCGCTGATGATGGCCGCCTGGAAACTGGCGCCCGCGCTGGCGGCAGGCAATACCCTGGTCTTCAAGCCCTCGGAACAGACCCCGCTGACCACACTGGCACTGGCGGGCCTGCTGGCCGAGCGGCTGCCTCGCGGTGTGGTCAACATTCTGACCGGTCGCGGCGACAGTATCGGCAGCCCGCTGGTAGCCCATCGTGGTATCCGTATGGCCTCGCTGACCGGTGACATCACGACAGGTCAGAAGGTGCTGCAGGCCGCCGTACGTACGGTCAAGCGCACCCACCTTGAGCTGGGCGGCAAGGCGCCGGTGATCGTCCTTAACGATGCCGATCTGCAGCAGGTGGTGGAGGGCATTCGCACCTATGGCTACTACAATGCCGGGCAGGACTGCACCGCTGCCTGTCAGGTGTTTGCCGAGCAGGGTATTCACGATCAGCTGGTCAGCGCGCTGGCCGATGCTGTCAGCAGCCTGCGTTACGGGCAGGACGATGACAGCCGCAACGAACTGGGGCCACTGATCAGCGAACGCCAGCGCAACAGCGTGGCCAGCTTTGTTGAGAGAGCGCTGGAGCAGGACCATATCGAGGCGGTGTGCGGCGGTGCCATCCCCGCCCGCCCGGGCTTCTACTATCAGCCGACCTTGCTGGTGGGCGCCCGCCACGACGATGAGATTACCCAGCGTGAAGTGTTTGGCCCGGTGGTCAGCATCACCCGCTGCGAAGACGCCAGCCAGGCGCTGGACTGGGCCAATGACTCGGAATATGGCCTGGCATCCTCGGTCTGGACCCGAGATATCGGCAAGGCCATGGCCCTGTCAAGCCAGCTGCAATACGGCAGCACCTGGATCAACAGCCACTTTATGCTGCCCAGTGAAATGCCCCACGGCGGCGTGAAGCGCTCAGGCTACGGCAAGGATCTCTCGGTCTATTCGCTGGATGATTACAGCGCTGTACGGCATATCATGGTGAGGCATTGAGAGTGTGGAGAGGCGTATACCTCTGCCGGCAAAGTGCATGTCACGAATCCGGCTTTACCGTTTCAAGCTCACCCAGCTTTTCCCGCAACAGATCCAGAATGTCATGTTGCGGGGACAACCGGCACAGGTGCTGACAAAACTCACGTGCACCTGCTAGCAGCGCCTGACAGAATACGTCTTTCTCCAGAATCGCAGCTTTCACACTGTTAGCACGGATCTCAAACTGGAAGTGGCCCGCATCCATTTCTACCCCTGTCACCCGAATGGCCTGATCAGGAAAGGAGAAAGCAAAGTGCCCTTCTTTCTTCAGTAAAAGTGCAGCATCAAGAAAATCCAGCCACAACTCATCGATATAGTCCCACATTGACAATGAAATAAATGCTTCATTATCAATGCTGAGCGTCATCGCGCCTTCGATATAGAGATTATCTGGCAAGCAATAGGGCAATGGCGCGCTACATTGGTCCAGACTGATCAAGTTATTTTCGTATCTAATATAACTAGCAATTATAATCATCTACCAAAACACTAAAACCAATCTTAATAAAAAGACAGATATTCAAATTTCATTGAGGACACTTAAAACGTGTTTATATTTTTCCTGATGCGGAATAATTTTCCCCAATTTCTCAAAAAATTCCAAAGCAGACATTTTTAAAGCGTACAGATACTCATCTATTCGAACTGTTTCACTTACTGAAGAATGACATTTAACAGTAATGCTTAACCAGTTCTCATCAACTGGAGAAAAGGAAACTTCTATAGGCTGGTCGGGGAAACAGCACCCGTAGGGCTTATTATTTTTTATACAGCCCACCCCATCTACAAGATAAGCGAGCAGTTGGTCTATGTAATTCCACATTGTTTTATCCATAAGGACCACACCGTTAGCTTTAAGCTCTATGGCCCCCTCAATATAGTTCAGATCAACTATTTCCCCGGCATACTCATTACAAGGATAAAAACTCTCCCCGTTCTTAAAAAAACATTGAATTTCAACCACTGGCGACCTCTGCACGCTTTCTGTTTCACCTTCTGGAAAATTTGACTATTGCTTCAAATACTTTATTCGGCCCATAAAGGGGTTATCTGATACGGTGCATTGCGCAACAGAGGGTATTTTCCAGTTGTGATAGACAGCAAGTCTCAATCATCCGTCCACATATCGATAAACAGGCTGTCATCCTGTTTTTCTGCAAGCCAGAAAAAGAAATCCTCAAATCGCGATGTCATCCAGGGATCAATTTCATCCACCTCTGGTGGCGAATAATCATGAACAATGGCAGCGCCATCCGGCATCGATAGATGGAAAGTATGGCTCCCGTTATGTTCGATGACACGGGCAGTCCATACCTTATTGATAAACTGGAACTTCTTCTCATTCACAAAGAGATAGGGGCCATTTTTACTGGAGACAACACCGATAAATACGCCATCCATATTTTCATAAAGTGCCATCTTACGTTTTGTCACAGAGCCATCATTACTTACTTCACGCACCGGACCATTATTCTCATCGTATTCGAGCAAGTATTTCTTCTCATTTATTTTTCCGACGTAAAGCATGCCATATCTCCAGAGTATTAAAATACTTAGGAAAAATTCGACAACAGGAAACTTCGAAATTTTTCAGGTGCAAGCATTAGTACTTCGTCAGAACTATTTCCCTGACTTCTCAGCTCATCGACCACAGCTTCAAAGAAGTAGTAACTGTCATCTGATGCTCCAAAAACCTCTTTATTGGCCCTTAAAAAATCATTCAAAACATTGCCCGGCTTATTGTTAACTATATACCTACCTAAATCCTCATAGGCAGATATGATTAAGTCATCCTCTACAACAGACTGAATTGAACCTAAATTTTTTATTGCATCATCAACTTCAGTCTTAGAGAGCAATAAAGACTGTGTCATATTTTGCACTATTTCATTAAATACTTTAGTACGCAATTGCATCATCAATATCCTTCAAAAGCTCTTTTGCAAACTGTACATCTTTAGAAAGGTAAGGGAAGGATCCCGGAGGCTGATTATCAGCATTACGAATAAAGTCGATAAGCCTCTTCCGCATCTCTAATGCCTTTGTTAAGTGTCCAGTTGGGGACAGCAATATACCTGTATCTTTCTCATATCTAACAGCATCACCTAACCCACCATTACCTATGCGATTGCCAGTTTTAGACTTCCCATAATATGAAGTCAGGATGCCCTCTAACTTTTCACTTTCTGCTTTTCTGTATGTTGGGCCAAGACCTCTGCCAGGCAGGCCTTTCACACTAGCATCTATCACTCCTGTGCTTTGAGGCAGACCATTCCCTGGCCCGCCCGCCATTGCCATCTGTGGCGAACCCAGCAGATCCCCCACCGCTTCAGCCATATCGTCCAGCTTGCCTTTGGCAGTCTGTAACAGGGGGTCGACCAGCGCTTTGGCTTTGCTGGCCATGGCGCTGGCGGCATCGGCAGCCTTGCCCAGCACATTGACGGCCTTCTTGCCTTTGGTCAGCAATTTGCCGCCGGGGATCAGCCCAAGCAGGATTCCGCCTGCTTCGGTAAGCCGGTCGACCGGCTCCCCGGTGACCAGATCCTCACCGGTCACGACCTGTGCAATCGACTTCAGCGAGCCTACGCCCGGCAGCAGATCAGCAATTACTGAACCTGCGCTGGCCAGCAGCCCCGGTTCGGTGCCGTTGCCAGCCACCTCTTCCAGCGCTTCGGCACAGAGACCCAGAGGATCGATCCAGCTGATCGGGTTGGGTGCATAGCGGTAGGGGTTCAGCCCGCCCAGCAGACCAATCGGGTCCTGACTGATAAAGCGCCCTGTCGCGGGGTCAAAGTATCGATAGCGTTGATAGTGCAGGCCACTCTCGTCATCACAGTACTGTCCCTGCAGGCGCAGGGGGTTGCGGATGCCCGCCTGCAGAATCACGGCCTGCCCCCAGGCATCCAGCTGCGCGCGCCAGACGCTGTTGCCCTGTTGATCCAGCAGGGCAAACGGGGCGCCGCGATGGTCGAGCAGATAGTGATAGACCTCACCGTTGTCGATCAGCAGCAGCGGCCGGTGGCTGTCCTGCTGCGGCTGGTCGGGCAGGGGTTCATAGATATACCAGCGATAGCGCCCGTCGGTACTTTCACCGATCAGCTGATTGCCGCTCCAGTAATAAAAGGTCCGCTGTCGGCTCAGCAGGCGCCGGGTCCAGGTGGCAGGGTCTTCGCCATCCTCTTCTTCTCGCACCAGCTGGTAACGGGCGACGTCCTTGCACACCCGCCGGCCCAGCGGGTCGTAGTGATAGACCGCCGTATAGTCCGCTCCCTGCACTTCACGCAACTGGTTGAGGCCATCAAATACCCGCCGTTGCAGCAGTTCTCCCGCAACGGAATAAACCGCGGTCTGATTTCCGCGCTCATCATGATGAAAGCGCCGGTTTCCCAGCAGGGTCAGGCGATCATGGGTGGCCTCAGCCGGTAAACCATTGAAATGTGTCGGGTTACCCCAGCTGTCGAAAACATAGGCGCGGCGTTGCTCCGCCCCCTCACTGTCCAAGTACAGCTCTTCTGTCAGCTGTCGCAGGGCATCATAGCCATAGCGCACCGAGCCGAGTTCGCTGTCGTCGACCTGCTGCAGCTGCTGATGCAGGCCGTAGTGATAGTCACGCTGGCACCCCTGAGTGTGCTGCGTCAGCAGGCGATTACGACAGTCATAGCCCTGACGGAGTAACGCCCCGGCCGGTGCAGTGCTGGTCTCGCCAGCGTACCGTTCCTCTTCACTGCCGAAGGCATTCAGGCTGCGGCTGAGCACCCGCTGCCCCTGATAGCTCAGGCCGGTCAGGCGGTGGAAATGATCATAGTGACGGGTCAGCTGCGATCCGTCTGCCAGCTGCAGGTGTTGCAGGCGGCCCTGAGCATCGTACTGCCAGCCCAGCCGCCACTCGTGCAGTTCGTGCATGCCGTCTTTGATCCAGCCCTGCGCCGCACTCAGGCGATTGTCGGGCAGCCACTGCTGCGCCAGACGGGCGGCCTCGTTATGGGCACCGGTCAGACGGCTGCGCTGATCATAATGGTAGTCATCACTGCTGTCGGGCTGTGGTTGGCGGCTGCCCAGATAGGTATGGCGACGCACCATGTTGCCCAGCGCATCACGCTGCAGCTCGATACGCACCGTGTCCGCATAGCCCGCCTTGCCTTCACGTATCTCCAGCAGCTGACCACCGGGGCTCCAGCGATAGTGGCGCTGACGCTCATCGAAATGTTCACTTTGGATCAGTCGCTGACAGGCATCGTAATGCAGACGGTAGAAGGCATGGTCGCTGCGTAACAGACCGGTCAGCTGGCGCAGCGTGTCATAGCTGAGATGCAGACTGCTGCCATCGGCCTGGGTCAGAGCACTGGGCTGGTAATGGCCGTTGTAGCTGATCTGCTCGATGCTGCCATCAGCTGCGGTGAGCTGTACCAGTCGCCCGGCGTCGTCATAGCGATAGCGGGTATGCTCGGCCAGCGCCTTGTCACCCAGCGGGAAGCGGCTACAGCGCTCGATCTGGCCGTTGTTGCCGTAGAGATAGCTGATGACTTCACCCGCGGGGGTGAGCAGGGCGTTCAGCTGCCCCTGCGGGGTGTAGCTGTACTTCCACACCGCCGGGCCCTGTTGTGCCACCAGCGGACAGCCGGGCTGGTTATGGAACTCCGGCTCGCCCACCTTGCGCACCGTATTGACGCGGTAGCCAAACGCCAGCGGAATCTGCCCGGCACCCTGCAGCTGGCTCAGCACCTGAGCCGGGCTGTCGTACTGATAACGCACGCTGCGCGCCTGTGCTGACGGCGCCTGCAGCTCATCCAGCGCCACGCCCTGCCGTTCTTCCAGCAACAGGCCACTGGCATCGAAGCTACGCACGAAGTGGAAGCCAAGCGCATCTGCCGTCGCAATACGCTGGCCGAGATCGTTGTAACGATGGTACAGATGCTGCTCGCCGTGACGTTCTTCGCTCAGGCGGCCCAGCTCATCGTAGCAATAGCGGTGATGATGACCATCCGCATCAATATGCAGACACAGCCGCTGCTGCTCGTCGTAGTGGTACTGCTCCTCACCGCCATCCGGTGCCACTCGCCGCTGCAGCTGCCAGTCGGGGGTGTAGTGATACTGCCACTGCTGGCCGTCTGCCTGAGTAACCTGCGCCTGCCGCTGCGCCTCGTCATACAGCATGCGGTAGTGAAAGGACTTGTCGTCGCCGTACTGCTCAACACAACGACTATGGATGCCGCCACCCTGCCACAGCAGGTGGTGGACGTAGCCACTGGGCAGGGTGCGACGGGTCAGCAGCCCCTGCTCATATTCGTAGTGTTCGGTGCGCCCATGCTGGTCAGTGGCACTCAGCAGCTCGCCGTCAGCGCTGTAGGTGTAGCGGGCGACCACTGCCACGCGCTCGGCCTGATCATCATTGTCCGGGTCATCTCCCAGCCGGAAGTGATGCACCTGCAGCAGATGATGACGGTGATCCGGCGAGTTCGGATCCTGCTTTTTGGCGTCATGCCTGCCCGGCTCATAGTAGAGCCGCAGTTCGAGACGCTGATCCAGCCGGATACGCTGCAGCCGCTGCTGCTCGTTGTAGTGGCAGCGCCAGCTGCTGGTATGGGGCGTCAGCCACAGGTGCAGACGCCAGGGGCCGCTGCGTTTATGGCGGCGAAAGCTTTTCAGGTGGCCATCGGCAAAGTAGATCACCAGCTCATCGTCACCACGATGTGCCTCGAAACGGCGGCTGAGACGTAACCCTTCCGCCATCTGATAGCTGATGCCGCCGGTGCCGACCATGCTGAAGGCAATGCGGCGTCCGTCTTCGTCGACATAGATCAGCTTGTCACTGTCCTGACCGCGACCTTCTTCAATCCGTACATGAAAGGGTGTGCGCCAGCCGCGCCCCATCCCCAGATCGACATCACTCAGGCGTGAGCGATAGAGGCGCTGCCAGAGCAGACCATCCTTGCCGGGCAGGCGCGCATCCACCAGTCGCAGCACTTCCTCGCCACTGCTGAGGGAAACCGGATCACCCAGATAATCCTGTTCATCCAGCGGTACATCGCAGGCCGTCACCACGATGGGGGGCAGCTCCATCACCTCAGCACCGGTCAGATTCATGGCCACCGTGCCCAGAGCACTGAAGCCATCATCCGCCATGTTCTTCACCTGCGCGGCGATACCCAGCCCCCCTGCTACCTGACTGAAGGCCGTACTGGGGCCCGCCGTCGCCAGAGGATTGAAGCCGCCGGTGAGGCCACCACTCTCACCACCGGCCATAAAACCGGCGGGTAACGCCACTGCTTTGGGGATGATGGCGGCATATCCGCGACCATGGCTGTTGCTGGTGGGGGCAGGGTTACTGGCAAAAAGATAAAGTCGGCCCTGATCGACCGCAGAAGCCGCCGCCTGTGCCAGCTGAGCCGTGCTGGTGCGGCTGGCAGCACTGTCGCCAATGGCGTCCAGAGCCATATTCAGGGCCTGACGGGCAGTCTCGGGCAGGTCCTGCAGGCGTGCAGCAGGGACGCGGGGTAATCCGGGGGCACAACTGGGGGAATCAGTCAGCACCAGTACCGTACCGGTACGGTCCTGAAAGGAAATATGCAGCATAGGCACTCCATGTACCTCAGGCTATCCATACAACGCAGCCTGGACGCAGAACAATCTGACAGATCAGCAGGGCCGGGGCGCTATCCATTGCCGGTTCCTGTTGACCAAAAAAGAAGCGCAGGGAGTGTAGGGACAAGGTCAAGGGAGTGTCAACGGCAGCGAGCCTTTTGCCTGCTGCCGGGTGAACGTAGGTGGATGTACTGACCGCTACACCGACGGCAGATAGATCACCAGCATCATCAGCGCCAGCAGGGCAATGGCCACCTCTTCGAGCAGAGTGAACAGCGACAGCCTCACGCCCAGCAGACGGCCAAGATGGGGGCAGCCAATATCCAGCCCGCGAATCAGCGCGTCACAAATACCCAGCGCACTGAAGCTCAGCAGCGTCGCCGTGGCGATATACATGATTTCCGGCTGATAGTGACTGAGCAGACCGATGCCCAGCACGACCTCCAGTGCCGGATAGAGGTAGGCATAAAGGCGCAGGTGCCTGCCGAGAAAATCGAAGCGGGTGAAGTTGCTGACAAAGTTGTCCAGATCAAACACCTTGAACATCGCCATCAGCAACAGCAGCAGGCCGACAAAGTCATGCAGCCAGCCGAGCATTTCCCAGGGGCCGGGATAGGCCCATTGTTTGGCACTGGCAGCCAGTGCCGTCAGCATGATCACCGCCAGCAGCGGGATACCATCCTGCAGCCGGGCAGGGCTGGCAGCAGGGGAAACAGGGGGCTTCGTCATAGTGGCCATGGCTGATTTGTCATAGCTGTGGTCCATAGGCAACTCCTCAGGCGGCGTTTCTGCAGAGGGGGTCGGCCGGAGACTGCAGCGGTGGATGAGACTGCAGGACAGCGGGAACAGAAAACGACAGAGAACGAAAACAAACAGTGATCAGGCAACGTGTGCTGAAGCATGACCACGTTCTAACAGGCTGTTGAAAAACGTTATCGAGGCAGCCGAGACAAGGAAAAAACAGGCGAAAAAGCGGAGTTTAGTGAACTAAATGAGCATTTGACTCGCTCCGCTCAACCCTTCGGGGCCGTGCTAAAGCACGTTCAGCCTTTGGCTGTGAGCCTGCTTTTGACGCAGTATTCGGCAACGCAGATAGATTTTCAACGACCTGTTAAAACGCATCGCTACCGGACTACTCCAGCAACAATAAACCCTCTGGCAGGATGGCCTGA
>NZ_LAPT01000042.1 GCF_003194385.1 Pokkaliibacter plantistimulans
AACCGGCCAGCCCTTCTGGCTCGATGGCGGCGAGAAGGGCGATGCCGAAGCGCAACCGGAGCGCAGCAGCGATAACCTCAGCCTGTTGAGTACCCTTATTCACTCCCTGAAAAACGGCGGCCTGTTATGAGCCATACCCTGACCACCCATTCTCTGCCCCCTCAGGAGCAAAGCGACTACCACTATGCCGATACTGCCTACCGCTTTGACCCGGAGCATACCTACCCCCTGGCCGACGCCCCCTTCGGCGGCTTTGCCCTCGGCGGGCGCGGTGACCCGCGTACTGGCATCCCCAATGAATGGCTGAACGAAGAACTCAATGAATGCGGCTATACCGAACTGAACACGGCGGAGAAACCTGATGCCGATGCCCACTGGCATCTTCGCCAGGACAATATCGACGCCCCGATACGGATGGACCATGAAACCCTCCGGGCCGGGTCATTAGGCAAATACACCGGCGCCTTTACCCATATTTTTGCTCTGGGCTATATGGGGAAACTGTTGTTCTGGTTTTCCACAGTCACTGGGGCAATATTCTGCATGGCAAAAACCGGCCAGTTTAGTACAGATGTTTTGTTAAAGTTTGCTCTTACTTTTGCATCAATAGCAGCAGCAGCAGCAGCAGTATGGAAAGGCTGTGACTTTATTCTGGCCCGCAGTGCCCAAAAAATGGGCTCCGATACCCGGCCAGTATTTGAACTCTGCCGCCGTACCGGCCAGGTTCGGCTATGGCATAAAACCGAACGGTATATAGAGCACGATATTCCTTTCACCGAGATGGCCCCCATTGTGGAAGCCATGTACAGCCCCACCCATAATCAATACCGCTTAAAACTGGTCAAACCCGGTACCGATATTAAAGTGGATCTCTCCCAGATGACCGGCGTCAGCTCCAGCAAAGGCGACATTGAACGCATGTGGGCTTTTATTCAGCAATATATGGATGTCAGCCTGCCGCTGGCCGATGTGCCTGCCTTTGAACCCTTCCGCTCTATTGACCCCACCACCGCCGCCTACGACCGCCATACCCAGCGCAACCCGCGCTATTGGCGCGATATGGATGATCAGCTCTACAAAGACGTTATCCGCCTGCTGCGGCAAGAGCAGTACCAGCTGTTTGATCACAGTGCCTGACCACTATCACGACGGGGCCGGGTGTCAGCACACTCGCCCCCTGTCATATCAGCCATGCTGACTACTTGCACCGGCGTGGTTATGCCCTTACCATGCGCACACTTTTTATCCACCCCGCTGACCAAGGAGGACACACCATGACTTATTCAACACTTTCATCCTTCGCAGGTCGCGGCCGGTAAGCAGCTGATTCTCCAGCCCCTCTTTTCCCGCTTACTGTCACTGGTATAACCAGCCCGCCCGGTCGCTCTGACCTGCCCAAACCTTATTGATTCACTCTCTGCAAAAGGAATGGGTGACATGGGCAATTCAGTCCAACTGTTATCTGATCGTGTTTCGCTGATCGCCTCCAACGACACCTGGATGGAAGGCACAGCTATCCAGCAACTACTCAAAACAGCCGAACTGCCTCACATGTGCAGAGTCGCGGGCATGCCCGACCTTCATCCTGGGCGTGGCTACCCGGTCGGCGCTGCCTTTTTCAGCGTCGGCCACATCTACCCTGCGCTGGTCGGTAATGACATCGGCTGTGGCATGGGCCTGTGGCAAACCGACCTGCCCCTGCACAAGGTCAATATCGACAAGCTCAGCAAGCGACTGGGCAACGTCGAGCAACCGCTGGATGACAGCTGGGGCGATCTGCTTAGGCAACGCAAGCAGGATCAGGCCATCGACTGCGATGGGTTTGATGCCTCCCTTGGCACCATCGGCGGCGGCAATCACTTCGCCGAGTTTCAGGCCGTTGATGACGTCTTCGACAGCACTGCGCTGGAAGCCCTGGGGCTTGAACACAAACGCCTGCTGTTGCTGGTGCACTCCGGCTCCCGTGGCCTCGGCCAGCGCATCCTGACCGAGCATGTCAGCCGCTTTAACCATCAGGGGCTGGCCGCCGGGACCGCCGGGTTTGACGACTACCTGCAACAGCATGATCAGGCGGTACGCTGGGCAGAACTGAATCGGGAAATGATTGCCCGACGCTTTCTGCAGGCCATTCGTGCTGAGGGCGAAGTGCTGTTCGACATCAACCACAATCTGGTCAGCAGCAAAACACTGGACGGCACGGCCGGCTGGTTACACCGTAAAGGCGCGACCCCGGCCGATCAGGGTCTGGTGGTGATTCCCGGTTCTCGGGGCGACCACACCTATCTGGTCAAACCGCTGGAGTCAGCCGCCGGGCTGTATTCTCTGGCCCATGGCGCCGGGCGCAAATGGCAACGGGGTGACTGCAAGGCACGGCTGAGCCACAAGTACAGCCGTGATGAGCTGTACCGTACCGCCTTCGGCAGTCTGGTGATCTGCGGTGACCGCACCCTGCTGTACGACGAGGCACCACAGGCTTACAAGCCCTGCCTGTCGATCATCGAAGCCTTGCAGGATGCCGGGCTGATCGAAGTGGTCGCCCGGCTCAAGCCGGTACTGACATTCAAAACCCACGGGGAGTGCAGCGCATGATGCTGTTGCAACTCTCCGCCGGTCAGGGGCCGGATGAATGCGCCCGTGCCGTTGCGCTGGCTGCCGAAGTGCTGCAAAAGCAGGCTGCCAGACTGGCCATCAGCGTGACCGAGCTGGAACGTGTTGCCGGGCAAAAGCCCGGTTGCCTTAAATCCATCCTGTTTGAAGTATCGGGGCTGGATGCCATGTCGTGGGCGCAGCAATGGAGTGGTGCCATGCAATGGATCTGCGAAAGCCCCTATCGCCCCGGTCACAAGCGCAAGAACTGGTTTTTCAGTGGCCAGCTTTACACGCTGGATGACCAGCACATGGACGAGCAGATCAGCTACAAAGCCTGTCGCGCTTCCGGCCCCGGCGGGCAGCACGTCAACAAAACCGAGTCGGCTATTCAGGCCACTCACGTACAAACCGGCCTGACGGTGCATATCGCCAGCGAACGCAGCCAGCACGCCAACAAGCGACTGGCCCGGGCGCTGCTACTGCACAAACTGGCTGAACGACAAAACGAGCAGCAGGCCCGGCAGGAGCAGCAACGCTGGAGCCAGCATCAGGAAGTGCAGCGCGGCGATGCCGTGCGGGTATTTCGGGGTAGTGGATTCAAGGCGGAGTAAAGATGCAGGAAGAACGTGTTCGCCAGCGGCAGTGATAGCTAACCTCTGAACCACCACTGCGGCACACCGGCCTCCGGGTGTCGCAGTGCAATCAGATCCGCACCGTAGGTCGTTTCAACATTACCACCCTCCAGCAGGCCGTGGGCGACCCTATATAACGCATTCGCCCCTGTTGCAGTAGCAGCAGGCGGTCGCCATACAGGGCAGCAAGATTGACGTCGTGGATTACACAGAGGATGCCGAGCTAGCGTGGTGTGAATCAGCGTATGTAAATCAATGTGCAATGCAGACCGATTTGATCTCGGTATAAGCATCCAGCACGGCACTGCCGAACTCGCGCCCAATACCGGACTGCTTCATGCCACCAAAAGGCATACTGGGATCAAGCAACACATGGGCATTGACCCATACCGTACCCGCTTCTATCCGCGGCACCAGATTCATGGCCTTGTTCAGATTGTTGGTCCACAGGCTGGCTGCCAGACCATAAGGGCTGTCGTTGGCCATACGAATAGCTTCTTCTTCATCACTGAAGGAAATAACCGACAGCACCGGGCCGAATACCTCTTCGCGGGCAATGGTCATGGAGTGTTCATACCGCCTGCTCGATATAGGCATCCTCCAGCAGGATCATCGGGTTTTTCCTTCCCAATTCCAGCGCTACTCAGGTCAGGTTCTGCGTAGCAGTGATGACCACCGTCTTGCTCACGGCAGTGGAGCCGGTAAAGGACACCTTGCGCACAGCAGGTGAGCCACCAGATGCGCTCCCTGCAGTGTGGCCCTGCACTGTAACCGCATTGCATACGCCGGATGGAGTCCCTTCTTCTGTGGCCAACTCGGCCAGACGCAGTGCTGTCAATGGGGTTTCAGAGGCAGGCTTGATCACAGCAGATTCGCCATAGGTTGCGCACGGCAGGGTCTGCCTGATACCAAAAAAATGCAGCTGTGCAGGCTTTACAGAGCACCACAGGGTGAGCTCAAGATCACCCAAGCACTTGATGCTTCTGAAGAAATTTCTCAAAAAATGCGGATTTACTGACAAAATTTACCGACACAACAGTTGGCTATATTGTTTTTGCCTTCCTAATGCACGCATAATCCGCTTCATCTGTCTTCATCCTCTTTACAGAACGAAATACTTGCCATGATGCGTGTAACCAGTCGTCTCGCACTCTTCTCTATGTTTCTGGCACTAGCCACTCCGGTGGTTGCCAGCGCGGCAACGGATGCCAGCGCAAAAGCCAGTGCCAAGGCGGCGGTTAAACATCAGGAACTGGCTTCCAGCAGTGCCATGGTTTTCGATATGAAAGCCACCAAAATCATCTATTCCAGCAACCCTGATCAGGTCGTTCCCATTGCTTCCATCAGCAAACTGATGACAGCCATGGTGATTCTGGATGCCAAACAGCCGATGGACGAAGTCATCGATGTGGACATCTCCAGCAACCCCCATATGAAGGGCGTGTTCTCACGAGTCCGTCTGCACAGCCAGGTGACCCGCCGCCAGATGCTGCTGATGGCCCTGATGTCTTCTGAAAACCGTGCGGCCAACAGTCTGGCAGAACACTATCCCGGCGGTTATGACGCCTTTATCAAGGCGATGAATGCCAAGGCCAAATACATCGGCATGACCCGCACCCACTTCGTTGAACCGACCGGTCTGTCCTACGACAACGTGTCCACCGCCCGTGACCTGACCCGTATGCTGCTGGTCACGCGCAAGTACCCGATGCTGAGTGAGCTGAGCACCACCAAGGAAAAATCAATTACCTTTACCAACCCCAGCTACACCCTGCCCTTCCGCAATACCAATCATCTGCTGTACGGCAAGAAAGACTGGAGTATCCAGCTGACCAAGACCGGCTTCAACGACGAAGCAGGCCACTGTCTGGCCATGCGCACCACGATCAACGGCCACCCGATGACACTGGTGGTATTGGACGCCTACGGTAAACAGACTCACTTTGCCGACGCGACCCGCCTGCGCAACTGGCTGGAAACCGGCAAGGTCAGCCCACTGCCCGCGTCTGCCCGCGACTACCGCAAACAGCGTGACCAGGAGCGTGCCTCACTGGCCAAGGCAGACGAGGAAGGCTGAGCCAGCCGACCTCTCGACGTAATAGCGGACCCGACGCAGCCACTGCCTCGGGTCTTTTCTTTTTCTGCATTCAAAGAACCTGACCAGCCAACGTATTACACGCTGGCAATCCCGCTCGCAGACGGGTTATCAGGCCTTCACGCCACCAAAACGCTTGTAAAACGTCGGCGCAGGTTCGGGTAACGGGCCATCGGCGGTTTCCATCATTTCACTGATATATGCCTCTGACCCTGCACAGACCAGACTGTAGATGTTGCGGCACAGCTGCCGTGCCGACACACCGCTCCAGTCAGGTGGCAACAGCTCTGCCGGGAGCTGCGGATCACGCAGCATGACCTTGCGGTATTCATGAATCAGCAAGGTACGGGCAATAAAGCAGTCCTGCGGACCGGGCACGCCCTTGCTGCTGAACTCCTGCCAGATCGGGCGGAAGCGTTCGAGAAACGACTTATAACTCTCGGAGATCTGATCCAGATTCCAGCATTCCCGCGACTGTTCCCGTAATGCACGTGAGGAGTACGGCTCACCTTCTCTGGTCTCGAACAGAATCGTGTCATCCAGTGCGCCCAGCTCGGTCAGGGTGTTGTTGACCTCCAGCATGTCGGCGTGTGGCGAGGCCATCAGAATGGGCGAGAACGAGCCAAAACCCATCCACTGCAATTCGTCACGTACTTGCTGACGCTTCTCAGCAGGCAGCTGCGACAACACCGCCAGACACCAGGAGCCGTCCCACTCCGGCAGCACCGGCAGATAGATACGCTTGAACGCCTTGTCGAACCGCCGACGCCCCTGCGAAGTCAGGCTGTAATAGGCCCGGCGGCCTACCTGATCGGCTGACAGCCACTCATCTTCCTTGCTCAGACGGAAAATCGAGGTCCGCACCAGACGCTGATTGAGGCCGAACGGCTCCAGCACATTGATCAGACTGCCCAGCCACACGGTGCCGCCGCGGGGCACGATGGCATCACCAAACACGGAAATGATCAGCGAACCGGCTCGGATCGGCCGCTGGGCACAGAACTGCTGTATCAGTTCATTGAGATAAGGAGAACTGCTCATCAGAGAGGGTTTCGCTGTCAGGATAGGTGCCCGGTATTCTACGAACCGTGTGCCAGTGGTGCAAAGAATGGATGCCTCTTTGCGCGATTACCTGCAAAAGCGGTGTCACTTGCGCAGTGGGCTTACATCCCCTTCGGCTTGATATCGCCCGTTTTCAGACGTGGGCGATCTGCCTCCACCGCCGTCAGCGCTTCACATTCCTCCAGCGTGGCCAGACAGCGGCGGGTCAGCTGCTGATACTGTGCAGTGGTGCTGCTTTTCCACTTCACCTCGTCGTCACCGATGGTGCGCTTGACTACGGCAGGTGTGCCCATGACCAGTGAACGCGGCTCACAACTGAAGCCTGCTTTGACAAAAGAGCCTGCCGCCACGATGGACTCAGCACCGATATGTGCCGCATCCATCACCACCGCATTCATCCCCACCAGAGCATTGCGTCCAATTCGGCAGCCATGCAGCACCGCACCGTGGCCGATGTGGCCGTCTTCCTCCACCACGGTGTCGCTGTCCGGAAAGCCATGCATGACGCAGTTGTCCTGCAGATTAGAGCCTTTTTCCAGAATCAGTCGGCCAAAGTCGCCACGCAGGCTGGCATTGGGCCCCACATAGCAGCCCGGCCCGATAATGACATCGCCGATCAGCACTGCCGTAGGGTGAACAAAGGCCGTGGGATCAATAACTGGGGTAATGCCATCAAGGCGATAGACAGGCATGGGTGACTCCTCGTTGCTCTTCTTGCTTTTGTTGTTATTCGTTCTGGTCAGGGTGCGGTATCGCAGCCGACGATAGCCCGATCCTAATTACACCGTTTTTTAAAGTCAAAAACTGATTCTTGTAACACATAAAACCAAAGTCGATAGACAGACACTCACAGCTCGGTCTCTCTGCGCGAGAAGTGCTGTAAGCGTGAAAATATCAGCCCATAAATGCTGAAAAATCAGCGTAATAACGAGTATCAGCTGCACCGTAACACATCACCCTAGCCGCCAAAAATCCTCAAAAAATACATTTAACGATACGTAATATTTATTTTTAACTATTTATTAGTATCACTTTTGGCGTTACTCTGCCCTGCATCACAACTTATAACGACAGGCCGTTGACTCAAACGGCATGCGCGATCTGGCAAGCCAGCACCCAACGAGGCAAGAAGCGCTGAGGAAGCGTCGTAAGGCCGGGGCACTGCCGATCGCGAACAGGTTCTGACACAGAGATAAACCCGCTGACTGCGCCTTCGTTGCATACAGGGCGTGACCGGCGACTGCGAATCCAAGAACAAGAGAGCGACAACGTGAATCATTCCACCTCACCCGGGTTACTTCTGATCGAAGCCCCTGCCGAGGGTGTGGCCGTTATCCGGCTCAATCGCCCCGAAGTCCTGAATGCCCTGAACACCGCCCTGCTGGCCGAGCTGGCCGACGTGCTGGAGACCTTCAGCCATAGCGAAGACGTGCGCGCCGTCGTGATTACCGGCAACGAGCGCGCCTTTGCGGCGGGTGCTGACGTCCGGGAAATGGCTCATCTGGATGCCGTCGGCGTCCATCAGGACCCACGCCCTCAGCACTGGGCCCGTATCGCCGCCTTTAACAAACCTCTGATTGCCGCCGTGAATGGCTTTGCCCTCGGTGGCGGCTGTGAGCTGGCCATGCATGCCGACATCATCATCGCTGCCCGCAGTGCTTCTTTCGGCCAGCCGGAAATCAATCTCGGCATCATCCCCGGAGCGGGCGGCACCCAGCGCCTTATCCGCGCCGTAGGCAAAGCCGCCGCAGCCATGATGGTGCTGACTGGTGAAGCCATCAGTGCCGACCGGGCATTGCAGCTGGGTCTGATCGCCGAAATCACCGAGCCGGAACTGACCCTGGAACGCGCCATTGCCGTGGCCCGCAAGATCGCTGGCCATGCGCCGCTGGCGGTGCAGCAGGCCAAAGATGTGCTGAACAAAGCCTGGGAGATGACTCTCTCCAGTGGTCTGCAGTATGAGCGACGGGCTTTTACCTTCCTCGCTGCTACCGCCGACCGCAACGAGGGCATCAGTGCCTTTCTGGAAAAACGTCGCCCGGTTTATCGCGGTCGCTAATTGCTGAGATTCCTGCAGGAGAGTTGTTATGTCCTTTCAACATATCGAGTACAGCGTCGAGCAAGGCGTCGCCATTCTGACCCTGAACCGCCCCGCCGCCCTGAACAGCTTCAATGCCGACATGCATCTGGAAGTGAAGGACGCGCTGAAACAGGCCCGCGCCAATGAACAGGTTCGCTGCCTGCTGATCACCGGCAATGGCCGTGGTTTCTGCGCCGGACAGGATCTGTCTGATCGCAATGTGGCCGCAGACGCCGACATGCCGGATCTCGGCGCTTCCATCGAGAAAAACTACAACCCGCTGATCCGCACCCTGCGCAGTCTGCCTTTCCCGGTGATCTGTGCGGTCAACGGCGTCGCTGCCGGTGCCGGTGCCAATATCGCCTTCGCCTGCGACATCGTTTTCGCCGCCCGCAGCGCCAGCTTTATTCAGGCCTTCTGCAAGATCGGGCTGGTGCCGGACTCAGGCGGCACCTGGACACTACCCCGTCTGGTCGGCCCTGCACGCGCCACGGCACTGGCCATGCTGGGTGACAAGATCAGCGCCGAACAGGCTGAACAATGGGGCATGATCTGGCGCTGCGTGGAGGATGCCGAGCTGCTCGATACCGCTTTACAGTCCGCCCGTCATCTGGCCACTCAGCCCACCACCGGACTGGCACTGATCAAGCGTGCCCTGCAGGCCAGCAGCACCAACACGCTGGACCAGCAGCTCGATCTTGAGCGTGACCTGCAACGTCTGGCGGGCCGCACGGAGGATTACCGTGAAGGTGTGGCGGCCTTTATGCAGAAGCGCAAACCCGAATTCCGTGGCCACTGACAGAGGAGATCAACCATGCCACCTCTGAGCAAAGACACCATCGTCGCCGTTATTGGCGCAGGCGCCATGGGCGCAGGTATTGCCCAGGTCGCCGCCAGTTACGGCCATCAGGTCAAGCTGTTTGATAAAGCTGAAGGCGCGGCGTCTCGTGCCATCGACAGTATCGGTGCCGGGCTTGGCAAGCTAGTCAGCCGCGGCAAGCTGGATCACAGCGAAGCCGAAGCCATCCTCAGCCGCCTGCAGCCCATTGAGGAGTTGAGCCAGCTGGCCGACGCCGGGCTGGTAGTGGAAGCCATCATCGAGAATCTGGACATCAAGCGCAGCCTGTTCGCCGAGCTGGAGCAGCTGTGTGCGGCCGATACCCTGCTGACCAGCAACACCTCCTCGCTGTCCATCACCTCCATCGCGGCGGGGATGCAGCACCCTGAACGTTTTGCCGGTCTGCACTTCTTTAACCCAGCGCCGATCATGAAGCTGGTGGAAGTGATCTCCGGTCTGGATACCGACCGCCATGTCGCCGAAACCCTCTACGCCAGCGCCAGCGCCTGGGGTAAAAAGCCGGTGCATGCCCGCTCCACCCCCGGTTTCATCGTTAACCGGCTGGCCCGCCCCTTCTATGCCGAAGGCTTGCGCCTGCTGGAAGAAGGCGCCGCCGACACCGCCACTATTGATGCCCTGCTGCGCGACGCTGGTGGCTTCCGCATGGGGCCATTCGAGCTGATGGATCTGATCGGCCACGACGTGAATTATGCCGTGACCTGCTCGGTATTCGACGCCTACTACGGCGATCAGCGCTTTCTGCCATCGCTGACACAAAAGGCGCTGGTGGACGGAGGCCGACTGGGGCGCAAGAGTGGCCGCGGTTTCTATGACTATCGTACTGACGCCGTACAACCTCAGCCGCAGTCGCTCAGCAGTGCAGGCAGCACCCTTGTCGAGCTGCCCACCTTGATTGTGGAAGGTGATCTGGGGGTCGCCGAACCCCTGCTGACCCGCCTGCAGCAAACCGGCATCCATGTCGTTCGCCGTCAGGGTCTGGCCAATCAGCAGGGGCGCCTGTTGCTGGGTGATGCGGTACTGGCACTGACCGATGGTCGTATGGCCAGCGAGCGCGCCGTGGCCGAGGCGACGGCCAATCTGGTGCTGTTTGATCTGGCACTGGATTACCAGCAGGCCAGTCGTCTGGCCGTGGCCATCGCCGATCAGGCCGACAGGCGCGTGCTGCAGCCGGTGACCGAGCTGTTCGCTCTTGCGGGCATCCAGCTGTCCTTGCTGGATGATGCACCGGGGCTGGCGGTGATGCGCACCGTCGCCATGCTGGCCAACGAAGCGGCCGATGCCGTCATGCAGCAGGTATGCAGTGCAGCCGATGCGGATATCGCCATGCAGTTTGGCGTCAACTATCCCCGTGGCCCGCTGGCCTGGGCCGAAGCCGTCGGTACTCAGCGCATTCATCAGGTGCTCACCCATATGCAGCAAGCCTATGGTGAAGATCGCTACCGCCCATCACGCCAGCTCAAACGCATGGCCGTCACCGGAGGTCACTTCCATGTCAACGCAGCCTGAAAAGACCACCACGCTGGCCCCGCAGCAGCTGGCAGAAGCCTGTGCTGATGCGCTGTATCAGCGTGATCTGGCAACCCGTCATCTGGGCATCGAGATCAACTCTGTTGCGCCGGGTCAGGCTGTCGTCAGCATGACCGTTAAAGACTTCATGATTCAGGGCCATCAGACCTGCCATGGCGGCTATCTGTTCACCCTCGCCGACTCGGCGTTTGCCTTTGCCTGCAACAGCTACAACGCCCCGACGGTCGCCGCAGGATGCAGCATTGAGTACCTGTCGCCCGCCCGTGAAGGCGATGTGCTGACCGCGACGGCGATGGAGCAGTCGCGCGGCAGCAAGCTGGGTGTCTATGACATCACCATCCGCAATCAGCACGGTCAGGACGTCGCGCTGTTTCGCGGCAAGTCGTACCAGCTGCGCGGCGAAATACTGTCGGCCTGACCCCTTACCTTAGCAGGCCACTGCGTTACGCCAGACAAGTCGCTGGCGTTATCCAGACAGCCCAGCCCGGCCTGCTGACTACCGAATGACCGGAGCCAACAGCGCTCCCGCGGAGTAAATAACCATGAGCACCCAGCTTACTGAAGCCCTGATCATCGATGCCATTCGTACCCCAATCGGCCGTTATGCCGGTACGCTGGCAAGCGTGCGTGCCGACGATCTCGGCGCCGTTCCCATCAGGGCACTGATGGAGCGTAACCCCGGCGTCGACTGGTCACAGGTGGATGACGTCATCTACGGCTGCGCCAATCAGGCCGGTGAAGACAACCGCAACGTCGCCCATATGTCATCGCTGCTCGCGGGCCTGCCCGTGACGGTTCCCGGCACCACCGTCAACCGCCTGTGCGGGTCAGGCATGGATGCCGTCGGTCTGGCCGCACGTACCATCAAGGCAGGCGAAGCCGGGCTGATGATTGCAGGCGGTGTCGAGTCCATGTCACGTGCACCTTTCGTGATGGGCAAGGCAGACAGCGCCTTCAGCCGCAGTGCCGAAATCTTCGATACCACCATCGGCTGGCGCTTTATCAACACACTGATGAAGGAACAATTCGGCGTCGACTCCATGCCGGAAACGGCCGAGAACGTAGCCGAGCAGTTCGGTATTTCCCGTCAGGATCAGGATGCGTTCGCCCTGCTGAGCCAGCAGCGTACCGCCCGGGCACAGGCCGCAGGCCGTTTCACCCGCGAGATCGTGCCCGTCAGTATTCCCCGTCGTAAAGCCGAACCTCTGCTGTTTGACACCGACGAACACCCTCGCGCAGACACCACGCTGGCAACCCTGAACAAACTCCCCACTCCCTTCCGGGCCGGTGGCAGCGTCACCGCAGGCAACGCCTCGGGCGTAAACGATGGCGCCTGTGCGCTGCTGCTGGCCAGCCCTGCCGCCGCTGACCGCTTCCAGCTTAAAGCCCGCGGCCGTGTGCTGGGCATGGCCACGGCAGGTATTGAGCCTCGTATCATGGGCTTTGGCCCTGCCCCGGCGACCCGCAAAGTGCTGCAACAGGTCGGCCTGACACTGGCGGATATGGATGTGATTGAGCTGAACGAAGCCTTTGCCTCACAGGGGCTGGCGGTACTGCGTGATCTGGGCCTGCCGGATGATGCGGAGCACGTTAACCCCAACGGCGGCGCTATCGCCCTTGGCCACCCGTTGGGCATGAGCGGTGCACGCCTGATCACCACCGCCCTGAATGAACTGGAGATTCGCAATGGTCGCTATGCGCTGTGCACCATGTGTATTGGTGTCGGTCAGGGTATCGCCATGGTGATCGAACGGCTGGCATAACGCTCCTCTGCACAGCTATTCCCGGTTCTGAAGAAAGCCCCTTGCGGGCTTTCTTTGCTTCTCCGGCTAACGCGACTTCAGCGCAAACTGACGACACTCCCCGCCCACCTTCAGTGGCTGCCCCTTGAATTACTGTGCCGACTGGCGCTACAACAGAGCCCATCTTTACATTCACATAGCCAGCAGGCGGGAAAATGAATCAGGGACTGAATGAAAAACTCATGCCCGATACGCTTGAGCCGGTTCGTATCGCCAGCAAAATCATGAAGATCAACCATGCCGGAGAGTTTGGCGCCATCAATATCTATCGGGCGCAGATCATGGTCGCCAGACTGTTCTCCCCCCAGCTGGTGGCGACACTGGAAGACTTTCTCAGCCATGAACAAAAGCATCTGGAGATTTTCGGCCGCATTCTGCAGTCCAGAGGTATCGCTCGCTGTAAGAGTTTCTGGCTTTGCGGCATCGGTGGGTTTTGTCTGGGGCTGATCACCGCGCTGATGGGACGGGCGGGAATCATGACCTGTACGGCAGCGGTGGAAACGGTCGTCACTCACCATCTTCTTGCACAGCTGGCCAGCCTCGAAGCAGAGAACGATAGCGAGGCGTATCAGGCGGTGCAGTCGATCCTCAGTGAAGTACTGGAGCATCAGCAACACGGTATTGAGCAGAGCAAAGACAGCCTGTTGTTCAAACCGGTCAGTGCTGTGGTTTCCTGTGCAACGTCTGCCGTTATCTGGCTTGGCTTCCAGCTCTGACCGATGCAATACAGTGCCTGCTTCAGCAGCCATCTTCAGGCATCACCCGCCGAGCTATGGCAATGGATGACGTCCCTTTCCGGCATCACCAGTGAGCTTGCCCCCTGGCTGTCGATGTCCGCACCCGCAGGCATCACGAGTCTTGAATCGCTGAAAGTTGAGCCGGGCACACGTCTTTTTCGCAGCACCCTCACACTGTTCGGGCTTATCCCCATTGATTACCTGGATCTGACGCTGCTGGAGATTCACCCGCACACCGGCTTTGTCGAGCAGTCACCGATGGGGTCCATGAGGTTCTGGCGCCATGAGCGGACGCTCGAACCCACGGCACAGGGCTGCATCCTCACTGACAGGCTGGTGTTTGAGCCCCGATTTGCCGGGGCGATTGTCAGCCAGCTGGTGCGCTGGCTGTTCAGGCATAGGCACCGGCAACTGCGCAGACGGTTTGCTGTGGTTGCCGGGTAAATCGGCGAGTATGTCGAGATGTGAATATTGGCTGATTCAGAACTGTGAACAGCCTCACGCAGTGAAGGTCGGTTTGAGCTGTTTGTTATGTGGTGATGATGGACAGGCTGAAATCAATTTCTAGCTCCTTAAATAATTCAAGGGCACGATATGAAACATCGACACCTGCGATATGGCTACTTGACCTGTATCCACAAAATACATCCACTTCCACTGTTTCTTTTAGACTCAGTAAGTATTCCTTGTGAGGCTTAAGAATTTCCCACAAGGCGAACAAATGCTCTTCAAGTTTTTCTTCTTCATGGAGCCCTGAGTCCAGGCTCCACATATCATGCTTATAAGGTGGGCTTTTAGGTCCCCTACGATCACCTTTTCGATGTTTCCGTGTTGGCTGAATTCCTAACTTATTTTCAATTTCTTCAAAATCCACGCCAGATTCCGAGAATATTCTTAGTGTTGCGGAATAATAGAAATAAAGCTCTTCTTCCATTAGTTGAAACCCGGTATTGAGGAAACATGACACCGCTAACACTGGCCGTCGAGTGTAGCGAGGTCCAGCTCACGCAGTGCGCGATCGCGCTTGGCATTGTTATGCATTCGCGTAGTTCTCGTTTTTGACACGCTCAAGATCTTGTTTCAAAACCTGAAAGAAGTCTGGAACATCTACGTGCTCTCCTTCCTCTATGCGCTTGGAAAGCATGGTCTGCGGAAATATGAGCAAGGTTGTCTCTTTGTAGCGCACGCAAGCATCTTTACCATATTCGTCTTCGATTACCCACCAGTCATAGTCTGGTGTTTCGTTTACAAAAACCTTTCCAAATACGATGCCAAGAGATTGAAGCTCCTGTGTGCTTGTTACAGGTATCTGAGCAGAATCAATTATGGTCTGTAAGCGCTCAAGATCCTGTATTGAGCCATCCATTTTTTGGCCCGTAATATCTTCCGACATTTGGCTTCCCAGCAACCACATTTTAGCTATGTAAGTAAGCCATTCTTTGTCAGGTGCTAAAATCGTTTGTTCCATGCAGAATTCTCCATTGAGGGTCTGTCAAACGAACTTGAACTTTTGGTTAGGCTTCTTTTATTCCCATGTGGCTGATTTTAAAGATTCCGCAACCTCATCAACATTGTCAATTTTATCAATGTAATTATCTAGATTAAGAATTCTAGCACCCATAATTCCGAAACTAGATGTTTTTTTGAACGATGTCTGTTTTGGTGTACCACAGAAAAACCTATGGCCAGTTCGCACATCATACCCACATTCAGTTTTGGCTGCGTTTATAACAGATCTGATTTTCCCGTCATAATCATTCGTATCCCGGCCACTCACCAGCTTTTTCTCAAATCTTCCATCTATAAAAATAACATCGAAGACAGAATCCAGCTCCCAGATTGCCTGTACTTTTTTATGTTTGTAAATACCAACAAATCTATGATTTGAGTAACCACGATCTGAAGGTTGAAAGTAAATACCATATTCCTTATTAATATTTATACTTTCACCACAAGGAACTATTCGCAGCATTTTTCTAGTTTGATCAAACAATCCAACATCATTACAATATTCTTTGTAATCAGACACCAACTCATTCATCTGATATTCGTATTCTTGGAATAGCCCATCGCATGCACTACATACCTCTTCATACGTAATGTTTTTAAACTTAACGGATGGGTGTTCATTTTTAATCATTAACCTCAATGCTTCATCTTCACTTTCTGAAATTCTACTCTTAGTAAGTAACAGCAAGACTTGCATATCTTCTTGCCTGAAACCTGACGCATGCTTTATTAGCTGACATTTATTAACTCCAGAATCCACTTTTGATTCTATCAAAACCTTAAAACTACGCTGGATTATTGAGGCATCAGGTACTGAATCACCATCTCGAACTTGTTGAGTAATTTCAACTCCGATTTCTACTACATCATCAATCAAGTTACTCAAAAATATTGAAGCCTTGCCTGTTGAATATTGATAAATTCTTGAAAATAACTGCAATGTATTATTAGTTACTGTATTCTCTACAGAAGAATATCTCTGGAAATAATGAATTTTAGACATACTTTACTCGAAGTTGAATTTAAGCCTAACGCCTTGCTCACCGGAAAATTAGGAGCGCAGCGAGTAATTTTTCCGAGTGCGGCAACTTGTTAAGCGGCATTGTTCCACGCGCCAGGACTGTTGCTTCGGAAAAAGTGTACATGAACACTAGCGCCAAGAGTGCTCTGAATCGCATGACTGACTCTATTACAGTAGACTTGATCATTTCCATACACTGACACAGCAACTTGGCGAATTTGAGATGAAGAAATTCGCTGGAGAATATAAAGGTCTTGCTCCCAGAAACCCCATCCATATATAACCAGCGAGGGCTCCAAAGAAGTGAGAACTTCTCTATATACGGTATTTAGATAGCTACTACTATGTATTGAATTGATTTTTTGCTGAGATGTCCCTTCACTAACAAATAGAGGTACTACTGATTCGGATTGCCAAGCTTGAAGTATTGCTTCGAGCAGGCTATTCCCATTGCCTGTGACTTTGAACTCTGACTCAATATTGTTACGCGATAGAACTAAGCTACCATGGGGATAAAACGCAAGAGTTGTCGATGTATCCCCGTATATTGGATCGCGCAAACGGCGCCAATCCTCGTAAAATTGTCCATTAACAAAGCAGTCTTTTAATGAATGACGATCAGGTACGCCTATGCCATACATAATGGTCCAGTAAAGTATCAGGTCATAATTTAGAGAAGCCACTGTACGAAAGCGTTTTAAAAAAGCATAAAT
This sequence comes from Pokkaliibacter plantistimulans, assembly GCF_003194385.1. Taxonomy (GTDB): domain Bacteria; phylum Pseudomonadota; class Gammaproteobacteria; order Pseudomonadales; family Balneatricaceae; genus Pokkaliibacter; species Pokkaliibacter plantistimulans. The sequence continues at coordinate 16,627 of NZ_LAPT01000042.1, forward strand.
AGCAGGTATATGCTCTGAAATTTCCTGGTGCTCAGGATGAACATCTCTAACTGAATGGATAAGACACTCACGCACCCTTACATAAGCTGCATGTGTTCTTGCGTCGGGAATAGCAAGAGAGCGATTAACATTAGAAGCTTGCCACACTAGGCGTAATACAAGTTCGAAGTCCGAGGTACGAAAAAACTCAAATAGTTGATGAATGTCGTCAATGAGAAGACCATGCTCACGCGCATGGTCGATAAGAGACGTATACCCAAAGCGTCCATCAACAGCGATACTGGCGCCATTGCCTAGCAGCAATGATCCATTGTAATAATGCTGGGCAATTTCTTCCCATTCAAAAATTCTATGTGGCACTTTTTATTACCCCTTACCGCCTAACGCCCAAAGCAGCGGCCGAGCGTAGAGAGGTCCAGCCCCGCAGGGGCGATGCTGCCTTTTCTTGTTATGTGTTGTTGATTATTCATAGATAGTTGCAGCCTGAATTGCATCAGCAAATATTTGCCAACTAGCAACCTCTGAATCTGTGTCTATTTTTAGGTTTTTGTAGAGATTACCTGAGCTTTCCAACCAAGCAGCCATAGCTTCAAGGAACGATACTGTAGATACATTTTCCCAATTGGAAGTATCCTCAGTACAAAGTCTACCTATAAGGGAAATCAGCTCTTCTTTATTGCCAATTTTCTCGTAGTCTATTTCCATGCACTTATCCTGATTGACACATAACGCCTACAGCAGGCGACCGTTTGGAATAGAGCGAAGCGCAATGTAAAACGGGTCGCTCTGCCTGTGATTGTTATGCATTATAGAAGCCCTATAAGGCCCGAAATTCCGGCACCAATGACGCTTGCAACAGTGCTATTACTGAGAAACTCCTTAAGCTTTGATTTTGCTTCTTCATCACCACTCTTTGCTACTTGCTCCACTAATTCTTGGATGGTGATGTTGACGCTCAAGGAGTTACCGTTACCAACCTGAACATTGCTACCAGATACTGAACCAATATTGAAGGTGGACGAGGTTGCTTGCGGTAGGTGGGGTTGGGCTGTCGTATTTTGTACTTTTAGAGTTAGCATATGCGGGTGTGTTGTACCCACATTAAGGGAGCCGTCCTCTAAAAAAGAAAGGTCTATGACCTTAAGGTATATTTCTCGCTTTCCAGACTTTTGAGTTATAACATCTCCGATCCCAACATCAGGCTCTTCAGTGTAAGGAACGAGAACTTGCCCTTTTGACATATCTCTCTGTCCCTTATATTCAACGCCGGCAATAGTGATAGTTTCTGGATAAGCTAATTTATCGAAGTCCATTTTCCATCCTCACGTATTTTGCATAACGCCCGCATTTGTGGCTGGTTTGGAGCGCAGCGGAAAACCAGTCCGACAACATGCGCTTGTTAGTTTTCATTTGCTACTGCCTACTTTTCCAGTTTTCATCGACTTTTAGCCAAAATGCAGGTGTCAGCGATTTCGTTTCTTTAAAACTGACTTGTTCCCCGCCAAACTCACCAAGAACTTTGCCCTCGACTATTTCGACGACCGCGGCCAAAGCGTTGTTTGAATGCGGCACGTCATCTACATCAGTACAAGTTTCAGCAAACCAGCCTGGATAAAACCTGCTGCGAGGCCCACCCATACCATAAGTGCTCGGGGCATCAATGCTTTCAAGATACTCCCACCAACTAATGGCTTCGATGAGAAATCCACTTTCAATAATTGCTTTCGCGAAAGAGCGATAGTTTTCTCTCGACACAATTATGTCGATGTAACCGTCTCCGACAGGCTGCGCCTTATATTCTTCTAGCAGCCCATCGAGCCTTTCTTTATTAGATATAGTCACGGGCTTATCCTGAAAACTAACAGTATGTTAATAAGGTCTTCGACCTCATAACAATTATTAAAAGGTATACCTTTTAATAAACCTTATCCTAAAAAAACAGCCACGTAAGTTTCTGATCTTAAAAGAAAAAACAAATTAGCCAACACTAACACAAGTCACTAAAAGGTAGTTTTATCGTCAACAGACCATCAAAAAGGTATACCTTCTTCCAGATTTTTCAAGGATGAAATGCTCAACATGATGAAGCCTCCTTTTCTCACATCCGCCCAAAACTGCCTGATAGTACACCGATACAGTAAGCGGACCATTGACGCCTATCTGTATTGGATAAGACTTTTCGCCCTATTCTCTAGTAAGCAACGTCCAGCCTATCTTGGTGGGAGTGACATTAAACGCTTTTATATCTTGGAGTTAGATGCTTGCGTGGTAACTTTTCAACTTGGGTGGATTGGGGTTATCCACCCATCAACTGCTGGTTACTTAAGTGAACAGGGTAGTTTGCAGAACTGCTTGGACAAAATTTCACCCTTCTCATTAATCTTCACGAGAAGGCGGAACGGAACGCCACTTTCATAGGGGTTCTCGATCACCCAGCCTCCAGCATTTTCCGGCTGTAGCTTACCGCTGAAGCCAATACCTATTTCATGGCCACCCTTAAGCGGATACACCTTGGTTTCGGCAATTTCACCTGGCTGAAGGTCAGACAGATGCCGTCTGTCTGGCCCGGCAGTCACTTCTATATCTTGCAACTGAGACGCACCAGACGGTGCTTCATATTCGACAGCAATATAACTGGCTGGCTCTGTAGGGTGCCCGAAATACCAGACAGCCGCCAAGCCAAAAACCAGCCCCATCAGAGCATAACGCCACATAATACTTCTCACTTTAGGGACTGACTTTTCTATAGGAAATCGAACTTTTCAGGACACTATCAGGGAGATTGATAGCTCAAATATCATATGGGTACTTGTTAAATCGCAAAGTAAAAGGGGTGACCCCCTTTTACCTTAGCTACATTTTACATCACTTCTTGCGGGCACTGAGCATGGTCTGTAAACGCATCACCCTCATTTAAAAACTCGACATGAACCTGACTTACAAGCCAATGTGATTCGCTATTTTTATACAGAATAAATATCGATAGAGGCTCATCAGTACTGTTATAGCCATTAATTGTGAGGCATCCCAGAGCACTCCCTTTCTCTTGCATTTCAAAAGAATTTTCCCGCTTTTTCACCATCTCATGCATGGTATATGCACGAAGCAGAGACTTTTCATTTACATCAGGATCTTTAGAGAACTGAGCCTCTTTTATAAATTCCTTTGTAAAAAATGAGGGGCCTTTTTCAAATGCATTGCTTTCGTTTACTTCGAGCGAAAATTTATTAAAAGCGTCAAGCAATGGAGAGGGCTGGTCAGCGTATGAATTCGTAGCTACAAACAGAGAAAAAAGGAAGGACAATAATATATGCATCATTAATTCCCCAACATCTGCTGCAATTCACGATCATAGGATTTGAAGGGGGACTTCAGCGCTTTGGCGGCCTGACAGAGCAGACCCGCGGAGCAGAAAATAAACCAGCCCTTCCCTGTTGCGGTGCCTGCACATCGAGCGGCACTTCTTGCAATCCTGCACGCCATTCAAGCAGCTAAAAGGGTATGAGCATCGCCTTCGCAGAGCAACCCGCATGTGGGCATCTGAATGCACTCCTCACAACACCGCAGCAACTTCTCTGTACCTCACTGCCTCTGCTCTCCCCGCTTACACTGCCTTGCTGGCAGTCATCTTAAAAATGACACGCATAATTACCACAGAACGTCTTTTACAAATCACAAAAGACGATGATCAGCACAGAGAACCAACGTCACGCCCTATAAGATCATGAAAAATTCAGCACTCAACTCTTATCTTAATTGTGATACACACAAAAACTGTAGACATCATTTTTATGTATCATATAATCGCTTCCATACAGCACATTTTGTGCTCAACAGACAAGAACAAGAGGAGCCACAGCATGTATGCTCAACTCGTAGAGACCGGGGTGAAGCGGGTTCGCAATCTGGATGAGATGTCGCCCGAGGAGCGGCACTTTCAGGAGAAGATTGATGCCGAGATCAAGATCGAAGCGAAGAACTGGATGCCCGAAGCCTATCGCCGCACCCTGATTCGCCAGATCTCGCAGCATGCGCATTCCGAGATCGTCGGCATGCTGCCGGAGAAGAACTGGCTGACCCGCGCCCCCAGCTTCAAACGTAAGCTGCAGCTGCTGGCCAAGATTCAGGACGAAGCCGGACACGGCCTGTACCTGTACAGCGCCATGGAAACCCTGGGCGCTGACCGTGACGAAGAGGTCGCCAAACTCCATCGTGGCGAAGTGAAATACTCCTCTATCTTCAATTACCCCACCCGCAGCTGGGCCGACATGGGCACCATCGGCTGGCTGGTGGACGGCGCCGCCATCGTCAATCAGGTGGTGCTGCAACGCACCTCCTACGGCCCCTACTCCCGCGCCATGATTCGTATCTGCAAGGAAGAAAGCTTCCACCAGCGCCAGGGCTACGAAATCCTGCTGACCATGATGCGCGAAGGCAACGACGAGCAAAAAGCCATGGTGCAGGACTCCATCAACCGCTTCTGGTGGCCTGCGCTGATGATGTTCGGCCCGACCGATACCGACTCCCCCAACTCTGCCCAGTCCATGGCGTGGAAGATCAAACGCATGTCCAACGATGACCTGCGCCAGCGCTTTATCGATCAGACCATTCCGCAGCTGGAGCTGCTCGGCTGCACCGCACCGGACCCCGACCTGAAGTGGAACGAAGAACGCGGCCACTATGACTTCGGCGAGATCGACTGGAGCGAGTTCTACGACGTGCTGAAAGGCAATGGCCCCTGCAACCGCGAGCGTCTGCGCACCCGTCGCGAAGCCATCGATAACGGCGACTGGGTACGTGAAGCCGCCACGGCCTACGCCAGCAAACAGCAACAAAAACAACACGCCGCCTGATCGGCCGTTTGATGAGATTCTGAGGTAAGCACGATGTCTGACTGGACCCTTTTTGAAGTCTTCGTACGCAGTAAGCACGGCCTGAACCACAAGCATGTGGGCAGCGTCCACGCCGCCGACGCCGCCATGGCGCTGGAAAACGCCCGTGATCTGTACACCCGCCGCAGCGAAGGCGTCAGCCTCTGGGTGGTGCCTTCTGCGCAGATCACCGCCTCCTCACCGGACGACAAAGACCCGCTGTTTGATCCGTCGGATGACAAGGTCTATCGCCACGCCACCTTCTATGTGTTGCCCAAAGAACTGGACCATATGTGAGGAAGCAGGCATGACTGCACAACTGAATAGCGCCTGCCGTCAGGCACTGGTGGACTACCTGCTGCACCTGGGCGACAGCGATACCGTGATGTCTCAGCGTCTGTGTGAATGGGTAGGCCATGCTCCCGCACTGGAAGAAGAAGTGGCGATGGCCAACGTCGGCCTCGACCTGCTGGGTCAGGCACGCAGCTGGCTGAGCTATGCCGCCGAGCTGGAAGATCAGGGCCGCGACGCCGACCAGCTGGCGTTTCTGCGTGATGAACGCGAATACCGCAATCTGCTGATTACCGAGCAGGCCAACGGCAACTTTGCCGACACCATGGCCCGCCAGTTTTTCTTCGATGCCTGGCATTTCCATCTGCTGACCGCCCTGTGTCAATCGACGGATGCACAGGTGCAGGCCATCGCCCGCAAAGGGCTGAAGGAAGTGACCTATCACCTGCGTCGTTCTACCGCCTGGATCAAACGTCTGGGCGACGGCACCGCCGTCAGCCATCAGAAAATGCAGGACGCCATCGACGATATCTGGACCTACACCGGCGAAATGTTTACCGCCACCAGTACCGACCCGCTGCTGGTGGAAGCAGGCATCGTGCCTGCCAGCGCACCGCTGCAGCAACAGTGGCTGGGCTATGTGCAGGCCACGCTGCAGGAGGCGACCCTCACCTGCCCGGATGAGAACGCCTATATGCAGATCGGCGGGCGCCAGGGTCTGCACACCGAGCAGCTGGGTTACCTGCTGGCCGAAATGCAGTTTCTGCCGCGCGCCTACCCCGGTGCGACCTGGTAAGAGCAACACCGTTCGAGGAGAGCTGACCATGCAGCACACCACCGCCGCGGTTGCCGCCAGTGCCTTTGGCCTGATCAGCAGCGACCGGCCACGCACTCTGTTGCGTGAAGACGGACAGCGCCCCGCGCTGGATGCCATCTGGCAACTGCTGGATACCGTGCCAGACCCGGAAGTGCCGGTGATCAGCGTGGTGGAGCTGGGTATCGTGCGTCAGCTCAACTGGCAGCAGGACCGGCTGGTGGTCACCCTGACCCCGACCTATTCCGGTTGCCCCGCGACGCAGGCCATCGCCGACGCCATTCATATGGCGTTATGGCAGGCAGGGCTTGAACAGATTGAGCTGCAGGAGCAGTTGTCACCGCCCTGGACGACCGACTGGATCAGCCCGGCGGGTCGCGACAAGCTGCGCGCTTACGGCATTGCGCCCCCGGCAGGCAGCGCCAGCAAGCGCACTCTGCTGGGTGAGGAGCCGGAAGTGCACTGCCCTCATTGCGGCTCGGTGCATACCAGCGTGATCAGCGAATTTGGCTCCACCGCCTGCAAGGCACTGTACCGCTGCGACGACTGCCGCGAGCCATTCGACTATTTCAAATGCATCTGATTCACGTGCATCTGAGCTGAAACGCCTGACGCAGCCGCCACGCCGTCTGGCACGGCCTGCTGGCCCATGAAGTTGGCATAACAACAAAATTGATCGAGGTAACCATGAGCCGTTTCTATTCCCTTGATGTGGCCGATGTGCGCCAGGAAACCCGTGATGCAGTGTCTGTCGCCTTCGCCATTCCGGCTGAGCTGCAGGACACCTTCCGTTTCAGTCAGGGCCAGCATTTGGTGCTGCGTACCCGCATCAACGATGAGGAAGTACGCCGCTCCTACTCCATCTGCTCCGGTGTGCATGACGGCGAATTGCGTATTGCCGTCAAACGCGTGGCCGGTGGTCTGTTTTCCAACTGGCTGAACGATCAGGCGCAGGCCCTGTTGCACAGCGCCCAGCCGCTGCAACTGGAAGCCATGCCACCGGCCGGACATTTCAGCACCGAGCTGGATGCAGAGCGGGTCGGTCACTATCTTGGCGTTGCCGCAGGCAGTGGTATCACCCCTATTCTCAGCATTATCAAAACCACGCTGGATACCGAGCCGCAGAGCACCTTTACCCTGTTCTATGCCAACCGCTCGACCTCCAGCACTATTTTCCGCGAGCAGCTGGCCGACCTGAAAAACCGCTACATGGGCCGCCTCAATCTGGTGTTCCTGATGACCCGCGAACAGCAGGACATCGACCTCTACAACGGCCGTCTTGATCATGACAAATGCAAGGCGCTGTTCGACCGCTGGCTGGACGTTCCGCATCTGACCGCAGCCTTCCTCTGTGGCCCGCAACAGATGATCGAACTGGTCAGTGAAGCACTGCAGCAACACGATCTGGACAAGGCCCGCATCCACTACGAACTGTTCGGCACCGGTCTGCCTGCCACCACCCGCCGCCAGCGCGACAGCGGCGAAGCCATTGCCGCCGAGCTGTGCGATGTCACCGTTATCGCAGATGGCCGACAGATCAACTTCGGTCTGGCCCGTGATACCCGCAGCATTCTCGATGCCGGTAACGAACACGGCGCCGACCTGCCTTACTCCTGCAAGGCAGGCGTGTGCTCGACCTGCCGCGCCAAAGTGGTGGAAGGCGAGGTGGAAATGGACGTCAACTTCGCGCTGGAAGACTACGAAGTCAAAGCAGGCTACGTGCTGTCGTGCCAGTGTTTCCCGGTCAGCAAGAAGGTCGTCCTCGACTTCGACACCCTGTAATCGCGGCGTACTCAGGCACCACCTGATGACGGTGCCAACCGCCCGACCATTACCCATCAACAAGAACAATTCAGGGGCCTGCTGCTCACCCGGCTTGGCCCTGCAGACAGAGTCAGCAGCATGAAAATCAAAAGCTATGTATGCGGCCAGTGGGTCGAAGGACAGGACAGCGGCGCGGAACTGTTCCATGCCGTTAACGGTGAGCTGATTGGCAGCGTCACCAGCAAAGGGATCGATTTTAAAGCCGTGGCCGATTATGGCCGCAGCAAAGGCGGGCCAGCACTGCGTGCGCTGACCTTCCACGATCGCGCCAACCGCCTGAAGGCGCTGGCTCAGCATCTGATGAGCAAAAAAGATGAGTTTTATCGCATCTCCGCGCTGACCGGTGCAACCAGGGTAGACAGCTGGATCGACATCGAAGGCGGTGCCGGCACGCTGTTTACCTACTCCAGCCTGGTACGTCGCGAGCTGCCCAATGAAACCTTCGTGGTCGAAGGTAACAGCGAACGCCTGTCAGCCAAGGGCACCTTTGTGGGCCGCCATATTCTGGTGCCGAAAGAAGGGGTGGCGGTACACATCAATGCCTTCAACTTCCCCTGCTGGGGCATGCTGGAAAAGATCGCTCCGAGTCTGGCTGCCGGTGTCCCGGTTATCGTCAAACCGGCCAGTGCCACCTGCTACCTGACAGAAGCCATGGTGCGGGAAATTATCGCTTCCGGGCTGTTCCCCGAAGGTGCCATCCAGCTGGTGTGCGGCAGTACCGGCGACTTGCTGGATCATCTGATGGAACAGGATGTGGTCACCTTTACCGGCTCTGCCGCCACGGGTCAGAAACTGCGCAGCCATCCCAATATCCTTGCCCGCTCGATCCCCTTCACCATGGAAGCGGATTCCCTCAACTGCAGCATTCTCGGTGCAGGCGTAGAGCCCGGCAGTGCCGAGTTCGATCTGTTCATCAAGGAAGTTGCCAACGAGATGTCGGTCAAGGCTGGCCAGAAATGTACCGCCATTCGCCGCGCTATTGTTCCCCGTCAGCGTGCTGATGCTGTGGCCGAAGCCCTCAAGGCACGACTGGCCAAGGTGGTCCTCGGTGACCCGGCCGTCGAAGGGGTGCGTATGGGGCCGCTGGTCAACCGTGATCAGGTCGATGATGTCTGGGCCAAACTGGAGCAACTCAAAGGCGCCGCAGAAGTGATTTACGGTGGTCAGCGCCAGTTCGCAGTGACCGGGGCCAGTGCCGAGAGCGGCGCATTCTTCCCCAGCACCCTGCTGTATTGTGACCAGCCGCTGCAGACCGACATCCCTCACTCGGTTGAAGCCTTCGGCCCGGTATCGACGCTGATGGCCTATGACGATATCGAGCAGGCCATTGCCATCGCCAAAATGGGCCGCGGCAGTCTGGCAGGCTCACTGGTGACCGCTGACAATCTGGAAGCCAGAAAGGTCATCCTCGGCACCGCGGCCTATCACGGTCGCCTGCTGGTGCTGAACACCGAGTGCGCCAGAGAATCGACCGGCCACGGCTCACCCTTGCCGACACTGGTCCATGGCGGCCCCGGCCGCGCCGGTGGTGGTGAAGAGCTGGGCGGCCTGCGGGCAGTCAAACATTACATGCAGCGCACCGCCATTCAGGGCAGCCCCACCACCCTGACCGCGATTACCAACGAGTTCCACCCCGGTTCCGAGCAGATCAAAACCCAGGTGCATCCGTTCCGCCGCTATTTCGATGAGCTGCAGATCGGCGAGACGCTGATCACCCATCGCCGCACCGTCACCGAGGCCGACATCGTCAACTTCGGCTGCCTGTCCGGTGATCACTTCTACGCTCACTTCGATGAGCTGGCAGCAAAGGATTCGCTGTTCGGCAAGCGTGTCGCCCATGGCTACTTTGTCATCTCGGCGGCGGCCGGTCTGTTTGTCGAGCCGTCCCCCGGTCCAGTACTGGCCAACTACGGGATGGAAAACCTGCGTTTTGTCAGCCCCGTGGGTATCGGCGACACCATTCAGGCCCGCCTCACCTGCAAGCAGAAAATCCGCAAGGACAAACGCCCCGATGAACAGCGCGCGACAGGCGTGGTGGTGTGGGATGTGGAAGTCACCAACCAGCACAACGAGCCGGTGGCGCTGTATTCCATCCTGACGCTGGTGGAGCGCAAGGACGACGAAGCAGCAGCGTAATCGCTGCCATCGTCAGTGAGTTGCTGCCAGTGCAGATAAAGCGCTACTGCCAGCGCAGATGACAAGGGAGGCTCAACGCCTCCCTTGTCATATCGGTGATCTGCTCTCTGTTTTACTGCTCTCTGTCTTACCGGGAGCAAAGCACGCTGTCATGGTTACTGCGGTTTAGCATCGGCACCGTGATCATCCAGCTGGGCCTTGAACCAGTCATGAATGGCCTCCACCAGCTTGGGATCGTCACTGCTGTATGTAATCTGTGCACCGGCCGGCAGGCGTTCGTACTGAATACGGATGCGGGTCGAGCCCTCCTCCATGGTTTTTAACCCCGGCATGTCCTCACCGTGCAGGCGGGTGGGATCAGCAAAATTCCCCTGCTGAAACTGCACCGACTCATACAGCAGGTGATTCTGAATCAGGGCAACCTGTTCTTTATCCTCCGAACTTTGCGCCAGCACCTTCTGCACGCCACCCGTATCATTGGTGGTAAAGATGTGCGAGGTCTTGTCCAGACTGAAGGGCATCACTTCATGGCCCATCTGATGCACCATGTCCTGCCGGGTGGTATCTGCCGGCATATCATCCGCGTGTGCCCACAGTGATGCCGCCGTGCCGATCACACCCGCCAGCCCGATGGTCAGGAAACGTATTGCACTCATGTGTCTTTCTCCTTTTTCCCTATCCCGTCGTAACACCAAAAAGCGCGCCTACAGCGGTGGTCATCGCCATCGCCAGCGCGCCCCAGAAGGCCACCCGAAACGCTGCCACCCCGACCGGTGCGCCACCGGCTCTGGCAGCCAGTGCGCCCGATACGGCGAGGCAGACCAGCGCTACCAGCGCCACGCTCCATAACAATGCGCTGGCAGGCACTAATGCCACGACCAGAAGCGGCAACACCGCCCCCAGCGAAAAGGTCAGCGCCGAGGTCAGTGCCGCCTGCACCGGCCGGGCAGTCGCGGTCTCGGTAATCCCCAGCTCGTCGCGGGCATGAGCGCCAAGCGCATCATGGGTCATCAGCTGCTCTGCCACCTGTCTGGCCAGAGGCCGCTCCAGCCCCCGCTTAACGTAGATATTGGTCAGCTCGATCAGCTCGTGCTCCGGGTCATCCTCCAACTCCTGCCGCTCGACCTCAAGGTCGGCCTGCTCGGTGTCAGACTGGGAGCTGACCGACACGTATTCTCCGGCAGCCATCGACATCGCCCCGGCCACCAGCCCTGCCAGTCCGGCCAGCAAAATGCTGCGCGTGCTGGCCTCAGCCGCCGCTACGCCCATCACCAGACTGGCGGTAGAAACGATGCCATCGTTCGCGCCCAGCACGGCAGCACGCAGCCAGCCGATACGTTGCGAGCGATGATGTTCGGTATGGTGTTTTTTGACGTTGTGGCGGGTACGTATGTTTTCCTTCACAAACACGACTTCCTCAATGAGCAGCGCTGCCTTGGCAGCTGAAGAGTGCTTAACCGCACTTACCGATTTATGGGTTGCAGGGCGGTTCAGCGCAAGGAGGGACAGCGCTACCCCTGCTCTACCTCAGCCTGCCCTCAGCCTGCGTTTTATCGCAACAGCTCAGAGCACGTTCTTAGCTTTTAGCCGCCGCTGGCACCTGCACATCCTGAATCTGCACCTGATTGCGCCCACGGTTTTTGGCCAGATAAAGCGCCTCATCGGCCCGCACCAGAAGACGTTCCCGCTCGATGCGCTGTTTAGCAGGCAGATACCCCACGCCAATACTGACCGTGGCTTTGAGCAGTTTGCCATCCACTCCGGCAAAGCGATGGGCCGCCACCATGGACCGCAGCCGCTCGGCAACGGACAAGGCCCCTTCACGGCTGATCCCCGGCAACATGACTGCAAACTCCTCGCCACCCAACCGTCCGAACAGATCGCCTTTGCGTAACTGGCCATCCACCAGCCGGGCAAACTCGATCAGCACCAGATCGCCACTGCGATGGCCAAAGTGATCATTGATGTACTTGAAATGATCCAGATCCATCATCAGCACCGCCACAGGCTTGCCCGCTGCGATGCACTCCTTCAGGGCATGGCCAGCGCGATGTTCAAACGTCGCTCGTGACAGCGCATCAGTCAGGTAATCGTGATTGACCGCATGATCGAGCTGTATCACCAGCTTGTTGCGGGCAGCATTGATACAGGCCACCGTCAGCGGCCCCAGTGCCAGCATGGTCAGGCCCAGCCGCAGCGATACGGTGTCATCAATAAAGTTGGCGTGAGCAAACACCGGCAACAGATTTCTCGCCAGTGCCAGGCTGATGATAGTGGCGAAGATCAGCGTCACCAGCATGGTGGAGAACAGGCTGTAACTCAGGGCACACCAGAGCAATGCCGGGACCGGCAGGGCAATGGCGCCGGAACCACCCACCGCCATCATCACCCCCAGTGACAATGCCAGACTGAACAACGGCGCCAGTCGCAACCAGTCCAGCTCAACCCGGCGCATGGCAAAGGCTTGCTGAAACCACTGGGCAATACGACGAAGCGGAAAGGTCAGGATGACCGGCAGGATGGTGATGTAGTTGACCATTTCCGCACTGAACCAGTAAGCCAGCCCGACCCAGATGTTGCGGTCAAACAAGACGATACTGGCACCACAGCCGACCAGCGCACTGGCCAGCGCACCGCAGAAGCAGAAGACAAACAGGTGCAGCACCGCCAGCGGGCTTTGCAGAGTGCGGTCAACACTATGGAAATGGCTGTACAGCCAGCAAGCCATGGCGACGCCGGCCAGATTGGCGGCAGTCAACCACAGGGTGATCAGCCATTTACCGCCCGTCAGTAAGTCGGCCAGCACCAGTGCTATAAAGGCCGCCAGCCAGCACCAGCCACTGGTCAGTCTGGGGGTCCGCAGCAACATCCCCAGCAGCAGGGCATTGGCAGGCCATATAGAGGCGAGAAAGCCAACCGGACGGGACAGAATCCCGATCAGCGCGGCAGCGAAGATCACGCCACCGACAATCAGAGCCCGGCGCAGCACCCGCGACCAGGGCGCCGCCCAGAGTTCAGAATGCCAGCCGAATCTGTCAGCACTCATGCTGTTTCCCCCTGTGTGGGGCATGAGCTTTAATTGCAGTTCATAAGTGCCGTAATTGACAGCTGTAACAGCAGCCACGGCGCCATAGGGGCAAAAGCCGTCAGTATTTCTCCAGCCCCTGCAGGCTGATCAGAGTGCAGAAACAAAAAGAGCGCCACCGGGGCGCTCTCCTGTCAGTCCATAGATCAGACCCGGAAGGCGGCAATCATGCCCTGCAACTCACGGGTCATACGTGCCACTTCGGTACTCAGAGTTGCGGTACTACTGGCCTGCTCGGCCGTTACTTCACTGGCTTTCTTGATTTCCACCGTACTCTGCTCAACGCCTTCCACCACACTGGCCTGCTGTTCGGCTGCCGAGGCGATCTGGGTGTTGTGATCAACGATGAACTCCATATTGGAAGTGATCTGCTGGAAGATCGTCGCCGTCTTCTCGACCTCCTCCACTGTTGCCGAAGCGCTGCGATGGCTGGTCTCAATGGTGCTGACCGCATTGCTGACCTGACGCTGCAGGCGGGCAATGATGGTATCAATCTCACCGGTCAGCTCATGGGAGCGCTGTGCCAGACTGCGCACTTCATCCGCAACTACCGCAAAGCCACGGCCCTGCTCCCCGGCGCGAGCCGCTTCGATGGCGGCATTCAAGGCCAGCAGGTTGGTCTGCTCAGCGACGCTCTTGATTACATCCAGCACCTTGGAAATGCTGCCGCTTTCCTGCTCCACTGAAGAGATGGCGTTGCGCGAAGCATCCATATGGCCAAACAGCTGATTGATACCGGCCACCGCCTGATTGACCTGCACCAGCCCCTGCTCGCACTCGGCACCGATCTGACTGGCTTTGCCCGAGGCGGTATGGGTGTTGCGGCTGACTTCGTGAACACTGGCGACCAGCTCACTCATGGAGGTGGCAATCTGGTCCAGCTCGACCGTCTGCATCGCCACGCTTTCGCTACTGGACTGCGCATTTTCGTTCACGGTCGTGGCTTTGACGGTGGTCGATTCAGAAATGTTGGCCACTTCGGTGATCAGGGAGCGCATCTTGATCTGCATCTGATTGAAGTCGTTCGACAGTTCACCCAGCTCGTCGCTGGCGTCAGTGCGGATGTCCTGACTCAGATCCCCTTCCGACACACGACGGGTACCGGTGCGGATGGTCTTGATGGCGCCATGCACTGACACATAGAAACCGGCGAACAGATAGACAATCAGCAGCACCATCACCACCTGAATCGAAGACCAGGCAATCAGTGCCGCACGTTTATTCTGCAAGCGCTGATCAAGAATGCCGGACACTTCATCCAGCAACTGCTGACGGCCGTTCTCCAGCGCCGCCGTCGCCTGATCATACCCCTCAAAATGTGACCGCCATTGGGCCGGTGCCTTGTCATCGTAGGAGAAACTGCCAGTGGCATATTTGGTGATTACTGCCGTCTGGAAGCGGCCCAGAATAGCCTTGCTGGAATCAATAATGGCCTGCTGCATCGGCTGATCGGCAGCCGTGCCTTCGGTGATCGCTTTCAGCTCATTGACCAGATTGAACACGCCGGGTTTGGAGGCTGACTCAAGAAAACCATAGGCGACAATATAGGCGTTGTAGGTACGCGCTTTGGACAGGGTGACATAGGCCGGTATCAGCGAGTTGAGCATGAAGTCGACATCGTTATACAGCCTGTCGTTTTCGTCCTTGCTCAGGTGCGCCCGGCTGGCCACCGACTTGATAATCTCTCGCAGATGCTCAGGTTGGGTGAAGTTGCTGACGTAGAGGGTATCGACGGGAACACTGGTGCTGCTACCCTGCTCTGTCCCTTTGCTGTCCTTATCGATGGCCAGACCTGCATAACGGCTGCCATTCACCGCGCTGTTGTATTGCGCCACGCTGGCGTCGTAACGCTGCTGGTAGTCTTTGACGGCAGAGGTGACATCCTCTTCATTGCGCGCCATGGAAACCACTTTGGCGCCAGCCAGCTTCTGTGACGCTTCGAACACATCCAGCAAGCGGGTGATGACCCCCAGACCTTCCTGCTCCGAGCGGGCGTTTTGCATGTCCTTGTACAGGCTGCTGAGCTTGTCAACGGACAGCCAGCAGAACGGCAGCATAAATACCAGGAAAATGATCAGAAATTTGTACGCATAGCGCGTACGGTTCATTAAATAGAGCACAGGCCGCAGCAAAAACATTCCATCCCCTGGGCAGATATCTGCAAGTTATGGTTTAGCTGTATCAAAAAGATACGTTGGGTATTGGTGCCCGAATATACCTATTGAGCCAAAACAAATAAACCTGCAATAAAAAGGGAAATTTAACGCCTGCGACCTGAACTCTCCAGATCACACCCCTTGCACCAGATCAGAACCAAAAACCGCCTATAAATCAGCCTTATGCACAAGCATGATGCACCTGCAGCGCTCCACACAGCATGGCAGCCTTTTACAGACGAAACACAAAACACAAATATAAACACCGATATAAACAGAGCACCTATTCCAATTCAAAATCGGGGCTTTATTCAAAAGCCGCAATTACCAGCAGCAATATTCCTTAACCACAGCACAGGAATTGCCAGCAATAGAATTGAATTAAGGAAATGCAGTGAATAACCCACCGTTAACACGGTGGGTTGATGACACCCTGACGGGTCAGCAGGGTATTGGCCAGCACCCGGTCCGCTCTGGCCATGCGCCGCGATAGCATGCGTTGCGCCATCTGCAGCAGGATAGGCAGATACTGCGGGTCATCGGCAAGGTTATGAAATTCACCAGGGTCATCGAGCAGATCGAATAGCAGAGGTGGCATCGCTGTGAAGTGGACGTACTTGTAGCGTTCACTGCGCAGTACCGCGAGGGTGCAATCGTTGCTGTTCAGCCCCAGCCGCTGCTCGGCCTGCTGGGTGTGGGGGTCACGAAAATCGTATTCCCAGAACACCTCACTGCGCCAGTGTGCAGGGTCAGCGCCGTGCAACCAGGGCAGCAGCGACTCACCATCACAACTGGCGGGTATGGGCAGCCCGAGCCAGTCCAGCATGGTCGGCATCAGATCCACCGCCTCGGTAAGCGCTGATAGCTGCTTACCCCGCGCGCCGCTGCATTCCGGTGCCCGGATGATCAGCGGAATATGGTAACTGGCATCGAAATAACCGCCCTTACCCCACAGATAGTGATCCCCCAGCTGCTCACCATGATCGACGGTAAAGATGATCAGGGTGCTGTCGTATTCCCCGGTTTCGCGCAGATAGTCAAACAGTCGCCCCAGATGCAGGTCGACCTCGGTAATCAGGCCATAGTACGTGGCGCGCATCTGCTGGAGTTCCGCCTCCGGCAACGACACCACGTTGTGCTGATGGCCAAAGTAGTAGCCCGGTCGCTGCTGCACATCGAGCCAGTAATCAAGGAAGGGATGCTGGGCTTTGGCCTCCGCCAGTGACGATTCCCGCTGCGGTAATGCCACCTGCTCTGCCGCGTAAAGGCGATTGAAAGGCTCTGGCGCATACAGCGGAGGATGAGGCCGCAGGAAGACACCATGAATAAACCAGCCCTGACCGCGATGGGCCTGCATGTGCTGGAGGATACGATCAGCGGTGTAGGCCGTATCCGAATCCTCAGCCCGGTACAGAGTCGGCGCGTAGCAGTGCCCTTTCCCGGCTGGCAGCTCAGCCGTAGGGTCTGCAAAGTAGGTCTGTGCCGGATGCCATGGCAGGGTGTAACCCTTGCTGCGCAGCTGGTTGATCCAGGGCAGGCAGATTTCATCGTCATACCTGAAGCCTTCACGAAACCCCGGCAGTAAGCCGCCATAATCACGCAACGCCGGATCACCCGCCGCCACGGTGCGCGGATCGACACTGGTATCGGTATAGCCATACAGAATCGGATCAAAACCACCCTTGCGTACTTCCCGCGCGATATTGGTGTGGCGGTTATCGAGCGGCGTGCCGTTAAGAATGGAGCGATGATTCATCGCATACATGCCGGTCAGCAAGCTGGCACGACTGGGGCCACAGGGCGCCGCCTGAGTGAAGTGGTTACGAAACAGTGTCCCCTCGGTTGCCAGCTGATCAAGGTGAGGGGTTTTCACCAGTGGATGGCCAACCGCAGACAGGCAGTCAGCCCGCCATTGATCCGCCGAGATAAAGAGCACGTTAGGTCGGGAAGAAGTGGCCATGGCTGATGTGTTCCGGTGACAACTCAGGTCGGATACGGGAGAGATCAGGGATTAGCGCAGAGGTATTGCCCTTTAGCGATCAGGATGCTGCGCACCCGCCGGTTATAGAGAGCGGTGTAGGCATTGAATTCCTCTTTTGCCTGCTGCTCGTCAGCGTCTTCGACGATGTCGAATCCCGCGTCGATGGGCGTCACCTTGTGCTTCTTACTGACACACCAGCGTTCCGCTTCAGTATCAAATCCACCGACATAACCTACATAGCCACTTTGCGCCTCGACATAGCTCCCTGCGGGAGCAAGCAGCGCCTTATCGGCTGCCTCTTCAGCAGGGGTCGCCATCCTGGCACGCAGCTCGTTAGCCAGCGCAGAAGCATGAACAGCGGATTGATACAGATACGCCAGTGTCAGCAGCGAGCTGACGAGTAATTTCCGTGACATGAAACCTCCTTGTATGAACAAACTCATGCTTTAACGCAGCCGATAAAGCAAAACGCGCAGAGAAGGCGGCATTTTGGATGCATTCGCACTCCGAAGGCTTTTACCACATCTTGTGGCCGTGGCCCCGCTGAGTGTGAACACGCTCTGACTTCAGCTAACCAGCCCAAGGCGTTCATGCCATTCGGCGATGCTTTCCTTGGGATAGCCATAGACACAGGTATCAGGCCCACGCACATCCACCTCGACCCATTCCGGCTTATAGGCCAGCATCAGGTGGGTACGCTCGGGGGGAATCGGCAGCTCGGTATCGATGGCCGATGCAAAGGGATGCACCAGTTCCGGCCAGCGCGGATCCCATACCCACAATGTGGTGGCGCAGTGCTTGCAAAAATGTCGCTCTGCGGGGCTGATTTCGCCGTCAATGATGGCATGGTAGACCGTGATATGTTCGCGCCCTTCCACCTTCAGTGATTCGGACTGTGCTCCCAGATTGATGGCATACCCCCCGCTGCCTGCGGTTTTGCGACACACAGAACAGTAACAGCGGTTAAAGGGGTAAGGATGAGGAGACTCCACTTCAAAATGCACAGCACCACAATGGCATGAGCCTTTCAGCAACATGGGGATTCTCCTGTATGAAAATTCATATTCCCAGCAAGTCTAGTCAGTCCTGTAAAACCTGCACGTTTATGCACAAGGTCAGTCTCCTTTCCTGCTGAACTCCCTCATGAATGGTCTGTCAGCGGATAAGCAGTTCCCATTCGGCCGGTAAAAAACCGTGTCGGCTTAGCAGTAGCAGGGCCAGCATATTGACCACCACCGTCAGCCAGAAGACCCATTGAAATGAGCCCTTGCTGGACTTATGCCGCAACCAGCGCTGGGCACAGAGTGCGCCCGGCCAACCGCCCAGCAAAGCCAGCAGATGCAGAGTACTTTCCTGAGTGCGCCATGCCTGCCGACGGGCAGCGCGTTTATCCCAGGCATACACCATGAAGGTGGCAAGACTCTGCAGCAGATAGCACAGCACCAGCCAGACCGGCAGCCGTCCGCTGGCAACCAGTGCCAGCAAAGCGCCGACAAACAGCCAGACAAAGACCGCGCTGGCGCGGCCAGAAGTGGAATGCAGCGGTTTACTTACCGCAGCGGAACGGGGTGAGCGGGCCATCGAAGGTCACCATGAAAAATACAGAGGGGAATATCTATTCCGTTTCGGCTGTGCTGACAAGTGCACACCCCGAATTGGCAATGACCCTTTCCCGATCCGGGAAAGCTTTCATGATCTGGCGAGAAAAGCCAGACAGGGCGAAAACAGCGGGGCGAGAGTGGAGATAAAGGAGAGGTGGATGCCATCTGGTCAGATGCCAGCGAGCCTCACTGGCATCCGCAAAGGCACTATTACTGGAAGGAGAACAGCACGCCATTCATGAACATGACTTCGTGAATGATCGCCCCGCTGCTATCTTCCCACTGCCAGTTTTCGACAATGTCGTCCGCCGTGGACAGCGTACTCTTGTTGGTCGGTTCACCCCAGGCTCTGGCGACCCAGTACGGCGTCATGCCATTTTCTACCCGATGACTGTCCGCCAGCCGCTTCATGTGCTGAGCCTGCGCCTCGAACGCATTAGGCAGCCCTCCCGCAGCAGGAGGATTGTTGGCCAGCTGATCATTCAGCTGCTCAATGACCGCATCATTCTGAGCGCTACCCGCTGAAGGCCCCGTTGCTGCCGACGCCATGTCGGGCGCAGGCTGGTCCTCCGGCTCAGACAGCTTCACACCGTCAGCACAGGCCTTATCGGTGAAGGTCTTGACCCCATCGACCATGCAGAAATAGATGTCAGCGTTGGCCACAGGCACGACACATAACGCCGCAACAACGAGTAGATACTTCGCCATTCTCTCGCTACCGAACCATTAAAAAGTGTTTCGGCATTTTACAGCTCGCCAACAAAGGCCGGAATAGCGCAGTACAGTTTTTATTCAAACCAACAGGTCAGGAATCTTCGATCAATCCACCGCGATAAAGCGCGCAGTCTGAGTGTTTCCCTCAGTCAATCAGCCCATGAGCATCAAAAAACGGATAGGGGCCTTCATACTCATCCAGCATGCCGGTATGGGTGATCAGCGCCTGCTCCTCTGTCCACCAGTGCAGCAGATAAGCCGGTGGCTCCATGACAAAGCGCGACGGTGCCTGCGGATCAATATCCAGCGCCACCTGATGTGAGGTGCCGGGGCAGCAGCACACCAGTGTACCGGCAAAACGCTGCTGAATGCTGCGATGCAGATGCCCGCACAGCACCCGCTCCACCTGCGGATGGCGACGGATCACTGTCGCCAGCTGCTCACTGTTGAAAAGACGCTGCACATCCATATGGCCGATACCGCTGATAAAGGGCGGATGATGCAACATCACCAGCGTGGGCTTAGTGGGCGCGGCTGCCAGCGTATTCTCCAGCCACGCCAGCCGCTGCGGGCACAGCTCGCCATGAGGCTGGCCGGGAACAGTGGAGTCCAGCCCGATCAGGCGCAGCGGGTAGTCATCAATAAACCACTGCAAAAACCTGTCCTGCTGATGCAAATAGCCATGCTCGGGAAAGGCGGCACGCAGCGCCTGACGTTCATCATGGTTACCCGCTATCAGGTAGAAAGGCATCTGCAGCGGTTGCAGGGCCTGTCGCAGAGTGGCGTACTCTTCCGCCCGGCCAAAATCCACCAGATCACCGGTGATGACCACGACATCCGGTCTGGGACACAGGCTGTTCAGGCGGGTGACGGCATGTTGCAAGGCCCGCAAGGTATCCACCCGCTTGTAAGACAGCTTGCCACCGGCCTTGATATGCAGATCGCTGATCTGGGCGACGATAAACTGACGGCTCATGTTGAACTCCCTGCGGCACTTTCTGCTTTCTCTCCGGCATGAGGCTGTGTCTGATTACCAGTGATGGCAAACAGCGCATCCGCCGGGACGGACAGACTGATCGCATCGCCGACCTGCCAGTGCTGCCGACTGCTGCTGTCGACCTGTAATGGCTCCGCTGCGCCGGTATCAACCAGCAGGCGTTGGCTCTGGCCGAGGAAGAAACGCTGGATCACCCTGCCCCGCACAGCCACCGGCTCGTCGTCAGTGCAAATCCGCACATCTTCCGGGCGGCAATACAGCAAGGAGGCGTCGCCCTGATAGTCAGACGGCAACCCCCCGCCCGTCACCTGCAAACTTCCCTGCCCCCGCCCAAGGATGGCAAAGCGATTGACCGTGCCGATAAAGTCCGCAACAAAGGCCGTTGCAGGCTGATGATAGATTTGCTGCGGTGTACCCAGCTGGGCAATACGCCCCTTCTCCATCACCGCGATGCGATCCCCCAGCGCCATGGCTTCGGCCTGATCATGAGTCACGTAGACGGCGGTAATACCCAGCTGACGCAACAGCTGGCCGATATCAATCCGCAGGCGATCACGCAGTTTGGCATCCAGCGCCGCCAGTGGCTCATCAAACAGCAGCACCCGTGGCTGCACCGCCATGGCACGGGCCAGCGCCACACGTTGTTTCTGCCCGCCGGACAGCTCATGAATAGCGCGCTGCTCCAGCCCCTGCAGATGGACCATGTCCACCATTTCGCCGGTACGCTGACGTATCACCTCAGCAGAATAACCACGAATCTTCAGACCGTAGCCGATGTTGGCGGCGACGTTCATGTTGGGGAACAGCGCGTAGTTCTGAAACACCATGCCCACATCGCGCTTCTCAATCGGCAGATGGGTGACCTGTTCATCACCAAACCACACTTCCCCTCCGGCATCAGGTTGCTCAAGGCCGCTGATAATGCGCAACGTGGTGGTCTTGCCACAGCCGGAGGGGCCAAGCAGCACCAGCGTTTCCCCCGGCTCGACAGCCAGATCCAGCGGATGCAGTGCGGTGTGCTGTCCCTGCCGCCCGGCAAAGGTACGGGCACACTGGCGCAGGCGAATACGCACAGGTTCGCGATGAGCGACCTGAGGCAAAGTAGCAAATGTCGACTTCATAAGGCTTTACTCAAACTCAACAACATTACTGCACGCTTCGGCTGGCACGCCGGGCAGCCCACTGGCCAAACCATTGGATCAGCGTCAGTAGTGGCAGAATCATCAGCAGGAAGATCAGGGTATAGGCCGAGCCAATTTCCAGCCGCATTGAGGCATAGCTGTCCGCCAGCCCGACCGGCAGGGTCTTGGTCAGCGGGGTATGCAGCATCCAGGTGATATTGAACTCGCCCACCGACAGGGTAATCACCATCAGGGCACCCGCCAGAATGCCGCTGGTGCAATTGGGCAGGATGACCGTGAAGAAGCGCTGAATAGCGCCGGCCCCGAGACTGGAGGCGGCCTCTTCCAGACGCACCACATCAATGGCCTGCATGACAGCCAGCACCGGACGAATCATGAAGGGCAGCGTAAACAGCACATGGCCGACCAGAATAAACAGCCAGCTGCCACGGAAACCATGAAACTGCCCATAGGCCAGCAACAGTGCCAGAGCCGTCGCCAGCCCGGGGATGGCGACCGGCATCAGCAGTAACTCTTCAATGATCGCAGCCCAGCGCTTGCGGCACTTGAGCAGACCGTAGGCCGCCGGGACGCCCAGCAGCAAGGTACAACCCAGACAGGCCAGTGCCAGATAGATGGATAGCCAGATGCTGTCGGCATACAGCCCCCACACCTCAGCAATCCAGCGGGTTGTGAGGCCACTACTCAGCCCAACAAGGTAGTTTTCGGTCAGACCGGCCAGCACAGACATCAGCACTGGCACAATCATGAAAGCGCAGACGGCCAGCGTAAAAATCAGCTGCAGGACAAAGCGCCAGTGCATAACGCCAGCACTGCGTACCGACAAGGATGTAGACATGCTTACGCCCCTCCGAGACTGGCATCTGCCGATAATCGCCGCGCCATCGCCAGCGCCAGCCAGGTCACCGCGCCCAGCAGCACAGACAATGCCGCGGACATGGCAAAGTTGGCGTAATTGGTAAATTCGCCGTAGATGGCCATCGGCACCACATTAATCCGGGTGCCCAGCGTAAAGGCCGTACCGAAAGCCCCCATGCTGGTAGCGAAGCAGATGGCGCCGGTTGAAATTAACGCCGGGCGAATGCCGGGAATCAGCACATCAGCAATCACCCGCCAGCTGTTGGCGCCCAGCGAGCGAGCCGCTTCTTCCAGACTGGTATCGAGCTTTTCGCAGGCCGCCATCA
This sequence comes from Pokkaliibacter plantistimulans, assembly GCF_003194385.1. Lineage (GTDB taxonomy): Bacteria > Pseudomonadota > Gammaproteobacteria > Pseudomonadales > Balneatricaceae > Pokkaliibacter > Pokkaliibacter plantistimulans. Next base: position 39,423 of record NZ_LAPT01000042.1, read on the forward strand.
CCGTCATGATCACGCGCGGAATGGAGAAATACAGATAACCGATAAACAACCCGGTGAGGGAATAGGCAAAGGTCCAGCGTTCGCTCGCCAGCAGCTGGCCAAGCTGTGCTGAGAGCCCCTGGCGCCCCCCCAGCATGATCACCAGAAAGCCAACCACGACACCGGGAAAGGCCAGCGGAAAGGTCAGCATCGACAGCAACAGACTGCGCCCGAAGAAATGATTACGTGCCAGAAAACAGCCACAGATGGCAGCGATCACCACTGCCAGCACCGCGACGGCCAAAGACAGCAGCACCGTCACCAGCAGGCTGAACAGATATTGCCGGTGAGTCAGCACGGCCCAGTAACCCGGCTCGCCGCTGCTACTGTCAGCACCGGCGCCCATCACCATCAGCTGTACAAAGGGCAGCAACCAGAACGCCAGAAAGAAAGCCAGCGCGGGTGCCAGCGCCCAGTGTGCCAGCCACTTACCATGATGACGCCGTGCTTGCGCGGAAGGGGCCGCCCGGCTGGCGGGCTGCCCTCCTGTCGTCAGTAACGACTGCGACATTACTGCACCTCAGCCAGATAGCGCGCAGAGAATGCCTTCTGCACATCCGCCATGTGGCCGTAGTCCACTGCGCTGGCACGGGCATAATCACTGTCCGGCAGGAAGTGTGACTGCGCTTCTTTAGAAATGGCGCTGGCACGTACCGGACGCAGGAAAGCATTGGCCCAGATCGCCTGCCCCTTGTCAGACAGCACGTAGTCGAGCACTTTCTTGCCTTCCGCACTATGAGGGCCGTTGTTCACCAAACTCATGACGTAAGGCACAACCACGGTCCCTTCCTGAGGAATAACGAAGGCAACGTTGGCGTGGTCTTTGTATTTGGCGCGGTAGGCGTTGAAGTCATAGTCCAGCAGGATGGGGATTTCGCCGGACATCATCCGTGCATAGGCCGTCTGCTTCGGCACAATCGGCTCGTTGACTGCCAGCTTTTTGAAATACTCGATAGCGGGCGTGAAGTCATCGAGGCTACCGCCTTTGGCCTGATTGACGGCCACTGCACCGACGTAACCCACGAAGGCGCTGGACGGATCCAGATAACCCACCATGCCTTTGTACTCTGGCTTAAGCAGGTCATCCCATGACTGCGGAATGGGCTTGCCGCCCAGCGCATCGACATTGACCGCAAACCCCAGCGTACCGCTGTGGATGGCAAACCAGTGTCCCGCCGGGTCTTTCAGACCTGCTGGAATCTCATCCCAATGGGCTGGCTGATACGCCGTGACGACATCAGCCTTTTGCGCCTGAATGCCGAACGTCACCCCGTAATAGACCACGTCAGCAACCGGATTACTCTTCTCCGCCACCAGCTGCGCCAGCGACTGGCCGGAGTTTTTGTTGTCCTGCGGTACGCTGATACCCAAATCCTGCTTGATAGCCTGCAGCTGCGTCCCCCAGTCCGCCCATTCTGGCGGGCAGTTGTAGCAGATCGCGGTGTCAGCCGCCTGAGCGGTGCCCATCATACCCAGGGTGGCCAGTAGCATCGGGGCGGCGAACTGGCGCAGCCAAGTGGACTTCTTCATAATGTCTCCTGCTTTCTGTTATCAGGTACTAGCGAGTACGGATGCGGTGAGCATCGGTGTCGGGCCGTTGCAGCGGCCCGGCACTCTCACCCGGTCTCAATCGATGAGGCAGTTTGCCAATATCAGGCTGCTCACCCCTCATCATGGCCAGCAGCACAGCAACCGCTTCACGGCCGATGGCCTCCCGCGGTTGCACCACCGAACAGAGCGACGGGAACAGCAGTTCGCCCAGCTCGATGCCATCAAATCCAATCACCGATATATCGTCAGGCACGGCATGGCCGTGGCGTTGCAGATCACTGATCAGGCTCAGCGCCAGCAGATCGTTGGAACACAGCAAGGCGGTCAGCCCCTCATTGCCCTGCATATGCGATTGCAGCAAAGGGAAGCTGGCGCGGGTGTGGGAAGCCATCTCAATGACCGGACGGGGCGTGATGCCGTGCTCGCGCAAGGCGGCGCAATAACCGTCGTACCGAAGCCGGGCCCGGTCAGACTGTGCCATCGGGCCTGCGACCATACCGATCTGCCGGTGCCCCAGCGCCAGCAGATACTGTGCGGCGTCGTACATGGCCAGCCGGTTATCGACACTGATCGCCTGCACATCCGGGTCGGTCGGCTGGTTGTACACCAGCACATAGGGCACGGACTCTCGCTGCAGCTTAGCCAGCACTTCGCTGTTTTCCGCATCCGCTACGGTCAGCACCAGACCATCAACGCGCTGGCACAGCATCTCCTCCACCAGTTGCAGTTCCTGACTGGCGTCATAGCCGGTAGTCGTTACCAGCAGTGCATACCCCTGCTGCCGGGCAGCCAGCTCCATCGCCAGCAGTTGCTCGGCAAATACCGGATTTCGGGGATCAGGCAGCAGCACTCCGATAATGCGGGTGGCCTGAGTACGCAACTGCTGAGCCAGGCGATTGGGACGAAAGGCCAGCTCCTCGGCCGCCGCCAGCACGCGCTGCAGGGTCGTTTTACGCACCAGTTCGGGCTGGGAAAATACTCTCGCCGCCGTCGCCCGGGACACGCCCGCTTTTTTCGCCACACTTAACAAATCCGTCATTACACGCTGCCGCTCAGTCACTTGCTCGTTTAGCAACCAAAATGAGATCGATCTCATTCAGTAGCAAAGTAACCACCGAGGATGACGAGCACGTGACAGTTTTGCGGCAAATTACGGACAGAGCTTAAAGAAGACACAGGCAAGGAGCTAGGCACGGTCGCCCCCACGACTAATCAGAGAGAAGTAATGCAGAAAGGAGCAATGTAGAGAGGAGATACGAAAAAGGGCAGGCAGTGAAAAGCCCTGCCCCGAGATAACGAAAAGCACCGTCACGCCCGGCTGCGAGTCATGGGTGCAAAAATAGAAAGTCAGGCGCTGATTCGCTCACGCTTCAGCGGTTTACATCCACCACCACACGACCACGCACCTGCCCATCCAGCAGTTGTCGGGCTGCAGGTATCGCTTCGGCCAGACCAATGGTCTGGGTAATCAACGCCAGTTGCTGCGGGTCGATCAGCTCCCCCAGTCGCTGCCAGGCTTCGATACGGTCAGACTTGGGCCGGGTCACACAGTTGATACCGCGCAGCGTCACACCACGCAGGATGAACGGCGCCACGCTGGCTGGAAAATCCATCCCCTGAGCCAGACCACAGGCGGCAACGATGCCTTCATTCGCGGTGGCAGCGCAGACATTGGCCAGCGTGTGGCTACCTACCGAATCTACTGCTGCCACCCAGCGTTCTTTGGCCAGAGGTCGGCCCGGCTCAGACAGGCTGCTGCGCTCGATGATCTCGGCCGCACCCAGCTGCTTCAGATACTCAGCCTCCTGTGGACGCCCAGTGGATACGGTAACGGTATAACCAAGCCTGGACAGAATACTCAGCGCAAAACTGCCTACTCCGCCATTAGCCCCGGTGACCAGTACAGAGCCCATCGACGGTGTAATACCGTGTTTCTCGATGGCCAGCACACAAAGCATGGCGGTATAACCAGCAGTGCCAATAGCCATGGTCTGCTCGGCAGTAAAAGCAGTGGGCAGCGGAATCAGCCAGTCTCCCTGCAAGCGCGCTTTCTGCGCCAGTCCACCCCAATGACTCTCACCGACTCCCCAGCCATTAAGCAGTACTTTATCCCCCACCTTGTAGTCAGCATGGTGGCTGTTTTCTATCGTCCCTACCAGATCGATACCCGGCACCATTGGAAAGCTACGCACGATGGGCGACGTCCCCGCGATGGCCAGTGCATCCTTGTAATTCAGGGTTGAATAGTCGACGGCCACGGTCACGTCCCCTGCCGGTAGCTGCTGGTCATCCAGCTGAGTCAGTTCGGTGCGATAACCCTGTTCGTCTTTGCTTATCAGCAGTGCCTTGAACATCTGAGGTTCTCCTTGGTTGGCGGGCCACCCTGACTAATGGGCGGCGACAAGTTATAGACTGATCGTCTATTAAATTTCACTAAAAACCCAGACACGATGTCTGGGCTATTTCACTTCAAAAGTGCTGACGCAATATCAGGACAGCGAGCAAGACTGAGCTGAGGCGCCGTACACCGATTAGTCGTACACGATTCAGCTGCGGTTTGTAGTGGTCAACTATT
>NZ_LAPT01000043.1 GCF_003194385.1 Pokkaliibacter plantistimulans
AAGCGGGCAAGGCTATAAAATACAAAGCCGGAGTGAGGGCATCACTCCGGCTTTGTTTGCTTCTGGCAGCGCTGTGCGATCTGTCGTTAAGGCTTAGCAGGCTATTGAAAAACGTTATCGAGGCCACCGAGACAAGGAAATACACCGAGGGCACAAGAAACAGGCGAAAAAGCGGAGTTTAGTGAACTAAATGAGCATTTGACTCGCTTCGCTCGCCCCTCCGAGGCAGTGCTAAAGCACGTTCAGCCTTCGGCTGTGAGCCTGTTTTTGACGCGGTATTCGGCAACGCAGATAGATTTTCAACGACCTGTTAAGCAGCACCGCGGTGCTGCTTTTTTTTGTTCTGTCTGATCCTGAACGCGTTCTCATTCAAAGTCGGCAGGGCAGAGGACATCTATGGCCTCACCGCTGACGGGATGCTGGAAACCCAGATGGGCGGCATGAAGCAACAGTCGTGGTGCGGCAGCAAAAGCCTGCGGATGGGCGTAGAACTCATCACCGAGGATCGGGTTGCCCAGCGACTGCAGATGTACCCGCAGCTGATGGGAACGGCCGGTGATGGGGGTGAGCCTGAGCAGGCTGCTGTCAGCATCCTGTTGCAACAGCTCATAGCGGGTCTGCGAAGGCTTGCCGCAGGCAAAACAGACTTTCTGCCTTGGGCGCCGTGGCCAGTCGCAGATCAGCGGTAAATCTACCATGCCTTCTGACTGTCGCAGTGTTCCCCATACCCTGGCGAGATAATGCTTGCGGGTGCGACGCAGCTCGAACTGGCGCTTGAGGACGCGCTCCGCTTCCTTGTGCAGGGCAACCAGCATGATACCGCTGGTGGACATATCCAGCCGGTGCACGGCCTGCGCCTCGGCATGCTCCTGCCACACCCGGGTCATCACACTGTCCTGATGGCTGGGCAGGCGACCGGGCACCGACAGCAGGCCGCTGGGTTTGTTGATAACCAGCAGATGCTCATCGGCATAGAGCTTGTCCAGCCAGGGCGTTAGCGGTGGGTTGTAGGTCAGATACATAGAGGCATATGGTGTGGCGGTAAAGGGGCGCCCATGATGCAGCAATCGCTGCGGTGTGGAAAGTCAGCGGCAGTGCCCGCGGCAGAATGGCTACAGGAGCCAGAAAAAGCAGACCCCGCTGATGCGGGGTCTGGATGGAGCGTTAGCCGGATGGTGGCTGCCGATGTCAGGCGCTGACGCGGAAGCGCTGCGATGTACTGTTGAGGGAGTCCACCTGATCGGCCAGCATATGGGTCTGCTCGTCCAGCGTATGACGCAGGGTCTTGGTTTCGCTGGTATGGATGTTGATGTTTTCCATCTTGCTGGCGATATCTTCGGTGGTGGCTGAAATCTGCTCGACCGCTACCACCACCTGATCCATCTCTGCGGTCAGGGTGCCGATGGCGTGGGTAATACCACTGATGGCATCGGCCACCTGACTGGCATTGTGTTCGCCTTCGGCCGCCATGCTCAGACCGCTTTCCATCAGTCTGCCCATTTCCCGTGTCTGCTGGTTGAACTCACCGATGATGTTGCCGATGTTGGCCGTGGCCGAGACGGTTTTCTGTGCCAGAGAGCGGACTTCATCGGCCACCACCGAGAAACCGCGGCCTGCATCGCCAGCACGCGCCGCTTCGATGGCGGCGTTAAGTGCCAGCAGGTTGGTCTGGTCTGCCAGGCTGTTGATCACATCAATGATGCTGGTGACCTTGCCACTGGACTGGCTCAGCAGCTCCACCTGATTGTGGGTGTTCTGAATCAGCTGCGACAGCTGCTTCATTGAGTCAACGCTGTTGGCGATGACCTGTGAGCCGGCCAGTGCCGATTCATTGGCTTCCTGTGTGGCATTGCTGACATCGGATGTGCGGCGCGCCACTTCGTTGACCGTGGCGGAAATCTGCTGGGCGGCAGAGGCGGCCTGTTCGGTCTGCATTTCCACCTGCTGACTGTTATCACCCAGATGGCTCATGGCAGTGCTCAGATGCTGGTGCAGTTGCATCAGGTTCTTGTTGCCGTTGACCACCTGCTGAATCAGGCCGGACATGTCACGAATCATGCGATTGGCAGCTTCACCCAACTGGTTGAATTCATCGCGGCGGTTGCTGGTCAGGCTCAGGGAGCCGGTCAGATCGCCTTCGGCCACTTTCGACAGCAGCTGCATGACCTTGTTCAGCTGACGCACCAGCGTGCTGGAAACCTGATTCAGGGTGAACAGCAGGAACACGGCAACGGCAATGGACATCCCCAGCATCAGCCAGGTGGACGACTGCTTGGCTGATTCTGCCTGTTGGGTGGTCGTGGCGATGATGCCGGTACGCACCGACTCATTCTGTTGTTCTATGGTCTGCTTCAGGGCGTCACCAGAGCTTTTAAGCTGGCTTTCCAGATCACGCAGCTGATCAATGGTCTGATCTACCTGAGTGAATACTCCTTCATACTCCTTCACCGCCTTGCCGATCAGGGTGTCTTCCCACTGTAGTTCATGGACCTTTTTGTTCAGGTCTTCCACCGCTTTCTTGGTCTGCTCGGCAAAGGTCTGGTTGAGGGTAGATAGGTAGTCGCGCTGGTTATTGATAGCGGCTTCGATGTCGTCCTTGATCAGGCTGAGGGAAATCTTGTTCAGACCTTCGGAGGCTGCCGCCAGGGTTTTGCGCTGCCCGTCAAAGGGCGTCATCCCCAGTATTTGCTTGGTCTGCAGCCATTGGCCACGCAGGGCGGCATAGCTGTCGATTCCTTGCTTGATGGTGCTGGCGGCACTCTGTATGCCTTCGTCATGCAAGTCAGACGCCTTGTTAACCAGATTGTTGGCCGAGTTGACAAGACTCTGCAGCTGATCCTGATAGGCGCTGGCATTGTCGGGTGTCAGAGTATCGCTCTGGGTTTCGATCTGCAGCCACTCGTTGAGTAGTTGCAGCGAGGCACTTTCGTAGAGGGTAGCTTCCTGTCGGGACTGGAAGGAGGAGGAAACCTTATTAAGGCCCCAGAAAGCGGAGATCGCCATCAATGCCAGGCCTACCAGGGTAACGGAAATCAGAAGCCAGAATTTCTGCTTCCAGGATAAGGACAACAGCACCTGCGTCTCTCCTTTGTACATTGTTATATGAGGACGGTTTTATTTCGGGTGACGTCTTTACTAGTGTTTACTGCCTGATCAGCACACTGTCTGGGCAATCAGGACAGTGTGACTGAAAGGCGTTATTAACTAATAGAAGATCAGCAACCCAAAGTACAGCCAGTTTCTGAATCGATTTCAGTCGCTGCGTCCAGCATGTGGCATCGGCAAGCTTTTTAGTTATGAGGCTGTTTGGCCATCATAGCCAATTAAGTGGCGTTATAAATACTGTTTGTGTCGCCAGAATACTGTTTGTCATAGAGTTTTTCACATTTCAGCCATCTTCTGACTGTCTTAATGCAAATCCGGTAATGCTGCATCCTTAGACGTCAGATGGTGATACAGCTCGGTGACGGACAGTGGTGTCCGGCCAGACAGCGCCGGTTGCAATACCCCTGCTCGGCTGCAGGCATCCAGCACAAAGCGCTGGGTGTCGGTGAGTGTGACGGCATGTTGTTGCAGCAGGTTATCCAGTGCCTGTTGCAGTACCGCTTCAAACTGCACGAACAGTTCGCGTGCGGTGTCCTCCATCTTGTGCTGCTCGCCCAGCATGATGCGATAAATGGCCAGTCGCTCGGCGCTGTCCGCCCACCATTGCCACAGGGCCAGCCAGGTTTCCAGCCAGTTGTTCCCGCTCAGGGCATGTTCCTGCAGGGCGTCGCGGCTGTGTTCGCTGACCTGTTCCAGCACTGATGCCCACAGCACCTGCTTGGTGGGAAAGTTGCTGTACACCGTCGGTTTCGACACGGCGGCGGTCTGGACCACCAGATCAATACTGGTGCCCTGATAGCCCAGCTCGGCAAACAGGCTCTGAGCCGTATCGATGATGTGTTGTCGTTTGGAGGGACGTCCGCGGGCCATGGCTTACCTGAATGTGCTGAGTGACGGCTGGAGCACGGCGCTGTTGCCATCCTGAGCAAAAATTAGCCGAGGAGAGGCTTGACGGCCAGCCACGGGCTAATTATTTTAACTAAACGGTGTAGTTAAATAATTAGCGGGGATCAGGTCATGATGAGTGACAACGGCTACTACGGTCAATATGGCGGCAGCTATATCCCGGAAATCCTGTATACCAGCCAGCAGCAGGTGCAGCAGGCCTTTGACGAGGCCCGCAACGACCCGGCCTTTATTCAGGCGCTGGAGCAGCAGTGGCAGCAATACTCTGGCCGGCCGACCCCGCTGACCTTCTGCGCCAACCTCACTGAGCACTTTGGTGGCGCGCAGATTTACCTCAAGCGCGAAGACCTCAATCACAGTGGCGCTCACAAGATGAACAACGTCATCGGTCAGGGGCTGCTGGTCAAGCGCATGGGCAAAAAGCGGGTGATTGCCGAAACCGGCGCCGGTCAGCATGGCATTGCCACGGCACTGGTGGCGGCACGGCTGGGGCTGGAGTGCACTATCTACATGGGCGCCAAAGACGTGGCCCGGCAATATCCCAACGTGTTCTGGATGCGTCAGCTGGGCGCTACGGTGATTCCGGTAACCACCGGTTCGCAGACGCTGCGCGATGCGCTGGATGAAGCGCTGCGTGACTGGTCCGGCAGCTACGCTGACAGTCACTATCTGATCGGTACCTCCTGTGGCTGCGCGCCGTTCCCGGAGATGGTGTCGTTCTTCCAGTCGGTGATCGGCCGCGAAGTCAGGCAGCAGAGTCAGGCCCAGTTTGGTGCCCTGCCGGACCGGCTGTATGCCTGCGTCGGTGGTGGCTCCAATGCCTGCGGACTGTTCCTGCCCTTTATGGATGAAGCACAGGTGGAAAAGGTCGGTGTTGAAGCGGGTGGCAAAGGCATGGCGCTCGGTGAGCACTCCATTCGCCTGTCTCATGATCTGGGCCAGCCGGGGATCGCCCAAGGCTTTGCCAGCATCTTCCTGCAGGATAATCAGGGCCAGCTGCAGGAGACGCACTCCATCGCCGCCGGTCTGGACTATGTCGGGGTTTCACCGATCATTGCGCATCTGGCGGAGCAGGGGCAGCTGCGCATGACCTATGCCAGCGATCAGGACGTGGTGGACGCCTGCACCTTGCTGCTGAGGAAGGAAGGCATCATTCCGGCACTGGAATCGTCCCATGCGCTGGCTGCCGCTTTCCGCGAGGCAGGCACGCTGTCGCCGCAGCAGCGTATCGTTATCAACCTGTCCGGGCGCGGTGACAAGGACATCTTCAACGTTGCCCGGGCGGTGCAGGATGCCGAATTTCCGCAGTTCCTGCGCAGTTACCTGCGCGAATATCCGGACAATCTGCAACTGGCCAGTGATGCCGGGCAGGGGAGGGCAGTGTGATGCCGACACTCAGCGAATTTATCCGGGCACGGTCACAGGCACTGCAGACGTCCGAGCGTCTGCCTCTGCTGGCCATGACCCATGTGATTTACGGTTACCCGACGGTGGAAGCCAGTCTGGCATGGATGCGTCGTCTGCTGGAGCAGGGTATTGAGCTGCTGGAAGTGCAGTTTCCCTTCTCTGATCCGGTCGCCGATGGGCCTACCATCGTTGCGGCCTGCCATCGGGCCGTGGAGAACCAGCCACAGATGCAGCTGTGTTTACAGCAACTGGGCCAGCTGCAGCGCGATTTTCCTCAGTCACGCATCCTGCTGATGGGCTATCTCAATCCCTTCTACCGCTATGGTCTGACCCGGCTGGTACAGGATGCGGCAGCTCAGGGCATTGCTGGTCTGATCATTCCCGATCTGCCGATGGAGCGGGCGGGTCAGTTCCGGCGGGATTGCACTGACCATGGCGTGGAGCCCATCTGGCTGGTCACGCCGGCAACACCCGCTGAGCGACTGGCCAGTATCGCCCGTCAGGCCACGGGCATGCTCTATTGCGTCAGCCGCTCCGGAGTGACCGGGCAAAAGGACGGAGCACAGCAGGCACTGGCCGATTACCTCTCTACCATTCGCCAGCATACCGATGCGCCACTGGCGGTAGGTTTCGGCATTCGTCGCCGGGTGCAAGTGGAAGCACTGGTCGGGCAGGCGGATATCGCCATTGTTGGCTCGGCCTTGCTGGAGGCCTATAACGCCGGTGGGCAGGAAGCCGGGCTGGCGCTGCTGGCCAGTCTGGGAATTATCTGACAACCGCGCAGCTGACGTCAGCCATTTGGCCGACGTCAGTCGTCGCTATTGCTTAGATCGAGAAGTTTGCTTAGATCGAGAAGCCGCGTGAATGTCCTTGCCAATCACACGGTGCGGTTTGTCCCTCACAGTCCCTGCCTATACGCCGGTAGCAACGCCTGCCACGTATCCCGGTAGGGTGTGATGAACGCAGTGAATCGCACCGGCTGTCACCTCTTGCAGCGCTAATGTCCCCATCCGTGAGCACGGTGCGGTTCGTCCCTCACCGTCCCTACCGATGCACCGGTAGCCGCGCCTGCCACGTATCCCGGTAGGGTGTGATGAACGCAGTGAATCGCACCGGCTGTCACCTCTTGCTGCGCTAATGTCCCCATCCGTGAGCACGGTGCGGTTCGTCCCTCACCGTCCCTACCGATGCACCGGTAGCCGCGCCTGCCACGTATCCCGGTAGGGTCTGATGAACGCAGTGAATCGCACCGGCTGTTACGCTTTTACAGCATGGATGCTCCCACACGTGAACACGGTGCGGTTCGTCCCTCACAGTCCCTGCCTATACGCCGGTAGCAACGCCTGCCACGTATCCCGGTAGGGTGTGATGAACGTAGTGAATCGCACCGACGGTCACTTTCTTACAGCTTGAATGTCCCCACCAGCTTATCCAGCTCAGAAGACAGGCCCTGCAGGTTGGCACTGGCCTGATTGAGCTGCTCGGCAATCTCGGCCGTTTCCACCGTGAACTGGTTGATCTGTTCGACGTTGCGGCTGATCTCTTCGACGACGCTGGACTGTTCTTCGGTAGCGGTCGCGACCTGAATGTTCTGGTCACTGATCTGGCTGATATGGCCGTTGATCTGTTCCAGCGAGTTGTTGGCCCTGTTGGCATATTCCACCACCAGACCACTCTGATTCCGCCCCTTGGACATAGCATCCACGGCGCGCCGGGCTTCGGCTTGCAGGCGGTCGATAACCTGCTGGATCTCTTCGGTAGAGGCACCTGAACGGCTGGCCAGCGTGCGTACCTCATCAGCGACCACGGCAAAACCACGGCCCTGTTCACCGGCGCGGGCCGCTTCGATGGCGGCGTTGAGTGCCAGCAGGTTGGTCTGATCGGAAATGCTGCGGATGGTATCCAGCGTCGAGCTGATGGCATTGATCTGTCCGGCCAGCGCTTCCACCACCTGCGTAGCCTGTTCCAGCTCGCGGGTCAGCTCGCCAATCTGGCGGCTGGCCTGCCCTACCACTTCACGACCATCGGCTGAATGATGGGTGGCTTCACGGGCAACGGTGGCAGCCTGTTCGGCGTTGTGGGCAATTTCACTGACGGTAGAGCCCAGCTCGTGGATGGCAGTGGCCACCTGAACGGTGCGGTCGCGCTGGGAAGTACAGTTACGCTGGGTCAGATGGGCACGCTCGGCCACTTCGCCGGCCATCCCGGCCAGGGTGCGGGAGTCGGCGGCCAGCCGGTCCATGGCGTTGTGAATCTTTTCAATAAAGCGGTTGAAGCTGCGGGAAATGGCGGTCAGCTCATCGTTGCCATCCAGCTGGATGCGGGTATTGAGTGCCAGGGTATCGGCGGCATTGCCCACCACGTCCTGCAGCAGGCTGACCCGACGACGCAGGTTGCTGATGATCAGCAGGGCGGTGATCACGCTGATCAGCAGGGCCACGGCGATGATGGCGATCTGCTTGCTGCGGCCTGAGTCGTAGCTGTCGAGGCTCAGCTGATTCTGATGTTCGGCCTGTTGCAGCAGTGCATCCAGCAGCACGTTGGTGGCCTTGCGCATCTCGCCGTAGGTTTTGGCGTACTTGTCACGGTAGATCTGCTGGGCGGCGCTCATGTCATCACGCTCGAAGGCATCCAGCATCGGGTTCAGCTCGTCACGCACCACTTTCTCGAACAGCTCCAGCAGCTGCTGTGCCTGCGCCCTGAGTTTGGGGTCCACCTGAGCGGTCACGGCGGCCTGCATGGCCTGACGCATTTCTGGGATGTCTTCCTGACGGGCTTCCTTGACCCGGGTCTTGATGCCTTTCTCGTCCTTCAGGCCTTCCACCTGTTGCAGCAGCGTCATGTCGATACCGACGCGCATACGCGGAATGCGCGAGTTGACTTCGGCCATGGCCCGCAGCGGTGCAGCAGTGTTGATGTAGAGTGCATTGGCCTTGTCCTGCATGGAGGACATGCTGCCCAGGCTGCTCAGACCGACAAAGATCAGGGCAAGGCAGGGGATAGCGACGGCGATGAGCAGTCGTGCTTTCAGAGAGAGCTGGTTGAGAGCCATGTTGTAGTCCCGGCAGGAGGATGGTGCTTTATCGTTTCGGCCAAGTATAGAAGAGCTGAAATATTTGGACACTGGCCGAACGCTGTGTGTCTTTTACTGGCGAGTAGCCACAGGCCAGGTCCGCGCGTTGCCGCAGGGGATCAGAGCGTTATCGCAGAGCTGACCAGAGTACTGCGGCGATCTGTCGGCCTTCGGCATCGGGCACAACACCGTCGTCAAGCGAGGGGTTTTGCCACGCTGACATGCAGTAGAATGATGGCCACTCAGGCGACAGGAATGGCCATTGTGCTGGATAAACGTGACAAACGTATTCTCGAATACCTGCAGCAGGATGCCTCGATGCCGGTGGCAGAGCTGGCTGAAAAGGTTGACCTGTCCGTTTCAGCCTGCTGGCGGCGGATCAAGGCACTGGAAGAAAACGGGCTGATTCTGAAGCGGGTGGCGCTGGTTGACCGCAAGAAGGCCAACCTGCCGATGACGGTGTTTGTCGGGGTGAAGACATCGCGCCACTCGATGGAATGGTTTGAGGCATTTCAGGACACCATCGCCGCCATCCCGGAAATCGTCGAGGCTTACCGTCTGACCGGTAATATCGACTATCTGCTGCGGCTGGTTGTGCCTGATATCGATGCCTATGACCGGGTCTACAAACGGCTGATCTCTAAGCTGGACTTCACCGACGTGACCTCCTTTATCAGCATGGAAGAGCTGAAGTTCACCACCGCAGTGCCGGTCAGTTATATCTGAAGCGGCACTGAGCCTCTGCCCGGCGGCATCCGGTCGCCGGTTGCCAGATACGGACCGGAACGATGCTCCGGGCCAGCGGATGTGCCACCCATGGCACGTCGTGGTCAGGCAGTCAGTGCCAGTGCTGTACCGCAGGCAAAGTCCACCGCCGCCTGCGCATGCAGTTTGGTGGAGTCGAACTGCGGCAGGTGGGTGTGCTGCGGTTCAATCAGCAAGCCTATTTCGGTACAGCCAAGGATGACGGCGTCGGCACCCTGCTGGCGGCCACGTTCGATGATGTCGAGATAGGCCTGACGGGAGGACTCGCGGACGATGCCGCCACAGAGTTCATCGAAGATCACCTCATGCACGACTTCGCGGTCGGCTGCGTCCGGTACCATCGGGTTGAGGCCATAGCGCTCGCGCATGCGGCCCAGATAGAAGTCCTGCTCCATGGTGTAACGGGTGGCCAGCAGAAGCGGACGGCGTATACCCGCCTTGAGCAGTGCCTCCGCCGTGACATCGACGATATGAATCAGCGGCACGTCGACGGCAGCGGCCACCTGTCCGGCCACCAGATGCATGGTGTTGGTGCAGATCAGGATGCAGTCTGCCCCGGCACCTGCCAGCCCGCGGCCGATACCGGCCAGATAGTCGGCGGCCTTGTCCCAGCGGCCGGATTTCTGAAACTCGATCACGGTTTCAAAGTTCACCGAGTGCATCAGCACATCGGCAGAGCGCAGCAGGCCGTAGCGTTGCCGAATCAGCTCATTAATTTCCTTGTAATAGACCGCCGTACTTTCCCAACTCATACCGCCAATCAGGCCAATGGTTTTCTGCATTTTTGTGCCTCAATTCTGCTGGTGAAATCTGCAAACAGAATAAGGGGAGGTCGGTGGTAATACTCTGCGTTATGCCGGTGTGATTGATGATGATGTGCAAGCTGATTCGGTGAAAACGGGCTTATCTGGAAAAATTTTCTGTGGCTGGCTGATTGCCAATGATCTGTTTGCTCAGTTTGGCGGTACACCGCTCTATGGTCGCAATTCACGCTGTTTTTTCTGCTACTTTGGTACTGGATGCGAAAAGGCGAAACGATTCAGCGGCAGAAAATCAGAAATACCCAGTATGGTGCCTGACTAATAAGCGGGACAGTAATTGCGCTTTCAGGGTGCACAAGCAGTTGGGATGAGGCTGGGCTATTCATTTAACTATCTGTTTTTGAAGTGTTTCATGGTTTTTTATTCGTTGCTTTTTTTGAACAAAGACATGAATTAATACTGACAGAGGCATCTATGCTTCTGTTTTTGATGCGGTATTCGGCAACACGGATAGATTTTCAACTGCCTGCTGATGGGGTGAGCAGTGAGGAGAATCTGATGAACAATATCAGGTCACACTTTCCTGAATGGCGATTACATCTGACCGTTGTTGTATTGTCCGTGATTGCCGAATTAATTGGCGTACTGAGAATCCCATTGGGAATTGGCAGTGTGCTGTTATTACCCCTTTTCTATTCCTTTATTCTGGCGCTATTTCTGAATCCCAATGTGGTGAATAAAGCCGCTGGCTGGCTGACAGAAAAACCGGGTGGCCAAAGCACGCCCATCATCCTGATTTCCGTCCTGCCGTTTCTGGCCCAGCCGGTGGCATCGAAGGTGTTGCAGGAGGCGGAAGCCCAGTGATTACCCGCCTTGGCCGATAGCTGCCACCCGGCGCCCAGCGTCTGCTGCAGCATCTGGTCAGGAGTATGGGCGCGTTCAGTGGCGGCCAGTAGAGGGGCCGCAGCTATTTGAGTGATACATCGGGCTTCTCTATTTCTTATTTTTGATATATTTTCTCAAAAATAAGATTTAACGAGTGCTGAGCATGAGTGATTCCCCCTTTTCTGATTCCTTTGAGAGCCCGTCTGCGTCGCAGTCAGTAGCCGATGACGCCAGCCTGTCGGCGGTCGAGATTCGTCTTGCCCAGCGTCTGGCCAGCCTGCGCAGTGAGCGAGGCTGGTCGCTGGATGTGCTGGCCGAGCAGACCGGTATCAGCCGCGCCACCCTGGCACGGCTGGAACGCGGCCAGAGTAGCCCAACCACCGTGCAGCTCGGGCGGCTGTGTACGGCTTATGGCTTGCCAATGTCTCATCTGATTGCTGAGGCGGAGGTCGAGCCACCGCAGTTGCTGCGCCATGACCAGCAGCAGGTCTGGGTTGATGCGGCGCTGGGGTTCGAGCGACGGATGATTTCACCGCCCTCCAGTGGCATGAAGGCCGAGCTGATTGAAGGCTATCTGCAGCCCGGCGCGGATATCCGTTATGACGCACCGCCCGTGGCAGGGCTGGAGCAGCATATCTGGGTCCGGGAAGGGGTGCTGGAATACAGTCTGGATGATCAGCTATTCCGCCTGCAGGCCGGTGACTGCCTGCGTTTCCGGCTCTATGGCCGCTCCCGTTTTGTCTGCCCGGCAGCGCAGCCGGTGCGCTATCACATCGTTATCTGTCGTCCCTGACTTTATCTGCGTGGGCTGTCATCGTGGCAGCCAGTCACGCTATCTGAGGTGAAAAATGAAGGAACTAGCCGCTGCGGCAGAGGCCGTTGTGATTGAAGAGCTGACCGCTGAACAGGGGCTGGCACGACTGGACGAACTGGCCGACATTCTCCATGCCTGTGTACTGGACGGTGCCAGTGTCGGCTTTGTGCTGCCGTTCAGCATCGAGCAGGCCAAACGGTTCTGGCTCGGGCAAAGCCAGAGCTGGCGCAGTGGCGGGCGTCTGCTGCTGGTGGCGCGACAGGGCCAGCGGCTGGTGGCGGTGGTGCAGCTGGGCATCGATACGCCGCCGAACGGCTCACACCGTGCTGAAGTCACCAAGCTGCTGGTGCATCCTGCGGCACGCCGTCTGGGTATTGCCCGTCGGCTAATGGAAGAGGTGGAATGGCTGGCCCGCCGTCAGCAGCGCAGCCTGCTGATTCTCGATACCTGCAGTGGCAGTACGGCGGAAGGGCTGTATCGCTCGCTGGGGTATGAGCTGGCCGGTCAGGTGCCGGGCTATGCCCAGTCGATCCACGGTGTGCCGGAAGCTACCAGCGTGATGTACCGTATGCTGCCTTCTGCACCCCTCTCTGCGCCAGTTTGATCCTTTCCTGATCTGGCCGGGCAGTACCCCTGCGCGGCTTCGCTATACTGGAATCCTGCCGGAGATTGCTCCGGACTGGCGGTGAACAAGCCGATGCGGGTTACGTTTCCGCCTCTCTTTTGTATGACCATGTCACGATGTGCCTCACGAAGGGGCAGCAACGGCTTCAAGGCGGACTTTACCTCCTGGCCGCAGTCAGTTCCGACAGGCTTCGGCACTCACATCGCTCAGGTTGTGCATTTTTTGCAGTCATCTTGCCTGTCACATTATCGCGTCACGATAGTGTGAAAAGCTGACGTCTATTTTGACTGTAATGTCATTATAGTCACGCTGTACAAGTTTGGGCCGTCCACTCGGGGGAGAAGATCATGCGGCGTCTGGGTTTGGCTGTTGGCATCACACTGCTGGCGGCATTGATGGTGTTCAGTTATATGGCCAGGGCCAGTGACTTTCCGGCACCGATGGATGATGTGATTCTCACCGTCAGCGGTGACATCAAGGCCAACAGCGGCAAGGATATCGACTTCGACCGCGCCATGCTGGCCGCGCTGCCACAGTCGGAAATCAATACCGGTACTCCCTGGACCGAAGGGGTGCACAACTACAAGGGCGTGTTGCTGAAAGATCTGCTCAAGGCAGTTGACAGTCAGGGCAAGGAAATCATTGCCCGCGCGCTCAATGACTACCAGACCACCCTGACCATCCAGCATGTGGACGAGGATGGTGCGCTGGTAGCCATGGAAGAAGACGGTCAGGCACTGACCGTGCGCAACAAGGGGCCGTTGTGGGTCATCTTCCCGCTGACCGACCACCCCGAGCTGAATGTACCCAGCATTCACAGTGCGATGATCTGGCAGTTGCGCGCGATTGTCGTCAATCCTTAAGGAAGTCGGATGTTGTAGTGATGATGAAGAAGTGGCTGAACTCTCTGGTGCTGTACGGTGTCGCTCTGGTGTTCCTGGGTTTGTCAGCTATTTCTCTGAATGAATATTTCCGCAACTCGCAACTGATTTCCTCCCATATCCAGCTGAGTGCCTGGTCGCTGGCGCAGCTGGAGCTGGAACAGCAAAAGTTCTTCAATAATCTGCGCCTGTTTCAGGCAGGCGCCATCAGTCATAAAGAGCTGATGCTCTCCTATGACATGCTGTGGAACCGGCTGACTATATTCCTTGAGGGCGACGAGAACCGCGATATCCGCAGCCGTTTTCATGCTGACAAAACCGTCGGTGAGTTCTTTGATCTGCTTAGAAAGCTGGAACCGGCCATGCTGCACCTGCAGCAGAATTCCAGCCCCATCAGTCAGCTGGTACAGGACGTCGCAGCCTATCAGTCACGGATTCGAGAGCTGATGGTGCTCAACTTTACTGGCCCTGAGGCCTCCAAGCAGCTTGACGGTATTCGCCAGTCGCAGCGCATTCTGGCGTTCAATATTTCCGGGCTGGTCCTCAGTGGCTGCCTGCTGGTGTTTTACCTGCTGCGTCAGTCTCGGCGTTACAACCAGCTGGCGCTCAGTGATCCCCTGACCGGGCTTGCCAATCGCAGTGCCTTTCAGCAGCAGTTAAAACTGACCTTCAGCCGCCGCCAGCGCGGTCTTTCGGCGTTATGTCTGATCGATCTGAATCACTTCCGTGAGGTGAACCTGACGCTGGGGCAGGCGCAGGGTGACGACATGCTCAAGCGTGTGGCCCAGCGTATCCGGGCGCATCTGCGTCAGCAGGATATGGTGGCACGTCTGGACAGCGATGACTTTGCCATCATCCTCAAGGATCTCGACAGCCGCGAGGAAGGTCTGGGGCTGATGCGTTATCTGCAGCGGGTGCTGGTGTTCGAGTATCTGGCGCAGGACAAGGTCTTTCAGGTGGATGTCGGCATCGGTGTGGCCTTTATGCACGACGTGGTGTCAGACGATGACATCATGCTCGAAGCCAGTCTGGCCCTCAGCGAAGCCAAGCGCAGCAAGGAGCATGCGGTTGCCCTGTTCGAGCCGTGGATGAGTGAGCAGGAGCATCGTCGTCGCGAGCTGCTGCAATCGTTGCGTCGTCTGCTTGAGGGCGGCGTGGTCGATGGCGCACTGCGTCTGGTGTATCAGCCGGTCTACCGTCTCAGTGATCAGACCATGTTGGGGGCAGAGGCGCTGATCCGCTGGGCCCATCCGCATTATGGCAATATCCCGCCGCCTGAGCTGATCGAAGTGGCGGAAAACAATGGCCTTGGACGGGCGCTCGGCGAGTGGCTGTTCAGCCGTCTGCAGTTTGATCGCGACGTTAATCGGGTCACCTGGCCTGACGGGATGACAGTGGCGCTTAACCTGTCACCCAGCTTGTTTCATGCCGGTCTGCCCGATTGGGTGGCGGGCCAGTTGCAGCGCACGGGTTTCCGCGCGGAACAGCTGGTGCTGGAGATTACCGAGAACATCACCATGGTCGACTTCCAGCGTTCCAAGCAGATTCTCGAAGACCTCAGACAGATGGGCATCAAGGTGGCACTGGATGATTTCGGTACTGGTTACTCTTCACTGTCCTATCTGCGTGAGCTGAAGGTCGACAAGCTGAAGATTGACCGCAGTTTTATCCATAACCTGCATGAGGATCAGAACCAGCGCATGTTCGTTATGAGCATCGTGCAGCTGGCCCATCATCTGCAGGTGCAGGTGGTCGCAGAAGGCATCGAGTGTCGCCCCGAAGAGCTGCTGGCGACGGAGCTGGGGTGTGATGAAGGGCAGGGTTATCTCTACGCCCGACCACTGGAAGCCAGCCATCTGCCCGGTATGTGGCTGGTAGGTAACCCTCAGCAGGCTCTGCACTGATAGTCCGTTGCCGATCAGCTACACGTCAGGCAAAGCGCCACTCTTCACGCTTCCTTCAGCCCCGCATTTTCTCCCAACCCTGAGTGCATCGGCTGACGGCGGCATTCGGCGTCAAAGTGGTAAAAGGTGACGCCTTGCCACTGACCACAGCCGCTATACCTAATGTGAGCCAGTCCGGGCAGATCGTACTGAATCGGCAGACTGGGCAGGAGAAGTCTGATGACACGCCAGACATCCCACACTATGCCAGTCAGGCAGTGCACCACTATGCGCCGCCGGTGGCGCTATGAGTTGTGGCGCTGTGGACTGTGGCTGTGTGTGCTGGCGCTGACCTGTCAGGCCAGGCTGGCTCTTGCCGACGACGCTCTACCTGCTCCACAGGGTAAGGTGGTACTTACTTTAAGTGGTGCCATCGAACTGCATGGTCAGGGTGATCAGCAGGGCAACGAGGCCCGGTTTGATCTGGCCATGCTGCAGGCCATGAAGCAATACGACATTGTCACCGTCACCCCCTGGACCGACGGCCTGCATCGTTATCGCGGTGTCCGCCTGAGTGAGCTGCTGGCGCGGGTGGGCGCCAAAGGCGACTGGGCTATCGCCTATGGTCTGGATGACTTCCATGCCCGGGTCGATCTGTCATTGGCCCGGCAGCACGGAGCCATCATCGCCCTGTTTGCCGATGGCCACGCGCTGACCGTGCGCAGCAAGGGGCCGCTGTGGCTGATCTTTCCGCTGTCTGACCAGCCACAGCTGGATACGCCTGCCGTGGCCAACCAGATGGTCTGGCAGCTCCATCGTCTGCGGCTGGAGCCCTGAGCCATGGCCCGGCTGCGTCCCTGGCTGCTATACCTCATGGTGTTGGTGTTTGTGCTGCTGTCGGGGTTCTCCATCGCCGGTTACTTCACTAACGTGCATCTGGTGTCGGTGCAGCAGCAATCCAGTGTCTGGTCGCTGTCTCAGCTGCAGCTGCAATTGCAGCGTTTCTGCCTGTCGTTGCAACTGTACGAGGCGGGCAGGCGCGACAAGGAACAACTGCAGCTCAGTTATGACTTGCTATGGAGCCGGGTCGATATCTTTCTGCAGGGCAGTGACAGCGAAGCATTGCGTCGTCAGCCGGGTGTGACCGAACAGATCACCCAGCTGGCGGCGCTGTTGCGCGCCAACGCCGATACCATCAGTGCCCTGCCTGCGGGGGAAAGTACCCGCAGCATGGTGCTGGGCGGTGTGTTCACGCCCTTTCAGGAGGTGATCAACACCATCATGGTGGATACCCTCACCCGTTCAGAATCACTGCAGTCCTTGCGAACCGTAGAGCGGGCGCAGCGGCAGCTGGCTTTCAGCCTGATCGGTCTGGTGATCAGCGGCTTGCTGCTGGCGCTTTACCTGCTGCGTCAGTACCGCCGCTATATCCTGCTGGCCCTGCACGATCCACTGACCTCGCTGGCCAATCGCAGTGCCTTCCAGATGCAGTTGCAACAGGCTGCACATCAGCCGGGCGATGCCCTGCTGTGTCTGATCGATCTCAATCAGTTCAAGGAGGTCAACCTGGCCCTCGGTCAGGCTCAGGGAGATGCCATGCTGCAGCGCACCGGGCGCCGTCTGCGCACCAACCTGCCTGCCACGGCGGTGATTGCGCGGCTGGAAAGCGATGATTTTGCCGTGCTGCTGACTGACATGGCCGATCAGAGCGTTGTGCTCTGCCAGCTGCAGCAGTTGCAGCAGGTCTTGTTGTTTGAATATTTCCTGCCGGACCGGGTGTTTCAGGTGCGCGCCAGTATGGGACTGGCATTGAGCAAGGGCGGCTTTGATGCCGACACCCTGCTGGCGCAGGCCAGCATGGCGCTGGATCAGGCCAAGCGCAGCCACAGCCGCACACCGGTGCTGTTTGCCGATGCCATGGCGGTGGCTGCCAGCCGACGGCGTGCCTTGCTGGAATCCATCAGCATGGGCTTGATGGATGTTTCCATCAGCAACCCCTTGCGGCTGGTGTATCAGCCGCTGTATGCGCTGAACTGTCGGGAAATGACCGGCATGGAAGTACTGGTGCGTTGGCAGCATCCTGAGTTCGGTGCTATTTCACCGCTGGAAATTACTGAGCTGGCGGAGAATAACGGCCTGGGCCAGACCTATGCCAACTGGCTGCTGGAGCGCATTCGCCATGATCTGCAGCTGGATGAACTGCCCTGGCCATCGCATCTGCGCATTGCCATCAACCTGTCCCCCTCGATTTTCACCACCCAGTTACCGCAGTGGCTCGACAGCCGGTTGACGCAAATCGGCCTGCCCGCCGCGCAGCTGCTGGTGGAAATCACCGAAACCATCGCCATGGTGGAGTTCAAGCGCAGCCAGTTTATCGTCAACGAGCTGCATAAACTGGGCATCACCGTGGCGCTGGACGACTTCGGCACCGGCTATTCATCGCTGTCTTACCTGCGTGAATTGCAGGTCGACAAGCTGAAGATCGACAAGAGTTTTATCCGTCAGCTGCATGCCGACAAGAAGCAGCGCATGTTCGTGCGGCATATTGTGCGGCTGTCGCACTATCTGGATGTCAGCGTGGTAGCCGAAGGGATCGAAACCGAGGCAGAGGAAAGGATGGCCCACAAACTCGGCTGCGATGAAGGTCAGGGCTACTACTATGCCCGGCCACTAGAGGCCGAGGCCATGCGCTTGCGGCTGGGGCAGGAGCGCCTGCCCAGACCTGAACCCCATGCCCATGGCTCATGACAGCCTGCGGTCAGGCTTCTACACTTAGCACTTGATTGGGCGGTCACTAATGAGGTGCAGGTTGAAAGAGGTCGGATTCAGGATCATGGTGCTGGGCGCAGCGCTGCTGGCGGGCTTGCTGGGGAGCATGGCGACGTCAGTGCAGGCAGCGACGGTGGCGACGGTGGCGTGGCAACTGCGGGTGAAAGACGGTGAAGGCCGGCCGCTGGCGGATACGGTGGTCGAGCTGAGTCAGCCCGGTGTGGCAGCCGGCACTCCGCGTAAGACGTCGGTCGCACAGCGCAATAAAACCTTCGTCCCTTATGTCACCGTGGTGCCCACGGGCAGCACCGTGGTGTTCCCCAATGAAGACTCGGTACGTCATCATGTGTACTCCTTCTCGCCTGCCAAAACCTTTGAAATTCCCCTCTATCACGGTGACTCCGTTCCGGTTGTCTTTGACAAACAAGGCGTTGTGGTATTGGGTTGTAACATTCATGACAGTATGCTGGCCTACATTGTGGTCAGCGATGCACCCTGGCAGGCGGTGAGCGATGCCAGCGGCGTGGTGAAATTTGACCTGCCACCCGGCACGTATCAGCTGAAGCTCTGGCATCCGCGTCAGCAGCAGCCACTGCCGGAGCAGGCCATCGAAGTGGGCAGTGATGCCGCCGTGCAAACCATCAGCCTGCCGGTGTCGGCGCCCAAACCGGTGACCACGATGGATTACAGTTACTGAGACAGTGAACACGTTCTGAGCGCGCGCTCTGAGCAGCAGCACCGCCTTGGCCAGCAGGGATGAAAGGTCATGCTGACCATGAGGGTCAGCCCCAGCATGACAGTGGTAGCTCACCACTGCGCTATCCAATCCTGTTTGACGCCCTGAGGAGTGCGGATGTTTGCCAGTTTTCGTAGTCGCCTGATCATTATGATCCTGCTGATTCTGACCCTGACCCAGGTGCTGACGGCGGTGTATACCCTCAGTGCCATGAGTCACCGTATTCAGGACGAAGGTCAGCAGCGCCTGCGGGTAGGCAACCGGGTCTTCGACAACGCTATCCGTTCTAACGGTGAGCAGCTGCTGAAGGCCATGCGCATTCTGACCGCTGACTTTGCCTTCAAGCAGACGGTGATGATGGGTGAGCGCGAGACCACCGAGTCGGTGCTGCGTAACCATGCCGGGCGGATTGGTGCCGATCTGGTGTTCCTGATGGATCTGAACGGCAAGGTCACCGCAGCCAGTGATGACCAGCTGCAGGTCGGTAAACCCTTTCCCATCAATGATGTGATTGAACATGCCCGTGACAAGGGCCAGACCATCGATGTGCTGGTGGTCAACGGCAAGGTATATGAAGTGGTGGTGGTGCCGCTGCAGGCACCGCAGCGTATTGCCTGGGTGGGGATGGGCTTCCCGCTGAACAATCTGCTGGCTGATCAGATCAGTGGGATCGCCAACGTCGATATCAGCTTTATCGGCTATGACGAGGGTAAGCAGCTGCTGATGGCATCGACCTTACCCTATGACGTCGCCCAGCGGGTGGAACAGGAAATCGATACCCAGCGGCCTCCGATCAATCAGATTTTCCCCGCGGCCAATGGCCGTTATGCCTCGATCATGCTGCCACTGGCGACGGCCGGGAATGAACCGGTGTTTGCCCTGCTGCATCTGGACGGCCAGCCGCTGCAGGCCGAATACGACCAGCTGCGTGACAAACTGCTGCTGGTGTTTGTGCTGACGGTGCTGGTGGGCATCGGGGTGGCCTGGCCGGTATCACGCTCGGTATCGCGGCCGGTGCAGGAGCTGGCCCAGTACGCCGAAGCCATCGGCCGTGGCGACACCGCGCTGGCACCTGCGGAAGGCAAGGGCGAAATGGCCATGCTCAACCGCACCCTGCAACAGATGCAGGAAAATATCCGCAGCCGTGAGCAGCAACTGACCTTCCAGAGCAGCCATGATGATCTCACCGGCCTGCTGAACCGCACGGCCATGGTGCGTGAGCTGGGCGGCCTGCTGCAGCAGACCGTGATCAGCAGCGGCACCCTGCTGCAGCTGTGCATCCGCGATTTCAAACAGATCAACAACGTGCTTGGCTATCACAACGGTGACCGGGTGCTGCAATGCTTTGCCGAGCGCCTCAACTCACTGCCATTGCACACGGTGGCCCGTATCGGTGGTGATGAGTTTCTGCTGATTTCGGAAGGTGAGCTGAATGAGGAACAGATCTGCCAGCTGCTGGAACCGCTAAGCCAGTCACTGGATATCGACGGCACACGCATCAGCCTGCGTACGGCTGCCGGGGCGGTGTACTTCCCCGCGCAGGGCACCAACGTCAACGTGCTGGGGCGGCGCAGCGATATTGCTCTCAATCTGGCCAAGCACGATAACCTGCCGCTGTTTATCTACCATCAGGGGCTGGATGAATCCCACCGCCGTGAGCTGCAGCTGATTCAGGATCTGCGTCCGGCACTGGAAAACGGCGACATCTTCCTGGTCTATCAGCCCAAGGTCAGTCTGGCGGCAGGTAACTGCCAGCACGCCGAAGCGCTGATCCGCTGGCAGCACGCTGAGCTTGGCTTTGTGCCGCCGGATGAGTTTATCCGTCTGGCCGAGCACTCCGGTAATATCAGCATGGTTTCGCGCTGGGTAGTGCGCACCGCACTGGCGCAGGCCGGAGTGTGGTGGCAGCGGGGCATCCGGATGCGGGTCGCGGTCAACCTGTCGATTCATGATCTCAGTGAACCCACTTTTATGCGTGAGCTGGCGGATACTCTGCGTGAACATCCCGAAGCGGCGCAGTATCTGTCCTTTGAAGTTACCGAAAGCATGGTGATGAGCGATGCCGAACAGGTCATCAAAGCCCTGCAGCAGCTGCGGGATATGGGCTTCTCCCTCGCTATAGATGACTTCGGCACCGGCCATTCCAGTCTGGCTTACCTGAAGCGCCTGCCGGTGGATGAACTGAAGATCGATAAGGCCTTCGTGCAGAACGTCAACAACGATGCCAAGGATGCCATGATCGTCTCGGCCGCCATTCAGCTCGGCCATGCCATGAACATGAAAATCACCGCCGAAGGGGTGGAAACCGCCGAAGGTGTCACTGCCCTCAAACAACTGGGCTGTGATGTGGTGCAGGGGTATTACTTCAGCCGGCCGATTCGTGCTGCCGACTTTGAACAGTGGCTGGAGAAACCGATTCAGGTGGCCTGAGGGCCGATGACAGCAGACTATCGGCACCACATTTCAGTTAGCAGTAACGCAGAAACTCTCCCAGTTGTTGTCCCAGTGCTGAGGTGGTCATTGGAAGACGGATGAATTTTCTGACTGCACCAAAAGAGCGGTGTTTCCTGGCGACATATTGGCCTTCTCTGCTGCCAGCGGCGTTGGTATTTCCCTCAATGGTTGTCAACGAAGTGCCGTCGTTAGATTCGACAATCCCTATGTGGGAGAAGGTGAAGACGACAATGTCGCCTTTTACGGGCTGATCGACCGTACTGCTTGGTGAAAAAATAAGGCAGCCCTGATTTTTCGCCCATACATTGAGGAAGTTACTTACTGATGCTTCGCGAGGGGGATTGAGCGTACCGAAGTACCCTGACTGCTGACAGAGCTTCTGCACACAAAGGGAAACGAACGCTGCACACCAGGGGTAACCGTCCGTTTTACCGCCTACCACCAGATCATCCGCCTCGAAGATTTCCTGCAGCCTGGCACTGTTGCCTGCCCGATTGTTCCCGGTTTCTTTGACACCGAGATAGTCTTTGGCAATGTCCGCCAGCCGATACTGTGGAAGGGGGACGGTGCTCTGGCTGACTGTCGACTGGGTCAGTGCTTTCCATGTTGCCGGGCCCACGACACCATCTGCTTTAAGCTCAGCTTGTTGCTGGAACTCCAATACGGCCTCTTTCGTCTTCTGACCAAAGTCGCCGTCGGCTGAAAGTGCAGGCGAGGGGGTTAGCAGTGCATTGAGCAGCTGCTGCAATTCCTTTACTTGAGCGCCTTTCATTCCGGGGCGCAGGGTCATTCTGTTAATCATCTGATACGTCCTTGTGCATCCATTATTTTTGCGCGGCGTAGAACATTCCCATATCTGCCGGGATACCGTCGGTGTTGGGGTGGGTTTCCTGGACCACCAGACCATCTTTGACAAATTGTGCGGTAATGCCTTTCCCGACGAGATAATGCTGATCGGCACACTCCAGCGAGTAACGTTGCTCCACGGAAGGTTGACCGGGCTCGGTCCATTTGCGTATCAGACTGTGTTTATCAGCCGATAGCGTAATGGCTATTGTTGCGCCGCCCAGCTCATAGGCGTAATCAGTCCGGGGGCCAGCGATAGCAGGTTGGAAAGAAGACAGCGGGGCTACATCGGTCGCCAGCACCACATCGATTTGTGTGAAGCCTGCTGCGGGCTGACAGGCTGTCGGAGGAGCAGCGGAGGAGCAGGCGCTTACACTGGCCAGCAGGCAGCCTGATAAGAGTAATGACGTATAGCGAGATTTGAACATAGCGCATTCCTTGCGTATGGCAGAGTTGCTGACGAGTCAGCATGAAACCAGCCTTGTACTCCGTCCTCTGCATCAGCAAGCAGCTCTGCGAGCGTCGTGACAAGGCTGACATGAACGGGGTGATTGAACCCGAGGGCGTTTTTTATACCCCTGAAGATGGCGCAGAGGCAAACCCGTTAACCTAAATTCCCCCCCCACTGTTTCGTCAATCCGATAGGAAAGAGGCGCATACCTTTGTGCCTCCGGCGGCTGCCGCTCCCTGACAGCCGCGGTCGATTGAGGAGCAGCCATGAGCTTTGACAGCGAAGACACCGTATTCCGTGTAGTGGTTAACCACGAGGAACAGTATTCCATCTGGCCTGAATACAAGGCCATTCCCGGCGGCTGGCGTGATACCGGAGTAGCCGGCAAAAAGGCCGAATGCCTTGCCCATATCGAACAGGTATGGACGGATATGCGCCCCCTGAGCCTGCGTCAGTTTATGGCTGAGCAGGCGGGCCACTGATGTCACAGCCTCCCGTCACCTATGCCGCGCATTCCCCGCTGACCCTCTACTGTCTGCCCTGTGCCGGTGGCAGTGCTGCCATGTATTACCGCTGGCGGCGTGCGCTGGCACCGCAGATTGAGCTGGTGCCGGTGGAGTTACCGGGGCGGGGCAGCCGCATCGGCGAAGACTTTGTGCGTGATTTCAACGCACTGGTCAGCCATCTGGTCGATATGCTCAGCGCTGAGCTGGCACCCCGTTACGCGCTGTTCGGGCACAGCATGGGCACGCTGCTGGCGTATGGCCTCTGCCGTGAGCTGCAGCAACGGGGGCTGCCTGCCCCGCAGGCGCTGCTGATGTCAGCGGGTAAAGCCCCGAGCAAGCGCGATACCGACCGCTTTCTGCACCTGCAGAGTGATGCCGAATTGATCGCTGATCTGCAGCGTCAGGGCGGCACACCGGCTGCGCTGTTTGACGAGCCGGAGCTGCTGCGCATGGCGGTGGATACCCTGGCGGCCGACTATCAGGTCTGTGGCAGCTTTGCCTATGCCGGTAGTGCCGGTTTGAACTGCCCGCTGCATGTGCTGGCCGGGCGGGAGGATGAGATCACTGAAGCCGAGCTGCAGGCCTGGGCGGCCGAGTCAAGCGGACCCATGCAGCTGAACTGGTTTGACGGTGGCCATTTCTATCTCAAAGGCGAAGAACAGGCCGTGCTGGCACTGATCCGGCAGCAGCTGCTACCGGATGCACTGCATCGGCTCAGCGCCTGACAGGCTAAAGCCAGACCGATTTTCAACCACCTGCCACAACGTGCTGTTCATCAGCGCCCGTACCTGTTCCGCCACTGGCTGAGCCGGTGCGGGCGCCAACAGGAGGTGCCTGTGGGCACAAATCACACTTCCTCATCCCGTCTTGCCACCAGCCAGCGCCCCTACGGGTCAGAGCTGCCGGCACTGATCACCGCCCCTGAAGCTGACACGCCGCTGAGTAGCCTGCTGCCGATGCAGCGGGAGATCGAAACCGTGGTCGAACGGGTCGGCGGAGTGCTGCTGCGCGGCTTCGACGTGCCGGACGTCAGCGACTTCCGCGCCTATGCGGCCTCGTTTGGCCATCCGCTGCTCAACTATGAATTTGGCTCGACCCCGCGCAGTGAGGTCTCGGGTGGTGTCTATACCTCCACCGAATATCCCGCGCACCAGCATATCCCCCTGCATAACGAACAGGCTTACACCACCCAGTGGCCGATGAAGATCTGGTTCCACTGTGTGCTGGCCGCCGGGCAGGGGGGTGAGACGCCCATTGCCGACAGCCGGGCGATCTACCGGCGTATGCCTGCGGAGATTCGCCAGCGCTTCAGCAACGGGCTGGTCTATGTGCGCAACTATGGCAATGGCCTTGATCTGCCCTGGCAGGCGGTGTTCAACACCGAAGAGGAAGCCGAGGTAGAGGCTGCCTGCCAGCGTCTGGGGATCGAATGGGAATGGAAAGACGATGGTGAGCTGCGTACCTGGCAATACTGTCAGGGCGTGGCCCAGCATCCACGCAGCGGCGACTGGGTCTGGATGAATCAGGCGCACCTGTTCCATGCCTCCAATCTGGCGGCCGAAGTACGGGAAACCCTGATCGACAGCGTCGGTGTGGAAAACCTGCCACGCAATGTGCTGTATGCCGATGGCAGTGAGATCGACGATGACACCTTCACCCTGATCCGTCAGGTGCTGGCGGCAGAAACGGTGATCTTTCCCTGGCAGGCCGGTGATGTGCTGATGCTCGACAATATGCTTGCCGCCCACGCCCGCACCCCGTTCATGGGGCCGCGCAAGGTGGTGGTGGCGATGGCAGAAGGCTATGGCTGGCAGCCCGGGTAAAGGCGCTGCCTCTGCACCCTGAATTCAGACGCAATGATCTCTTGCCACAGTGAATAATCCGGTAACGGATTGCTGCTGGGTTTTGACGCTGAGCGGCGGTATGCATACACAGCCAGGATGCTGACGACAAGGAGATCATCATGGATTCATCCGAGCTGAATTACCCCTCAGGCAAGGGCAAAGGCACCCCGATTCCACCGGAAATCAGAGGCTGGAACTGGGGCGCTTTTTGTCTCAACCTGCTGTGGGGTGTCTGCAATAACACCCTGATTGCCCTGTTGATGCTGGTTCCCATCGTCAACGTCATCATGCCCTTTGTGCTGGGTGCCAAGGGCAATGAGTGGGCCTGGCAAAATCGCCAGTGGCGCGATGTTGAGCACTTTCGCACGGTGCAGCGCCGCTGGGCGATTATTGGGCCGATGGTTCTGGTGCTGGTACTGGCAGGTGCCTTACTCGGCATTCCCCGGCTGCTGGAAGGCGATGCCTATCAACTGGCACTGAGCAAGGTGCAGACCAGTCAGGCGGTCATTACCGAGCTGGGTGAGCCGATCAGGGCAGAAGGTGTGACCAGCGGACAGATCACCACGGATACCAACAACGGACAGGCCAGCCTGCACTTCACCGTGGTCGGCCCCAGGCAGGATGCCGACGTCTACGCCAATATGTCGCAGCATTTTGGTAAGTGGCAGGTAGAAAAAATCATCGTACGCCCGGCTATTTCTGGCTTTGATATCGACGTACCAGCAGAGTAATCCGCTGGTTCTCCTTTCTCTTTCCCTTCTTTGAATACCCGGTTACGGGGTTGATTCTTTTCACCTTCTTTAGCTCTGCATAATGCATTGCGGTTGTTGCTGGTGTTTAGCGCTTCGCCGAAGTGCTTTTTGTGCGACAGAATCGGTCTGGTGTTCATGACTGTGTATTCTTGATGTCGCTGGAAAAATAGCTATCTTGTTCAATGTATTACTGCTGAGTTGGGGTGCCTTTTGATAGCGTCTGGCATATGAGCGGATTTTTCAAATCTGATGGCACGTTTAAATGTATAAGTATAAGGCTGGAGTGAATTACTGAAATTGTTTTGCTGGTTGTGTATGAAAATTTCGGTGGTTTAGTTTAAAAGATGGAATCAAATCCTATAAAGGCTGGTTGCTTTTGTAAGGTTATAAGTGCCTATTTTTAATAGGATTTTTAATTGATGATTTGAATTAATAAGGATAAAGTTTAGTGGATTTAATTGAAAGAATAATAGCTAAGGAAAGTGGAGTTCCTGCAAGTCCTGAGTCTGTCAGGTTAGAGGAGATTAAGCTTGGTTTTCCATTTCCACCTGACTTAAAGAAAATATATTTAACTGTAGCCAATGGTGGTATAGGGCCCGGGTACAAACTGCTGGGAGTCAAGGGAGGGCATACTTCGGATGAAGGTGATTCTATTGCTGAGCTGTATACACTATTAAATAGTGCTGATCCGGAAGATCCGGAGTTGAAGTGGCCGGAAGGACTAATTCCTTTTTGTCATTGGGGTTGTGCCATTTACTCCTGTTTTGACGCAACCAAGGAGGAGTTCCCGGTAGTATGGTACGACCCGAATATGAGAGAAAGTGGAGAGCCTGTAGAACTTATGTTTAGTCCACATAAAAATGCTTTTGTTGATTGGCTAGCAAGCTGGTTAGATGGAGAAGATTTGTGGGGTGATCGATATACCTCTTAATAGACGCCAGTTGTGATCTTTGATTACTTTGTATCAGTCTTAAGTAAAATTCGGCATTTTTAAATTGAGACAAATTATGACGTATAGCGTTCTATGGAAAGGACTGTGGTTGAACCTCTCTAAATACATGATGCTTGTAGTGTGTATACCTCTCTTGTTGCTGGGTCTGACGGGCTACATCAAATCGGGCTTTGATTTTGGTGCCACATTCCTGCATCTGGATTCAACTAACCCACTGATAATCGCTTTTTTCGCGGGGCTGTCATGTATATTTTTTTCTTTGCTGATAGCACTCTGGATTCGGATAGCAAAAATTTCTATACATGACGGTATTATTCAGGGAAGAAACTATTGGGGATTTAAAAATAGCTTTCCTCTGGAAGAGTCAGTATCACTGAGTAAGTTCAGCAATAATGGAATTAATGCCATCGTGCTGAAAAGCAAAAAGAGTGGAAAAATATATATATCGGATTATACGGAAAGGCTCAATGAGCTGCTGGCGCTGATTGATCCATTTGTAGCGAAAAATAGCGAAAGTAATAAGTGATAGTTGATCAGGAGGCATCTCCGGTTTTGCCGGAGGTTATCTGGCTTAATAGGGCACTGTATTTATTAAGGAAGCTTCTGTGGACAATGGGACTCTCATTATCAGCTTAGTTCAATGCTCCTCAGTTAAGGGGGATATTGAAAGTAATTTAAACAAGCATATGGAATGTATTAAGTTGTCTGCCGAATATGGTGCGGATATAGTAATTTTCCCTGAGCTGTCATTAACAGGTTATGAATTGGATTTGGCATCAGAGCTGGCAATAGATTCTGAGTCACCGATTGTCGCGGATTTATCAAGTGCTGCCGTTAATAATAATGTGGTCATTATATCCGGCATCCCATTGGCAAGTGATGCCGGAAAACCCTGCATAGGCGCGTTAGTTTCTTTTCCGTCAGGGAAAACTGACTGCTATCGAAAACAATATCTTCATCCGGGGGAGGATAAATTTATATCTGCTGGTAGCAGAAACTATAGTTTTGAGTTGAAGCGGAGAAGGGTGTTTTTAGGTATATGTGCTGACTTTGCGCACTCACAGCATTGGCTCGATGCAAATAAAGAGAAATCAGATATATATTTGTCGAGCGTTTTGATCTCTAAAAACGGCTTTGCACACGACAGTGAAATACTGAGGCACAAAGCCATTGAACATAACCTGAATATACTGATGGCTAACTATATTGGTGAAACGGGAGGCTGGTTAGCGCATGGTAACAGTCGAGCATGGGATGCTGATGGCAATGTATGTGTTTCAGCGAATGAGTCTGATCCATGTCTGGTTTTATGCACCGTCACTGATGGTGGTATGGCTGGTACAGTCATTCACTTAGTATCCAATTCTGGCTGAACAGTTCAGTAAACAGCGTCTCGATGACTTTTTTGCTGGCCTGTGTGCTGGTGATCCATTGCAGGCTGTCGGCGCTTAGTGGCAGGCGCTGACTGACCAGTGAATGCCTCTTCCTCAGCGCTTTTCACCTTCAGCTCTGCATAATGCATTGCGGTTGTTGCTGGTGTTTAGCAGGCTGTTGAAAATCTATCTGCGTTGCCGAATACCGCGTCAAAAATAGGCTCAAAATGCTCATTTAGCTCACTAAACTCCGCTTTTTCGCCTGTTTTTTCCTTGTCTCGGCGGTCTCGATAACGTTTTTCAACAGCCTGTTAGATGTCACATCCCCCTTGA
The DNA here is from genome assembly GCF_003194385.1 of Pokkaliibacter plantistimulans. Taxonomy (GTDB): domain Bacteria; phylum Pseudomonadota; class Gammaproteobacteria; order Pseudomonadales; family Balneatricaceae; genus Pokkaliibacter; species Pokkaliibacter plantistimulans. Next base: position 28,122 of record NZ_LAPT01000043.1, read on the forward strand.
TCTTTCATCGAGTGTGTTCATAATTTTCTATCGTTCATGAATCGTGAATAGAATGAAAAAATGAACAATCAAGAACTTCTTGTGCAGGCACTCGCTCATCTCCCCCCATCAGTCAGTGCCTATGCTGAGGGAGCTGAGCTGATTATTACAGCAGGCAGCCAGCAG